>CAVDWI010000080.1:0-8999 GCA_963612485.1 Barnesiella intestinihominis
GCGAGCGGAGGGGCGGGGTGAGTCGCGGAGAGTTTTTTCGGGACCGATGCGGCTGGCGACGCCACGATTGACCGCGCCAGGCCGGTGCGGAAGCAAAAGGAGCAGGGCCGGTTCACCTCGGCGCGGCCGCGTCGGCAGGGCTCCCGAAAAAACCTCGGAGCGAGCTGCACCCCGACCCGAAGCGTCGCCTCCCGCCAAACGGCCCGGACTGTCAGACGCCCCGCTTCGGACAGGTTAAATGCAAGTCAGGACGATTCGTTGCATTTACTCTGCCGACAGTTGCATTTACTTTGTCCGGCGACCAGATTTCTTCTGTGGGGTCGTGAACGAGCCTTTTGCCGCGTTTCACGTGGAGAACGCGGCAAAAGGCTTGCGAAAGGGCTTACTTCCTCACTTCACACACTTCGGCGTGACAACCTCGACACCCGTCATCTTCGCCGGGTAGCCCGTGATCTCGCACGTCACCTTGCCGTAGACGAAATAGTCCTCGGTCGTGATCTTGTACTTCGCGCCGACGATCGCGTCCGCACCCGAATCCGAACACGCCTTGGCGTAGGCGGCATTCCGCGCCTTCGCGGTGGGGCCGAACATCATCGGGCACTCCACGTAGTCCGCAATGTGGTCGGCTGTCGCGCCCCACGTGAAGAGCTTCATCACGTGCTCAACGGTCTGCGTCGCCGTAACCGGCTTGTCGGACACCGTGTACTTTTCGTGTACGACATCCTTGCAAATGGGCGGCATGCGATTGCACTCGCCACCATCGTTCACGTGAACCACTTTGCACCCGCCAGCCAATGCCGCAGCAACCGCCACAAACATCAGTTTCTTCATTGTCGTTTTTCCTTTTTTTTCAACGTGTCTCCCAAAGTTCGCGAGCGAAGTCACGAGACACAAATGACCACACCCGCACTTTCTGCCCATATTCTATCGAAAAACCGCCAGAGATGTCAAGAAGGTGCCGCGACTTGTCAAGGCGCGGCACTCTATGCTATAATCCCAGCCATGAAACACACAAAGACTCTCTTTCTTGCCGCGCTTGCCGCGACATCCCTGTATACGACGACCTTTGCCGCCAACGAAACCGCCGCGACGAACGCGCCAACCAAGAAGTCCCTCAAAGTCCTGATGATCGGCAACAGTTTTTCCATCTGCGTCCTGCGGCAAATGCCCGCCTGCGTCGCGTCCGTTCCCGGCCTTGAACTCGACCTCTGCTCGATGTACGTCGGCGGCCGTCCCCTCAGGGACCACTGGCGCGACTACGAAATCGCCGCGACGAACGCGGCGTTCCGTCCCTACCGCATCAACTGGAATTACCATGGCGTCACCGATTCCGCCGCGCCAATCGCCAAGCACGTCGTCTTCGACAAGTCCGGCAAGGCCCACGCGAACATTCACGACCTCCTTTCGGCGGATAGGTGGGACATTATCACCATCCAACAGGCGAGCGGCGAGAGCTGGCGGCCTGAAACCTACCTTCCGTATGGCGAGAACCTTCTGCGCGAAATCCGCCGCGTCGCCCCCCAGGCGAAAGTCTACGTGCAGGAAACATGGTCTTACACCCCCTTCGACGGACGGCTCGCCAAGTGGGGAATCACCCCGAACGAGATGTATGACCGCCTACGCGCCGCCTACGCGAAGTTCGCCGCGCAATTCAACCTGCCCATCATCCCGACGGGTGCGGCAGTGCAGGACTTCCGCAAGGCGATGCCCAGCCCCGACGGCATCACGGGCGATCCCTGCGGGCAGCCCAAGGGCAAGGACAAGTTCCACCTCAACCGCGAAGGCGAATACCTGCAGGCCTGCGTGTGGATGGCGAAACTCTATGACTTCGACGTGACGAAACTCACCTACCGCCCCAAGTTCCTTACCGAGGAACGCGCCGTGCAGATGCGCAAAAGCGCAATGAACGCCGTTCACGCGCACTGACTCGCCAGGAGCGGCGCGGGGTCCGCCTCACCCACCAGCCCGCAGTTCCCGCAGTCGGGGTGAACCTGAAGGCAGAAGTTGCGGTGGATTTGGATGAGCCCCTGTATGCGAACGCCATTCGCCGCGTAAAGAACAGCCGGGTTGTGATCGCGCCCGAACAGGCGGAACGCCGTCAGGCGCACGGGAGCGGAGATGTCTTCGGGCGGCAGCCACGCGGGCACTTCCGCGAGCCGTCCCTCCGCCAAGGCAAAGGGAACGAGGACGTTGGCGAGAATAGCCGAGGCTCGTCCTCGACCGAAATGGCCGCCCTGCGTCAGGAGACGGAGAAGTTCGGCACAGCCTTCCCCTGAGAAATCGCCGCGTTCAAGGAGTTCCCGAAGCGGGACTTCCGTGAAAAAAGCCGCCGCCGCGCGAAGCCGGACGTCGGGGCGGTTTCCGGGACGCATTCCGCCGCGACTCCATTCGGTGAACTCCGCCGCCGTCTCAAACGCGGCGGAAATGTTCGCCGGCTCATCTCGGACAAGCGCATACGGCACGGCACGGGCAACGGCGCGGAAACCCATGACGTTCTTGTGATACCCGAACGCCCCCATTATCTCCTCGTAGAGAATCTGCTCGCGTTCGCCGTCTGCCAGAAGCCGACGCAACCGCCGCGCCTTCACCTGAAGACGCTCCCTGCCCGCATCCTCGAGAAGTTCTTCCGCCAGGTCGCGTCTGTTTTGCAGATAGCGAAAACACGGTCGCTCGCAGTCGGGCATCCGAGCGAACGGATACGCCCCCAAGTCAATCTGCTCGGGCGAGAACGACGGATTCTCCAGAAAGGAACGCCCCAGCCAGATGGAAATCGCCCCGCTCGGCAAGGAGGGCGGCGGCGTCCCCTTCCGCCAAGTCGCATGGGCAATCACATTCGCATAGGCGGCGTCCGTTCCGTGTCCGTGTGCCTCCCAGTCGGACGGGTTCAGGTGAATCTCGACATCCCCGACGAAACGCCGCCGTTCAGGGCCGATTTCAAGAACCGCCTGACGAAAGTCAGGCCCCGCGCCGAGATTCCACTCGCCGGGATAGACGACACGCACTTCCTCGCCCGCCGTCGTCGTCAACCGTGCGGGACGGAAGGCACGGTCGTACCAAATCGCCTGAACGTGGCGTTCGGTGATGGTCTCTCCCCCGTCTCCGTGAAAGAGACATGATGGCCTAGGTCGTCTCATCGCCAGACGACCTCCATCACCGGGCTTCCGCAATCAGGCGCTCCACCGTCATCCCTCATGATTGCCTTATTCATCGTCCAGACTCCAGTTGACCGCCCGTTCGGGCGGCGTGAACAAGTTCACCTGCCGAACGTGATCGACTTCAGGGCATCCGCTTTCAGGTTCGCCAAAGACCTCAATCACGTCAAAGCGATAATTTCCCGACCACCGATTCCGCACCCGCCACGAATTGCAGGCGAGACGCAGAAGCCGCCGCTTATGCCGAGTCACGCTCCGCAACCGAGTCTCGAAATCGGAATGCCTCGCATGTTGCTTGACTTCGACGAAGACCATCGCATCGGTCTTCCGGTCGTAGGCGATGATATCGACTTCGAGACGGCGATCCCACGGACAGGGGCGGGCGTTGCGTTCGACAATCTCGCAGCCTTCAAGCCGCAGACGTTCCACCGCCACATCCTCGCCCCACGTTCCGTTGCGAACCCCGATGTTTTCACTCTCACGCCGCCGAAGCATCGTTGACCTCCGGCGTTTCGACTTCCCCGGCGGATTCTCGAACGAACGACTTCGGAATGCCGAAGCAGATGTACCCGATCGAATCTTCAATCGCAAGGGCAATGCCGAGAGCCTCCCAGTGGGTCAGGATTATCCGCGCACTTCTGTCCGCCGCCGACTTGTCCGCCGAATTCCGGTAGATTTCAAGCGAATACCCCTGAATGGGCTCGGTCAGATGACGCAAGACAATGCGCGTTGCATGCCGCGCCGAGCGATGGTAGAGTCCCTTGCCATCTTCCAACGCCTCACACCCATTGCGAAAGACCTGCAGCATCTTGCAGAGGTCCGAGAAACCGAGTTTGACGACCAGTCGATTCTCCCAGTCGAATGTCGGGAACTTCGGGATTGCCGCGTGGCGATCGCCGACCGTGCGCTGGCCCGCGAGTTCGAGCATAATGCATCCATCGCGGCGGGCGTGAGCCGGATGAAGCGTCATCCGAAGGGCGCAACCCGTGCCTTTCCCATTCGGATGGTAGATTGTAAACTCGGGACGATATTCCCGCATCGCAGCACTGTTCGTGTCCATGGTTTCGTTCATTGTTTCGTTCCTTTCTTTCTTTATTAGGGGCGCAACACCCGTCACGCCCAAAAACTTCTTCCTTCGTCGTCAAGTTGGCGGTAGCCCGCCGCCTCCATGACGTCCGCCTCTTCAACGCGGACAGCCCCCCGAAGGTCGGCAATCGTCCGAGAGACGCGCAAAATGCGGTCGTAGGCTCGGGCGGAAAGATTCAACCGCTCGATCGTGCGGCGAAGATTTTCCTGCGCATTGGCATCCAACTGGCAAACGGCGGACAAGTCTCGGCTCTTCACGTCCGCATTCGTCAGGATTCCAGGTCTGTCGCGATAACGCTCCGCCTGAATCTGCCTTGCCCGCACGACTTCCGCCCGAATCTCCGCGCTCGACCGTCCCGGTTTCGCGGCAAGCAGTTCACGGAACGGCACGGCGGAAACCCCGACCTGAATGTCGATGCGATCCAGAAGCGGACCCGACACGCGACGCTGGTAGCGGAGGATTTGCGACTGGGAACAGCGGCATTCATGCATCGGGTCGTTGAAATAACCGCAGGGACACGGGTTCATTGCAGCAACCAGCATGAACCGAGACGGATAGTCATGCGCCGCCGCCGCACGGGAAACGCCGACATGACCATCCTCCAACGGCTGGCGCAGGACTTCCAGCGCCTGCCGCGGAAACTCCGCGAATTCGTCGAGGAAAAGAACGCCGCGATGGGCGAGCGACACCTCTCCCGGCAACGGATTCACCCCACCGCCGAGCAGTCCAATGGAACTCACGGTATGATGCGGCGCACGGAACGGGCGACGCGTGACGAACTTCCCGCCCCCCTTCGCCTCGCCCGCGACGGAATGGATGCGCGAGATTTCCAACGCCTCCTCAACCGTCAGGGGCGGCAGAATGGACGAAATTCGCCGGGCAATCATTGTCTTTCCCGAACCGGGAGAGCCGATCATAAGGATGTTATGCCCGCCCGCGACGGCGACCTCGACCGCGCGCGTGATGATTTCCTGTCCCTTCACGTCGGCGAAGTCGTCGCCCGCGTCCTCATCCTTTCGGACAAGTGCGGAGAGATCGGTGATTCGCGGTTGAATGGCGATTTCACCGTTGAGATACATCGCCGTCTCGCGCAAGGTTTTAACTGGAATGACGTCTATTCCCGCAACCACGCTCGCCTCTTCCACGTTCCCGGCAGGCACAATCACGGCTCGCTTTCCGATGCGCTGCATTTCCATGACAATCGGCAAGATGCCGCGAACCTTGCGGACTTCACCCGAAAGCGCAAGTTCGCCAACCAGACCATAGTCCTCAAGGTGCTCGTTCCGCAACCGTCCCGTGGCCTTGATCAGGCAGACGGCGATCGGCAAGTCGTAGATCGGACCTTCCTTGCGCACGTCGGCGGGGGCGAGATTGACCGTGACGGCGAACTCGCGCTTCGACTGAAAGCCGGAGTTCTTGAGCGCGGTTGAAACGCGATCCTTCGATTCCTTCACGGCCTGGTCGGGCAGACCGACAATGGCGAACGAACTCGTCCCGACCGTCGAAAAGACCTCAATCTCGACCGTCCGGGCATCCACGCCACTGATTGCACCGCTATAACATTTTGCCAGCATTTGCATCCCTTTCGTTTGGACGCAAATATTATGGCATATCTCCGGAAAAGAATCCTTGCGCGAACCTTACGCGAACCTTAAGATTTCTTAAGACTTCTCCCCGCGAATCGACTCGTGAAATGAAAGAGGGCCGCGGCAAAACCGCGACCCATTGGAACACACGCGATGAAATTGAATCAGACTCCGCCACGCCCACGCAGCGTTCCGTGCGACAGGAAGCCTTCATACTTGCGCACGAGCAGATGAGACTCCATAATGCGCAGCGTATCGAGTGCCACGCCCACGATGATGAGGAGCGAAGTTCCGCCGAAGAACGACGCAATCGCCCACGGCACGGACATCCAGCCCATGAGGAGCATCGGAATCAGCGCGACAATCAGGAGACCCGAACCGCCGATGAGCGTAATCTTCGTCATCATGTCGTCGAGGTATTCCGCCGTCGCACGACCGGGGCGGATGCCAGGAATGTAGGAGCCGTCCTTCTTCAGGTTCTCGGAAATGTCAATCGCATTGAACTGCGTCGCCACCCAGAAGAACGCGAAGAACATGATCAGCACTGCGTAGACGCACAGGTGAAGGGCCGTCGGCTCGGAGAGTTGCTGGGCGAAGCGGTGGAGCGTTCCGCTGAAGCCCGGCGAAGCCGCATCCGTGAACTTCATCAGGACGGCGGACGGAATCTGAATCAGCGGCTGGGCGAAGATAATCGGCATCACGCCCGTGTAGTTCACGCGAAGCGGCATGAACGTCTGCTGCATCCCGTAGGTGTTGCCGCCTCCGACCGAGCGGCGCGTCGAATGGATCGTGACCTTGCGAACGCCCTGCGTGAGCATCACCGTGCCCATCACGACGAGCAGGAAGAAGCCAATCAGGACGGGGAGTTCGGCAATCGGCGCGGAGGCCTGAACGCCCGCGAGACCGAAGTAGCGTTCCCACGCGCTGATGAGCGCATCGGGAAGACGCGAGGTGATGTTAATCATGATGATGAGCGACGCGCCGTTGCCCACGCCGAAAGTCGTAATCTGATCGGCGATCCACATCACGAAAAGCGCGGCGGACGTCATGCCGATGACCGTCATCAACTGGAAGCCAAGCCCGGGGTTCACCACAAGGTCAACGCCCACGAACGCCTGACCGAACAGAGTGCCCGGATGGCTCAGGGCCGTCGCGATGCCCCACGACTGCACGATGCAGAGCACAATCGTCAGGTAGCGCGTAATCTGCGCGAGCTGCTGGCGACCCGTCTCGCCCTCTTTCTTCAGTTTCTCAAGGGAGGGAATCACGGACGAGAGGAGCTGAATCACAATTTGCGCCGAGATGTAGGGCCAGATCGAGAGGAAGCCAATCGCGCACTGACCGAGAGCGCCGCCCGTGAAGACGTTAAACCAGTCGAGCAGACCGCCGCCCGCCGAATTCTCACGCGCCGTCTCAATCACCTGCTGCAACGCACGCCAGTCCACGCCCGGCGTCGGAATCTGCGACACGAGACGACACACGAACACAAGCCCGAGCGTAATCAGAATTTTCTTCCGCAATTCCGGAATCCGAAATGCGTTCGAGAAACCTTTCATCATCGACATAGTTTTATTTGCTCCTATCTGGAAATGTTTTGGACATTATACCATAAATCAGGCGTCCCTTTCAAGGTCACGCCGCAGGGCCTTCTTCTTGAGGGAATCCCGCTTGTCGTGCAGGGCCTTGCCCCGGCAGACGCCCAAATCGACCTTCACCCGTCCGTGCTTGAGGAAAAGTTTCAACGGCACGAGCGTCAGCCCCTTCGCCTCGGTCTTCATCCGGAGTTCGCGAATCTCCTTCGCGTGGACCAGCAGTTTGCGGTTGCGCTTCGGATTGTGGTTGAAGCGATTGCCGAACTCGTACGCGGCAATGTCCGCACCAACGAGCCAGAGTTCATTCCCCAGCACCGCCCCGTAAGCCCCCGACAGCGAAACGCCGCCGCGCCGCACGGACTTCACCTCCGTGCCGGTTAACTGAATACCGCACTCGATTGTCTCGAGCACGGTATAATCGTGGCGGGCCTTGCGGTTTTCCGCCAACTGGGGACTGAACTTACGCTCGACCACGATCAGTCGGCATACAGCGAGTTGACGCTCCCGTGCTTATTCCACTTCGTCTTCGCATCCTCGGCACGGGCGATGGCGTCGAAATCGATCTCGGCAATCAACTTGCCCTCGGCAACTTCGCGAAGCGCAATATCACACTTGTCTTCGTCAAGGGACTGCGGACGAATCAGGGGCTTCGCACCGTTGATCAGTTCGCGCTCGCGCTTGGAAATCAGATTCACCAGAACGGGCGTCGAGGGAATCTTCTCATGAGCCTTCTTCAAAAGTTCGCTATTCATTCAACATGTCTCCAATTTAGAGCGCGTATTATACCATATTTGGGATGGATTCAGTTGGCGGAGGGGGGGGGATTCGAACCCCCGGTACGGGTTTACCCCGTACGACGATTTAGCAAACCGTTGCCTTCAGCCACTCGGCCACCCCTCCAAATCGTTGCCGCGTATTGTATCATATCCGCCGCCCCGCCGTCAATGGGGCGACATGGGGCGACCTCCCGACTGGGGCGCGTTCGGGATAGAAATCGGAGTTCCGCTTCCTCGCCGCGATTGTAGCGGAGGACGGAGAGGTTGTCGGCGGCGGTCTTGCAGCCCTTCATGGCGGCGCGGAACAGAAGATTCCAGACCCGCTCCTCGTCGTAGGCCCTCGGGTTCGCGATCTCGCAGTAGAGCAGCACCGCGAAGTTGTTCATCGCCTCGGCGTCGCCCGCATACGCGCCCAACACCGCATTGCCGATCGCACGCGACGGCAGTTCGTCGAAGAAATCAATAAAAATTGCTAATTAAGGAAAAACCACGACTTCAAATGTGATAACTTGCCATTTTTCACGAAAAACGCGAGAAACGAACTTCCGGCTTTACTCGTCGCAACCCCTTTATTTATTGGGCTAAAAAACATCACTGATGTTTGACCCAAACATCAGTGATGTTTGTTTTGGCCGTCAGTGAGGACCTAAATGCCCACCCCCTCTGCAGCCCTCATTTCACGAAATCTGGACGAAGAAACCGAAATCCCCCTACAACACACATTACTTACCCACCCCTACTCAACCGTAAAAACGTCGCGTCCAGAAGTAAACGCACTTTCTGAAAGTAAACGGTCGGGTGGTGTC
>CAVDWI010000081.1:0-8880 GCA_963612485.1 Barnesiella intestinihominis
CATCTCGAACTGGTCCATGGACTTCTTGTCGACGTTCGGCGAACGGTTCACCGTGAAGCGTTCGACGCGGGTCGGCAGTGGGATCGGCCCCACAACCTGCGCACCCGTTCCGCGGGCCGTGTCGATGATGCCACCGACGGCCTGATCCAGCACACGGTGATCGTATGCCTGAAGGCGGATGCGTACTCTTTGCTGCTGCATCTCTTGCTATTTCCTTACTGTTTTCGTTACCTTGACCTGCATTTCGACGACCACACTCTCGGCGGACTTCACCCGAAGTCGCCGCCGGAAGCCCGTTTGACGCGGCTTCGCGTGCGGTTGTGTCTCCACGCAGTATTCCCCATAAAAGGAAGTCGCCCACGGCTGCAATCGTAACCGTGGGCGAACCCAACGGTCACGACGCGACGGGATTGACTCGCCCGTATCGCGACCCTCCTCTTGCGAAGAATGGCGGGTAGTATACCAAATTTCGGTACGCGGCGCAAGGGGGGGGGTAGGGTTCAAGTCGCAGGCGTCCCGGCGCCGGCGGACGAGGTCGGCGTCAGCACACCCCCGTTCGCACCCGGCTCGCCCGCGAAGAGAATCATTCCTTCGGATACACCGACGGACATCTTGCGCGGGGCCAGATTCGCGACGAACACGACTTCCTTCCCGACGAGTTTCTCCGGTTCGGGATACGCGCCGCGAATGCCCGAGAAGATCGTCCGCTTGCCGAGCGCTCCCGCGTCTAGAACAAACTTGAGTAGTTTCGTGCTTTTTGGCACAATTTCGCAACTTTCGACCGTTCCGACGCGCAAATCGAGTTTCTCGAAGTCGGGGAAGGCGATTTCCGCCTTGAGAGCCGGCGCGGCGGTGGCTGGCTTCGCCTTGTTCTTCGAGGCGCGGGATTCGTGGGCAACCTCGCCCGAATCGGCGGGCTTCACCGTCGCGGCGGCGATCATCGCCTCGACCTGCTTCGAGTCGATGCGGCTGGCGAGATATTCGTATTCGCCGAGGGCGCAGTTCTCCCGCGCCGTCCGCGTCGAATCCCACGTCCATTCCGTTTCGCCGAAGAGTTTCATCGCCTTGTCGGCGTAGACGGGCAGAATGGGTTTCAGGTAGATGGCGATAATGCGGAAGGCGTTCAGTGCGGCGGTCAGGGTCGTGCGCGTCGTTTCCGCGTCAGTTTTGATGGTTTTCCACGGTTCGCGGCGGTCGAAATACTCGTTCGCCGCGTCCGCCAGACGGCAGATTTCGACGACTGCCTGATTGAAGCGGCGGTCTTCGTAGAGTTTCGCAATCGTCTCGCCCGCCTCGCGGCACTTCTCCACGAGGGTGCGCCCCTCGTCATCCATCGCGCCGAGTTGTCCGCCCAGCTTCTTCTGCAGCATTTGGCCGCCGCGCGAGGCGATGTTCGTAATCTTGCCGACGAGGTCGGAATTGACGCGCTGCACGAAGTCGGTGAGATTGAGATCCATGTCATCCGTCGTGCCGCCGAGTTTCGCCGCGTAGTAGTAGCGCAAGGCCTCGGGTGGCAGGTGGTCGAGGTAGGTGCGGGCGTTGACGAACGTGCCCTTCGACTTCGACATCTTCTCGCCGTTCACGGTCAGGAAGCCGTGCACGAAGACCTTGTTCGGGCCCTTGAAGCCCGCCGCATGGAGCATTCCCGGCCAGAAGAGGCAATGGAAGCGGATGATGTCCTTGCCGATGAAATGGTAGAGTTCCGCCTCGGGGTCGTTCCAGAGGTCGTCTTTCCCGTGCGTCGCGCACCAGTTCTTCAGGCTCGCGATGTAGCCGATCGGCGCATCGACCCAGACGTAGAAGAACTTGTCCTTGTAGCCGGGAATCTCGAAGCCGAAGTAGGGCGCGTCACGCGAAATGCACCAGCCGCGCAGCGGTTCCTTGAACCACTCGAGCAACTTGTTCGAGACATCGCTCGTCGTGTGTTCGGGAATCCACTTCTCAAGGTAGTCGTGCTGGGGTTCGAGTTCGAAGTAGAGGTGCTCGGAATCCCGCACCACGGGCGTTCCGCCGCAGGTCGTGCAGACGGGGTGACCGAGTTCCTCCGCGCCGTAGGTCGAACCGCACTTGTCGCAACTGTCACCGTACTGACCTTCCGCCCCGCATTTCGGACATGTCCCCTTCACGAACCGATCCGGCAGGAACATCTTGCAATGCTCGCAGTAAAGCTGGGGGGTCGTCTTCTTCGTGATCGCGCCGCTCTTTTCCATAGCCGCGTAGAACCGTTCCGAGAGTTCGCGGTTTTCGGGCGAGTTCGTCGTATAGTAGTTGTCGAAGGCGACCTGGAAGTCGGTGAAATCCTTCAGGTGGGTCTCGTGGCTGCGGGCAATCAGCTGTTCGGGGGTGATGCCTTCCTTGCGGGCGCGAATCATGATGGGCGTACCGTGGGTGTCATCGGCGCAGACGTAGACGCACGCATTCCCGCGCAACTTCTGGTAGCGCACCCAGAAGTCGGTCTGTATGTACTCAACGAGATGCCCCAGATGGATGTCTCCGTTCGCATACGGCAACGCACTCGTGACGACGATCTTTCTCTTCTTTTCAGCCATAGAATTCCTCTTCCGCCATATTATACCATTTTTCGCCGCACGGTCGCACCCGCGTACGGTCAGCACGATTTATGATATAATATCGTCGGTTGGGTGGGATTCCGCCCATGCAGAGGTATGCAGTGAGTTCAGTGACTTATGAAAACAATTGACAACAAATTGGTTCGGATTACGGATACGACCTTGCGCGATGCGCACCAGTCCCTTTGGGCGACGCGGATGCGGACGGATGACATTCTCGCGATTGCGGAAAAGATGGACGACGCCGGGTTCTACTCCCTCGAGTGCTGGGGCGGCGCGACGTTCGACGTGTGCATGCGCTTCCTGCGCGAGAATCCGTGGGAGCGTCTGCGGCAGATCCGCAAGGTCTGCAAGAAGACTCCTCTTCAGATGCTTCTGCGCGGGCAGAACATCCTCGGCTACAAGCACTATCCGGACGACATCGTGGAGCGGTTCGTCGCGCTCGCCTGCGAGAACGGGATGGACATCTTCCGCGTCTTCGACGCGCTGAACGATCCGCGCAACCTCGAGACGGCGATCCGCAGCGTGAAGAAATACGGCGGTCACGCGCAGGGGACGATCTGCTACACGACTTCGCCGGTGCATACGACGGAACTCTACGTGAAACTTGCGAAGGAGCAGGCGGACATGGGCATCGACTCGCTCGCCATCAAGGACATGGCGGGCATCCTGACGCCCGGCGCGGCGCGCGAACTCGTCGCGGCGCTCAAGAAGGCCCTGCCCAAGATGCCGATTCAGATTCATTCGCACATGACGAGCGGCATGGCGGCGGCGATGTATATGGCGGCGGTCGAGGCGGGCGCGGGGTGCGTCGACTGCGCGATCTCGACGATGAGTTCGTTCTCGTCCCAGCCGCCGACCGAGTCGATCGTCGCAATTCTCGAATCCGAGGGCTTCTCGACCGGGCTTGACCAGAAGAAACTCGCCGAAATCAACGCCTATTTCAAGGAACTCAAGAAGAAACGCCAGCCCGCGTCGTCCGCAAAGGTCGAGCCGGTGGATGCGGGCGTGCTCGTTCACGCGATTCCGGGCGGTATGATTTCGAACCTCCGCTCCCAGCTCGCCCAGCAGGATGCGCTCGACCGTCTGCCGGAAGTGCTGGAGGAACTGCCGAAGACGCGCGCCGACATGGGCTATCCGCCGCTCGTCACGCCGACTTCGCAGATTGTCGGCGTGCAGAGCGTGCTGAACGTGCTGTCGGGCAAGCGGTATTCGATGGTGACGGACGAGACGCGGCGGTATGCGGCGGGCTACTACGGCCGCACGCCCGTGCCGATCGAGGCGAAACTGCGCAAGAAACTGATGGGCGGCCAGAAGCCGATCACCTGCCGTCCCGCCGACCTTCTGAAGCCGGGGCTCGTCGCGGCGGCGGAAGAACTGCCGCCGAACACGATTCGGGCGGAGGAGGACATCCTTTCCTACGCGCTGTTCCCCGAAGTCGCGCTCGGCTACTTCAAGTGGCGCAACGCCGACCCGAAGACGCGCGAGCCGATTCCGGCGGACGTGGAGGCGGCGAAGCAGGCCGCGGCGGCTCCGGTCGCGGCGGCGAAGGGCGAGGCGAAGCCCGCCGCGAACGCGGCGGTTCCTCAGAACGGCACGCCCGTTCTCGCGCCGCTGAACGGCACGTTCTACCGGAGCGATGCGCCGGGCAAGCCGCAGATGGCGGCGGACGGTGCGGCCGTGAAGGCGGGCGACGCCGTCTGCGTGGTCGAGGCGATGAAACTCTTCAACCCGATCAAGGCCCCGGCGGCCGGCAAGATCACGTTCCTCGTCCCGCACGGAACGCCCGTGACGAAGGGACAGGTTCTGGCGACGATTGCCTGACATAAGGAGTGCGAATAATGGAGAGGTAGGCGAACATGGCTGGCGCGAAAACGAAGACGAAGAATCCTCGAATCCTGATTGTCACCCCGGAGATTACCTATCTCCCGGAGGGCATGGGGAATCTTGCCGGCAAGATGTCCGCCAAGGCGGGCGGCATGGCGGATGTTTCCGCGTCGCTCGTCTCGGCCCTCCATTTGCTCGGGGCGGACGTTCACGTCGCCCTGCCGCATTACCGGCGGATGTTTCACGTCGAGACGGCGCAGCTCGTCGCGGAGGAACTGCGCAAATACAAGAGCCACCTTCCCGACGAGCGCATCCATCTCGCGGAAGACCGCTGCTTCTACTACCGCGACACCGTCTATGCGCAGGGCGAGGGGAACATCAAGCTGGCGCTCGCGTTCCAGCGCGAGGTCATCAACAACATCATCCCCTACGTTCAGCCCGACCTCATCCACTGCAACGACTGGATGACGGGGCTGATTCCGGCGGCGGCGCGGCGCGAGGGGATTCCGTGCCTCTTCACCGTCCACAACATCCACACGCAGAAGCTGACGCTTGCGCGCGTGGAGGATGCGGGCATCGACGCGGCGGAATTCTGGTCGAACCTCTACTACAGCTATCCGCCCTACAACTACGAGGAGTCGCGCAACTCGAACCAGATCGACCTCCAGGCCTCGGGCATCTTCGGCGCACACTTCATCAACACCGTCTCGCCAACCTTCCTCAAGGAGATTGTCAACGGCTGGCACTCGTTCATCCCCGATTCAATCCGCAACGAAATCCGCAACAAGTATTACGCGGGATGTGCGGAAGGCATCCTGAACGCGCCCGACCCGACGGACAACCCCGTGACGGACGACAAGATCCCGTTCCACTACGGGCCGGAGAACCATCGGGAGATGAAGCGCAAGAACAAGGTCGAGTTCCAGCACGCGCTCGGACTGGAGGAGAATCCCGACGTTCCGCTCTTCTTCTGGCCGAGTCGGCTCGATCCCGTGCAGAAGGGTCCGCAACTGCTGACGGACATCACCTACCGCTTTCTCTCGAAATACGCGGATCGCGGGGCGCAGATCGCCGTTGTCGCGAACGGCCCGTATCAGCAGCCGTTCTGGGACATCCGCGAGTTCCACGGGCTGCAGAGGCGGCTCGGTGTCCACAACTTCGACGCACGGCTCTCGCAACTCGGCTTCGCCGCGTCGGACTTCACGCTGATGCCGTCGCTCTTCGAGCCGTGCGGGCTGCCGCAGATGCAGGCGCCGATCTACGGTTCGCTGGCAGTCGTCCACAACACAGGCGGGCTTCACGACACGGTCGAGATGCTGGATGTCGGCAAATCGACGGGGAACGGCTTCATCTTCGACACATACGATTCGCAGGGACTCTTCTGGGCGATGGATCAGGCGATGGCGTTCCACGCCCTGCCGGAAGACGTCCGCAGCCGCGAAATCACGCGCATCATGGGCGAATCGATCCGCCGCTTCAACCATGAGGCCTGCGCCAGGGAATACATCAAACTTTACGAGAAGATGCTCGACCGTCCACTTGTAAGGGAAGGCGTAACCGATGGCGCATTTGCTGGATGACCCCTATCTGAAGCCGTTCGAGGCGGCGATTCGCGGGCGGGCGGCCCATGCGTTCGCCCGTGCGAACGAACTGACGAACGGAAAGACGTCGCTCGCGGACTGGGCTTCAGCCCACGAATACTACGGGCTTCACCGCCGCCGCGTGCGCGGCAAAATGGGGTGGGTCTTTCGCGAATGGGCGCCGAACGCGACTTCGATGTGGCTGGTCGGCGACTTCTCCGACTGGCGAATCGACCCGCGCTTCGAGTGTCGCCGCAAGGCGAACACCGATGTCTGGGAGTGCTTCGTGCCGGGCGACCTCATCCGCCACGGGGACAACTACCGTCTGGAAATCCGGTGGGACGGCGGACACGGCGAACGCATCCCCGCCTATGCGCGGCATGTCGTGCAGGATTGCAAGACGAACCTCTTCTGCGCCCGCGTGTGGAATCCGCCGCGAAAATACAGGTGGCGCAACGAGTCGCCCAAGACGAACCGCGGCGGTTTCACCCCGCTCATCTACGAGGCGCACGTCGGCATGGCGACGGAAGAGGGGCGCGTCGGCACCTATGCCGAATTCCGCGACAACGTTCTGCCGCGCATCAAGATGGCCGGCTACAACACGGTGCAGCTCATGGCGATCATGGAGCACCCGTATTACGGGAGCTTCGGCTATCACGTGAGTTCCTTCTACGCCGCATCCTCGCGGTTCGGTTCGCCCGACGACCTGAAGTCCCTCATCGACGCCGCGCACGGCATGGGGCTTCGCGTCATCATGGATCTTGTCCATTCCCATGCGGTGAAGAACGAGCGGGACGGGCTCTCCCGCTTCGACGGCACGGACTACCAGTATTTCCATTCGGGGGCGAAGGGCTGGCACACGGCGTGGGACAGCCGCTGCTTCGACTACGGCAAGACGGACGTCCTCCATTTCCTGCTCTCCAACTGCCGCTTCTGGCTGGACGAATACCATTTCGACGGCTTTCGCTTCGACGGCGTCACCTCCATGCTCTTCTGGAATCACGGTCTCGGCGCGGCATTCACGAACTACGCCATGTATTTCGACGGGTCGATGGACGACGATGCATGGGCCTATCTGCAGATGGCGAACCGCGTCATCCACGAGACGAACCCGAATGCGCTGACGATTGCCGAGGACGTGTCGGGGATGCCGGGATGCGCCGCGCCGGTGACGGACTGCGGCATCGGGTTCGACTACCGCATGGCGATGGGCGAGCCGGACTTCTGGTTCAAACTCGCCGAAAAGGTGAGGGACGACGACTGGCCGATGGGCGGGATCTACCACGAGCTGACGAACAAGCGGGCGGAGGAAAAGGTCGTCAGTTACGTCGAATCGCACGACCAGGCCCTTGTCGGCGGAAAGACCTTCTTCTTCCAGCTGGCGGACGCGGCGATCTACACGGGCATGGCAAATGGACAGCACGGGCTTGAAATCGAGCGGGCGATGGCGTTGCACAAGATGGCGCGGCTCGCGACGTGCGCCCTGAACGGCGGGGCCTACCTGAACTTCATGGGCAACGAGTTCGGGCATCCCGAGTGGATCGACTTCCCGCGTCAGGAGAACGGCTGGAGTTACGCCCACGCCCGGCGGCAGTGGTCGCTGCGGGACGACGGCAACCTCCGCTTCAAGGCTCTCGGAGACTTCGACGAGGTGATGCTGAAGGAACTTTCCGCCGCACGGGCGATCTTCGGCGGAACGCTTCACGCGGCGAAACCGGCGAAACTCGCCGCCAACGAGGCGGACAAGGTGCTTGCCTTCGTGCGCGGCAATCTGCTCTTCGTCTTCAACTTCAACCCCGTTCGGTCGTTCGAGAACTACGGCATCCTCGTTCCTCCGGCATCGGACTGGCGGCATCTCTTCGACACGGACGAGCCGCGCTTCAGCGGGCAGGGGCGCATCGTTCCCGACAGGGTCTACGCGCCCGTTCTCGTGACCAGTCGCGGCGAACTCGTCCAGCAGATCCGGCTCTACCTTCCCGCCCGCACGGCGGTTGTGCTGAAACGGCAAATTTGATATACTATGCCCCCAATGACCTCGGACTGTAGCTCAGTTGGTAGAGCACGACACTTTTAATGTTGGGGTCGCGGGTCCGATCCCCGCCAGTCCGACCACTCCACGAGGCAATGTGATATTTCGCGTGTTGACTGTTGAATGCGACGGCTCACAAGCGACACTTGATTTCGCCGCCGAAAACGGCTATACTATTGCCAAAACAACGAAAGGAACGCAAAGATGAGCGAGATGTTTTGTTTTCAGTGCGAGCAGACGGCGGGCGGCAAGGGCTGCACGGTGCAGGGCGTGTGCGGGAAGAACGCGGCGGTTGCCAAGGCTCAAGACGAACTGACGGGGGCGCTCGTCACGCTCGCGGCGGCCGTCCAAAGCGGCGCGGCGGCGGACGAAACAACCGACGCGCTGATGATTGACGGACTCTTCAAGACCGTGACGAACGTCGATTTCGACGAGGGCGACTTGAAAGCCCTAACGGCAAAGGCACTTGCGGCGGCGCAGGTGCGCGGCGCGGACGGCGCATTCGATATGGCAACCGTCTGGAATGCGAACGAAGACATTCGCTCGCTCAAGGCCCTCGTTCTCTTCGGGCTTCGCGGCATGGCGGCCTACGCCTCCCACGCGGCGGTGCTGGGCAAGCGCGAAGCCTCCGTCAACGCCTTCTTCTACGAAGGACTTGCTGCGCTAAAGAACCTTGACACGCTCGACGCGCTCCTCCCCGTCGTCCTCAAGGTCGGCGAGGTGAACCTGAAGTGCATGGCACTCCTCGACACGGCGAACACGTCCGCCTACGGCGACCCCGCCCCGGCGACGGTTTCGCTCACGGTCGAGAAGGGCCCGTTCATCGTCGTGACGGGACACGACCTCAAGGATCTCGAATTGTTGTTGAAGCAGA
>CAVDWI010000082.1:0-8874 GCA_963612485.1 Barnesiella intestinihominis
TGATGTTTGACCCAAACATCAGTGATGTTTACCCCAAACATCAGTGATGTTTGTTTCGCCCGTCAGTCAGAAGCCAAAAATGGGCAAACTCCAGGTGTGTGTGTGGGGGGGGGGGGTATCCTTGACAGTTGAGGCGCGGATATGGTACAATACGCACAAAAAGATGAAGGAGAAATATACAGATTTGGTTCGGCGCTTGGTCGAACGGCTCGTTTTGGGACTGTTCGTGGGGCTTGTCGTCTGCGGTTGCCATCTGCTTCGCTCGAATTCGGGGAGCGATGAAATGGCGGAAGTCGCGGCGAAATACTGGGATGGTCCGCGAATCGGGCCGGGTATGGCGCTTATCATTCAGGTCGGTTCTGCAACGGCGGAAGCGAAGTCGATGCCGGTTCTGGTCGACCAGAACGGGAGCATTACTCTTCCTTATCTCCTCCAGGCCTCCGTTCCGTGCGACGGTCTGACGCTGGATGGGCTGACGAAGAAACTCGTCAAGGCGTATTCGGAATACATCCGCCAGCCGCAGGTTTCGGTGATGTTCGGTGAATACGACGTGCGCACGGGGGTGAGTCCCTATGGGACGGTGACGGTGATGGGCGAGGTCGCGAATCCCGGGCCTGTGAACATGCCGCCGACGATGGACTTGACGGTGACGAAGGTCCTGCAGGTCGCGGGCGGGCTGAAGCCGTTCGCGGATAAGACGAATGTCGTCGTCTCGCGCCGCGACAAGGATGGCAACCTGTCGCGGATAAGGGTCGATTTGCGGGAGATTGGCGAAGGCGGCCGCTCCGAAAAGGATATTACGCTGAGGGCGGGGGATGTCGTCAACATTCCCGAAACTTGGTACTAATAAAGGGAGAGAACAAAATGAAGAGACTGGCAATCGTTGGTATGCTGACCGTCGCGGGTGCGATGGTTTCTTCAACGGTCTGGGCGCAGGAGGCGGGGAAGAAGATTCCGCTTGCCGAGGCGCGTGCGCAGATTGGCGTGGCGATCAAAAACCCCGCCACCCTGACGGAAGTCATGAAGGGCCTTGCGCCGGAAGACCAAACTGCATTTCTTGGAGACGTGAACGTGGCGATTGCGAAGTCGCCCGACAGTGCTGAGGGTCGCGTCGCCGCCGCGCTGAACGCGAACCGCGCCGCGCTTCGGGGGGCGGCAAAGGGCAACCTGCCCGCCCTGCTCGCCGAGACGTTCGCCACGGCGACGCCCGAGGCCCTGACGGTCATCAACGAGCGTTTCGCCAAGGACGTCTTCAACCGCGCCAATGAGAAACGCACGTTCACGGACGAGCAGTTCACGCGGATTGCGCAAGGCACGATGGCGAAGATTCAGGATCGTACGGCGAGCGCCGACAACGCGGCGGTTCGCAACGTGTTCGCCATCCTGATGTTCGTCCGCGCCTCGAACGGAACGCCCGCCGACCTCGCCGAGACGCTGCTCGCGGGGCTGCCCGAAGGTTCGCCCGTCGCCAAGGCGCGGCAGGACTGGATTCCCTCCGCGCTCGGCATTGGCTGTCCGAAGACCTACGAGCCGATGCTCGGCTACGCCGAAGTCGGCATTGAGCCGAAGGATGAGGTCGTCTTCACGATTGCGGGACCTCAGGTTCTTTCCGCGATGCTCTTCGATCTCGCGGCGTGTCTTAAGGATAAGGACGGCAATCCCTCCTTCCCGTTTACGGAGGCCGCGCTTCAGATCAACGACTCCAGGACTGTCGGTCGAGACGTTCACCTCAGTCGAATTCCGCGCACACTCGACAAGACGCTGCCGTGGAATCCGAGCAACGGGCGTGGGGAGTCGCACGGCTATCAGTGGCAGAAGCCCTAAACTTTCCGAGGTATGGAGCGAATCAAAATGAATAAGATTCTTCTCTCGTTTGCGGTGGCAACGGTCGTCGGCGTCGCGGGCGCTGAAATGATGGATCGACCGACGGGCTTCAAGATTGGCCAGCGTATGACGCTCAAGCCGTATGTGTCGCTCTCCTATACGTATGACTCGAACGTCGATTCGGCGAAGACGGCTGAATCTAGTTCGTCGCTGGTTATTTCGCCCGGTCTCTCGCTGACTTATTTCGGCGAAAACTGGAGTTTGAAGGGTTCTGCGTTCTACCAGTACCACTCCTACACGGAGTATTCGCGGCGGCTCAACCGCCACAGCTACGGCGAAAGCCTTCAGTTCAACTGGTCGAACGTGGAGAAGGGCGGTCCCGGATGGTCGCTCCTCCTCTCCGAGAACTTCCAGCAGATTTCGCAGGACGACGACATGACGGCCTCCGGCGGACGCGGCGTCGGCCGTGACCGCAAGGAATTCACGGGCGCCGGCGTTCTCGATCGCCGCTTCTCCGAGAACTGGCACGCCAACCTGAACGCGACTTACTACTACCTCGACTACAAGAACAACCGCGACAAGTACGCGCCGCTCTACGGCTGGACGCGCTGGATGGTCGGTCTTGAAGGTGGATATACCGCGTCCAAGTGGACGGACATCATCCTCTCCGCCAACTACCAGGGCTACACCCAGCAGAACGACAAGAACCTCGACAGGGTTGCGACCGACGTTGGGAACGCTAATCAGCCGGGATTCACGTCAAAGGGCTGGACGTTTCAGGGTGGCGTTTCCTCCTACGCGACCGAGCGCATCAGTTACCGCGCGCTCGTCGGCTGGAGTGCGTTCGAGTATGGCGAGGGTGCGAGCAGTGAGAATGCCTTCACCTACTCGTTCTCGGCGAACTGGAAGATGTCCGACACATGGAACATGATGGCTCTCGCGAACCGCTACTTCCAGCCGTCCGAGCGCGAATATTCCGCCTCCGTGCTGGCGGATGCCGTGAGCTGGGGCATCGCCCACTCGATGGTTCGCGGCAAGTTGAACGCCACGTTCGACGTCAACTACCGTCACGAGGCTCACTCCTACACCATCTCCGATCGCGATGACTACGATGAGGACATCTTGACGGCTCGTCTCGGGCTGAACTATATTCTCAACCGCTACTTTACGGTTTTCGGTCGGGTCGAGTACCAAACGATGTTCGTGGACGGCGGCGCGACGACTTCCGCCCACGAGTATGACTACGACCGCTGGCGTGCAACGATTGGCCTGAGCCTGACGTACTGACGTGCAGAAACTGATTGCCAAATACGGAACTGCGGCGCATCTGGCTCTTCTGACGGTCGCGCCGCTTTTCCTATTCCCGTTCTTTTCGCCCGAAACCGTCGCGGGCGTACTGCTCTGGCTTTCCGCGCCGGTTGCGATTTGGACGCTGATGAGTCCCTCGCGGCGAATCGATGAGACGGCGCACGAGGCACGGCTTCGCGTCGTCTGGTCGTGCCTGCGCGACCCGCTCTTCTGGTTTGCGCTGTTTCTTGTCGTGCTGACGGGATTCCGCTGGCTGAATGCGGGCGTGGGCATCGCCTACGATGCCGAGAGCGAGACGTGGAAGATGGCGGAGTGCTACTTCCCGATGCTGCCGGGGAGCGTGGCGGGGGTCGGCGAACTGCCCTTTGCGGCGACCGTTGCGCTTTTCGTCTTGCTGGCCGGGTTGCGCCATGCGCTGGGGCGGCAGGCCCGGATGTCGTATATGGTTGTGTTGGCGGTGCTTTCGGGCATCGCGGCGCTTTCGGCCGTGCTTTCGCTTTCGTTCGGCAACGAATTGGTGCGCGCCTTGGCGGTCTATGACTATGCGCGGCTTGAGAACATGGGGACGGCGTTCGGGCTTTGTCTCCTCGGCTCGGTTGTCGCGCTCTTCGGATGCGTTGAATTGCGCTGGATGAAGGTCGAATTGCTGGTCGTCATTTCCCTCGCGGCGGATGCGGTGGCGCTGCTCGTCTTTGCGCCGGTCGCGACGATTCTCGTGTTTGTCGCGGCGTTTCTCCTTCTGGTGGTGATTTCCTTCCTTCTGACGCGCAAGGCCTTGGTCGGCACGGGGTCCTTGCGGTGTGCGCTCGCGATTTTGCTGACACTTGTTGTGGCGGGGCTTGTAACCGTGTTTGCGCCCAAGGAGTTCTCGGTCGCCGGGAAGGCGAGTGACGTGCTGAATCTGGCGATCTTCCCTCAGGACTTCGCATCCCTTCGCGCCACGCTTTCCGGCATTGCGTTCAAGGCGTGGAAGGAGATGCCGTGGACGGGGGCGGGGTTGGGGGCGTTCCCGTTCAACATCCGCTTCTTCGCGACGGCGGAGGATTGGGCGGTGATCCATCCGGGGCAGGTCGCCGTGCCCAACGGCTGGTGGCAACTTCTGGTCGAGCGCGGTGTCGTCGGTGCGCTTTCGTTCGCGATCGCCTTCGGGATGCTGCTGTGGACGTATTTCCACCGCATCGTCTGCTCGTTTAAGCGCACCGTCTGGCGGCCGCTTCAGGCGCTCGGGCCGATTGCGCTTCTCGCGCTCGTGGCTTTGACTTTAGTCGATTGCTCGCTGATGCGAGCCGACGTGTTGCTCGTTGTCTGCGGCTTCCTGTCGCTTTCGGCGAGCGATATTCCCGAACCGAAAAAAGCGAGAGGAGAGAGCAAGTGATGGAGAAAGAGACGACGGAGGGCGGCAATGGCCGATAAGCCGATTTACTACGGGAGTTCCAGGCCCATGGCGTATGGCGCCAGCAAGGGACCGGTCTACTATGGCAAGGGCCCGACCTATTACGGCAAGTCGCCCGCCTATTACGGGGGGACGCAGTATGGCGGGGTCTACGGGTCTTCTTCCGGCGGCGGACAGAACGAGGACGGTTCGGTCGTCGGCACGATTACCTTCGCGCGCGTCCTCCGCGTCGTCTCCCAGCGGTGGCTTTCGGTCTTCGTATTCCTGCTGGTCGGCCTGGTCGTGTCGGTGGCGGTCTACCGCATTTCGCCGACGCTTTACGAGGCGACGAGCGAATTCACAGTCGACATGCGCCGTTCGACGGGCGGGGGCAGTGCGCTTGCCGAGATTACGCCCGACTACGGCAACAGCTACATGGAAATCTTCAATACGCGTGTCTCGGACTGGCAGAGTGCCAAGGTCGTGACGAAGATCGTCCAGCAGTACCGCGTGAACCATCCGTCATCGACGACGTCGGAAGAGGAGATCATGGGGACGCTCGCCGGCTCGAAACTCGACCTCAAGCGCAACTCGCGCATCATCACGATTGCCGTCCGTTCGGGCGATCCGAAACTCGCGGCGAACCTGGCGAACGCCTATGCGGCGGCGATTGAGTCCTTCACGGACGACGAAAACAAGGCCCGCTGCGACAAGGCCGTCGCCGACACGCACCAGAACGTGGAGAAGCGCCGCCGTGAAGTGGACAAGATTGCGAAGCAGTTGCTCGACTTCCGCACGGCGAACAAGGTGGACAACCTTCGCTCTACCCGCGACACGATTCAGCAGAGCCTTTCCAAGACGACGGGCGACATTCTCGTCCTCGAGACGGAGGAATCGCAGCTGGTCGAGTGGGAGAAGATGCTCGACGCGGTACAGAAGAATCCCGAAACCTACGGCAACCTCTCGACGGGCGTTCCCCGTGCGCAGGAAATCGCGACGGAGTACCGTGCGTTTCAGGATGCCTCGAGCGACTACCAGACGCTGCTCATCGCCTACACCGATAATCACCCGGAGGTGATTGCCCGCAAGAAGGTGCTCGACATTGCCCGTCAGCGGTTTCTCGATGCGGCGTCGCGCGCCCTCCTGACGGGGCGGTCGATGCTGAAGGTCGCCCGCAGCCAGCTTGCCAACCTCCGCACGAAGCAGGATGACCTCCGCGCCGAACTCGCGTCCGTCGAGCAGCGCATTGTCCTTGCGGAGTCGGGGCTTTCGCAGCTGGAGGCCGAGTTCGAGGTCGCGAACGAAGTGCTGAAAGACCTGATCCTGAACGAGAACAAGTTGCGTCTTGACGCCGAGACGAAGAACGAGATCGTCCGCGTCGGCCCCCCGGCGGCGGTGCCGCAGAAGCCGGTTCTGCCGAACCCGATCGTCATCTTCGGTGCGGGCGTCGTGTTCTCGCTTGCCCTCGGGCTTCTCTTCGTGCTGGTGATGGACAACCTCGAGGATACGGTCGTCAATCTCTCCGACATCGAGGGACGCTTGTCGCTGAAGGTGCTAGCCGTTCTGCCGCACATCCGCCGCAAGAAGCGCGAGCAGGTCGCCCGCTTCACGGTGGACGACAAGTATTCGCAGTTCTCCGAATCGGTTGCGGGGCTTCGCAATCTGCTCGATTCGCCGCGCTACGAGTCGCTCTCGCACTGCATACTCATCATCTCGACCCAGCCGGGCGAGGGCAAGACGGTAACCTCGAACTCGCTCGCGATCACCTACGCGCAGACGGGCAAGAAGACCCTCCTCGTCGATTTCGACCTGCGCCGTCCGCGTGTGGCGACGGTGTGGAATGTCGCGCTTGACCGCGAACACAGTTTTTCGCACGCCCTTCAGGCGGCGAACGGCGGGGCGAAGCCCGATTTCGCCGCGCTTGTGAACCACACTTCCGTCAGCGGGCTGGACATGATTTCGTCCCTGCCGCCCGACGGCATCTCACCATCGACGATTCTCGGTTCGAAGGTGGTTGCGGACTTCTTCGACTGGGCGCGGGCGAACTACGAGCGGATCATCGTCGATTCGCCACCGTTCGGACTGGTGGGCGACGTTGTTTCCCTCGCGATGCTCGTCGATTCCGCGATTATCATGTGCTGCCCCGACCGGACGCACTTCAAGCCGATTCAGTATTGTTCGCGGTGCCTGACCGAGGCGGGTGCGAACATTCTCGGCGTGGTCGTGAACGACATCGAGGTTTCGAGCGCGTCGGCGTTCAGTCCCTCGTCGCACCGCCGCTACGGCTACGGCGGGTATGGCTACGGCTACGGCGGGTATGGCTACGGCTACGGCGAGCATCATCATTCGGGCAAGAAGAAAGACGGGGCGAAAGACGACGATTCGAGGGGGAATGACCGTCCGTACGAGTCGGCGAAGCATCAGGAGGAATTGGCGGATGACGAATAGGAGGTGCATTGTCACGGGCGGGTGCGGATTCATCGGGTCCGCCCTCGTGCGCCATCTCGTGCGGGACGAGGGCGCGGCGGTTCTCGTCATCGACAAGCTGACGTATGCGGGCGTGCCCGAATCGCTGACGGAAGTCGCGGGTCGCTACGAGTTCCTGAAGGCGGACATCTGCGACCAGGCGGCGATGGACGGCGCGTTCGAGACCTTCCAGCCCGACACCATCTTCCATCTCGCGGCGGAATCGCACGTCGATCGCTCGATTGACGGGCCGGGCGAGTTCGTCCGGACGAATGTCGTCGGCACGGCGACGCTGTTGCAGTCCGCGCTCGCCTGGTGGCGCAAGCACCCGAATTTCGTCTTCCAGCACATCTCGACGGACGAGGTCTACGGTTCGCTGGGTGCGGAGGGATATTTCACCGAGAAGACGCCCTATTCGCCCCACTCCCCGTATTCCGCATCGAAGGCGGCGAGCGACCATCTCGTCCGCGCGTGGCACGACACCTACGGCCTGCCGACGCTGATTACGAATTGCTCGAACAACTACGGGCCTTACCACTTTCCGGAGAAGCTGATTCCGCTCGTCATCCTCAACTGCCTTGACGGAAAACCGCTGCCCGTCTACGGGAAGGGGGCGAATGTCAGGGACTGGCTGTATGTCGAGGACCACGTGCGCGCGCTCTGCCTGGTGAACGAGAAGGGGCGGCGCGGCGAGACGTACAACGTCGGCGGGCACAACGAGCGGACGAACCTCGAGGTCGTCCAGGCCGTCTGCGCGGTTCTTGACGAGTTGCGTCCGCGCCCGAACGGGAAATATGCGGATCTCATCACGTTTGTCGCGGATCGTCCGGGGCATGACCTGCGCTATGCGATAGACCCGGCCAAGCTGATGACGGAACTCGGCTGGAAGCCGCGTGAGAACTTCGAGAGCGGCATCCGCAGGACGGTGCAGTGGTATCTCGACAACGAGTGGTGGTGGAAGCCGATTCACGAGAAGCGGTACGCGGGCGAACGTCTCGGCCAGGCGAAGTGAAGGGGATACATGACGAAGGTTTTCATCGACGGTTCGGCTGGGACGACGGGACTGCGCATTCGCGAGCGTCTGGTAGCGCGGCGCGACCTTGAGCTGCTGGTTCTTCCGGAGGAAGTGCGCAAGGATGCGTCCGCCCGGCGCGACGCGCTGAACGCGGCGGACGTCGCCTTCCTCTGCCTTCCCGATGCGGCGGCGGTCGAGTCCGCCGCGATGGTCGAGAACCCGAAGACGGTCGTCATCGACACATCGACGGCGCACCGCACGGCGGACGGCTGGGAATACGGCTTCCCCGAACTGGCGGGGCGGCGCGAGCGGATTGCCGCGTCCACGCGGATTGCGAATCCCGGTTGCCATGCGAGCGGGTTCATCGCGCTTGTCGAGCCGCTCGTGCGCACGGGGCTTCTCGCGGCGGATGCCGCGCTGACCGCCTTCTCGCTCACGGGCTATTCGGGCGGCGGGAAGAAGATGATCGCCGACTATGAAACCGCCGCGACGCCGCTTCACAAGGGCGGGCGGCAGTATGCCCTCGGTCAGTCCCACAAGCATCTCCCCGAAATGGTCAGGGTCTGCGGGCTTTCCGTCGCGCCCGTCTTCTCGCCGATCGTCGTACCGAGCTACAGCGGAATGGAAACGACCGTGCCGCTTTTCGCACGGGACTTGAAGGGTACGGTTGAGGACGTGAAGCGCGTGTATGGGGAGACTTACCGCACGGGACTTGTCCGCTTCGCGGCGGATCCGTCGGAAGGGGGCATCCTCTCTTCGGCGGCGCTTTCGGGGCGCGACGACATGGAAGTTTCCGTCCACGGGAACGACGAGCGGCTTCTTCTTGTGGCGCGTTTCGACAACCTCGGCAAGGGTGCGTCGGGCGCGGCGATACAGAACATGAACATCG
>CAVDWI010000083.1:0-8823 GCA_963612485.1 Barnesiella intestinihominis
GGATTTAGGTTCCACTGCTTCGGCATGGGGGTTCGAGTCCCTCCAGGTGCACCAATTGTAGACCCCGAGGGTCCTGAACCTTGGCGATGGTTGTGAATAACGCTCGGGTTAAAACTCCAGAGTTGGGTCGCTTGAAGAAGATGTGACGAATATGATATAATATGCGCCCAACAATTTGAGCAGAAAGGAAAAACTATTATGAAAATGACATGGCAGCCGTCGAAGATCAAGCGGAAAAGGAAAATCGGTTATCGCGCCCGTCGGGCGACGAAGGGCGGTCGCAAGATTCTTGCGGCGCGTCGTGCGAAGGGTCGTAAGCGCCTGACTCAGGTCTGAGGCCTATGTCCACCCGACTCCCCGGCGCGAGGTACAGGCGTATCTTCGACCGGGGGCGTTCCGTCAAGGGGCGTCTCCTTGTTGGGTGGCGTTTTACGTCTCCCGACGCCGACCGAATGGCCGGCGTTGTCGTTTCCAAGAAGACTTTCCACGATGCGGTTGACCGAAATCGTGCCAAGCGGCTTTTACGCGAGGCCTATCGCCTGTTGGCGAAAGAGGAGTCCGTTCCGGCGAATACCGAGTGGATTTTCATTGCGAAGCGGGCGATTGCCGGGAAGTCCTGCTCCGAGGTTATGGCGGAGATGAGAAGAGTATGCGCTCAATCCTGATTTTTCTGGTGCGCGGCTATCAGGTTGCGCTTTCGCCGCTGATGGGCGGGGCGTGCCGTTTCGAGCCGTCATGCTCGAACTACATGATTGAGGCTTTGCAGGTGCACGGGGCCGTGAAGGGTGCGCTCCTCGGCCTGTGGCGGATTCTGCGGTGTCATCCGTTCGGCCGCCACGGCTACGATCCCGTGCCGATGAAGGGGAAATGGCGGTGCGAATACCCCGCCAACTTGATGAGGAACGCGGCAGTTTAACGAGAATAAGGACAACGAAGAGAATGAACAAGACGGAGAAGATCATTTGCCTGCTGCTTGGCGCGGTGTTCGCCTGGTATGTTTTCACGGAGGTCTCGCGGCAGAAAAAAGCGGCGGGCGAGCGGGCGAAAATCGCGGCGGTCGCCGCATCGACGAACGCGCCGACGACGGCGGTGAACTTGGTTGCGCAGAGTGCGACTCTCCCGGAGACGAAGGCGACTCCGGTCGCCGCGCCGAAAGCCGAGAAGCCGAGCATTCCGGAGAAGACCGTTTCGCTCGAAAACGACCAGCTTAAGCTCGAGCTCAGTTCGTGGGGTGCGGTCGTCAAGAAGGCGACGCTGAAGCAATACGCCCACCGTCTCGGGGAGGTCGGCGATGAGAATCCGCCGGTCGTGCTCGACTTCACGGATTCGCCCCTTGGTGCTCTCGATGGTGTTGCGGGACTCGCCCCGAACGCCGCCTATGAGGTGCGGTCGGTGGAGTCCAATTCGGTGGTCTTCGTGAACGCGGCGGTTACGCGCAAGGTGACGCTGGGCGCGAATTACCAGGTTTCGTACGAGGAGACGTTCCATACGTCTCCAGCGGCGGCTTCGACGCTTTCGCTCGGCGTGATGCAGATGGGCGTTTCCAAGAACGATCTCCTTTCGATTGACAGTTTCGTGAACGACCCGAAGGGCGGCAAGGCGATTCACCACGGGGACGAAGAACCGTTGAAGGACTATCTCGTGGGCGGGCTTTCCGGTGGATGCGGCGGCTCGAAGAGTGCGGCGGGGCTGCCCGCGACGATGCAAGTTCCCTATCGCGGCGAACAGAAGTGGATTGCCGTGAAGAACCGCTTCTTCGTGACGGCGCTTGCCAGCTCGACCGAACCGAACGACGGCTTTGTCGCCACGGTTGCGCGCGACGTGCGCTCGGCGAACTACCGCCCCGAATCAGTCGCGGCGAAAGTCTCCTTCCCGAAAGTCGGAGTGACGCGCACGAGCGTCTTCTATGTCGGACCGAAGAAGCAGTCCCTTCTGTGGGATCTCGGTATGCGCGACGTGATGGAGTTCGGCATCTGGCGTTGGATCTGCTATCCGCTCGTCTGGATTCTCAACGTATTCAATTCGTGGATTCCGAACTACGGCATTGCAATCATCCTCCTGACGATTCTCGTGCGCATCGTCTTCTGGCCGCTGACCCACAAGTCGACGGTCGGCATGAAGAAGATGCAGGAAATCCAGCCGCTGATGAAGGAGATCCAGAAGAAGTACAAGGACAATCCGCAGCGGCTTCAGCAGGAAACGTGGGCGCTCTATCGCGACCACAAGGTGAATCCGATGAGTTCGTGCCTGCCGATGCTGATTCAGATTCCGGTCTTCATCGCGCTCTTCAACGTGCTGCGCAGTGCGGTCGAACTGCGCTATGCGCCGTTCCTCTGGATTGCAGACCTCTCCGAGCCGGAAGGACTCTTCGCGAGCTGGTTCCCATTCGGCGGGCTGAACGTCCTGCCGATACTGATGGCGGCGACGATGGCTTTGCAGAGTGCGCTCACGCCCTCGACCGGCGACAAGAGCCAGCAACGCATGATGATGATTTTCATGCCCGTGATGATGCTCGTGATGTTCTATTCGTTCCCGTCCGCCCTCTCGCTCTACTGGACGCTCAGCCAGGTGTTCTCAATCGTGCAGATGTGGCTCATCCGACGCCAGAGCGCGGCGAAGGCGGAGGTGCTGACACCCGAAGTCATCGACCCGCCACAGCAGACGCGGCAGATGCGCCGCCACGGAAGGGCCTGATATGGAACGCTTCGAGCTTGAGCCGAAGCTGAAGGAGGAAATCCGCTCCCGCGTCCTGGGCGAGGGATTCATGCGGATTTCCCAGTCCGTACGGCGCAACGGCCAGTCGTTTAAAATTGCCATCCGCCCGGTTGAAATCGGCGGTGTTCGCAAGTTTCAGGCTGAGATGACGGATGACGGTCAGGTGCACGTGAAGAACTTTGACGCGAACGGCATCGCGGACGGGCTGGAGGAGATTCTCAACCAGAAGGGGGCGCGGGAACTCCACCTCATGACGGCGAAGGGCGATCTTCACGTGCGGGTGACGAAGAAGGGTCATGTGCTCGTCTCGCGTTCGGCTGAAATGGATCGCGCCGTCGTCATTCAGCCGCACGATCGCGTGAAGAAACTGCCGCTGACGAGTTTTGACTCGGCGGCGTATCTGCGCGTCGTCGGTCTGGCGGACGGTGAAGGGCGCATCCGCGCTTCGATGCGCGGCAAATACGATCAGGTGAACGAATTCCTCAAGGTCGTCGTCGAGACCGTGAAGGTCGAAGCGAAACCAGCCGGGGACGCGGCGGAATCGCCCGTCTTCACCGTCGTGGACTGCGGATGCGGCAAGGCGTATCTGACGATTGCCCTCTACTTCTATCTCACGCAAGTCGTCGGTTTGCCGAATGTGAAGGTCGTCGGCATTGACCGGCGCGGTGACGTGATTGCCGCTGCACGGAAGATGGCGGAAAGTCTCGGCGTGACCGACCGCGTCACATTCGTCGAATGCGATCTCGGCGAGGCGAAGGTCGAGAAGGCGGACTTGGTCGTTTCGCTCCACGCCTGCGATACGGCGACGGACGAGGCACTGGCGCGTGGCGTTGAGTGGAAGGCGCGGTATATCCTGAGCGCACCCTGCTGTCAGCACGAGTTGCAGAAGACGTTGGACGACAAGGGGGCTTTTGCGGGTCTGATGCGCCAGTCGATTCTGCGCGAGAGGCTCTGCGACATCCTCACGGACTCCTTTCGGGCGATGATCATGCGCATTCTCGGCTTTCGGACGCAGGTCATCGAGTTCGTCTCGAGCGAGGCGACGGCGCGGAACATTCTGCTCAAGTGCGAATATGGGGTGAAGGCGGGTCAGGCGGGTGCAGTCGGGGACTACCTGAACCTGCGCGACTACTGGCACGTCGTTCCCTGGTTGGAGACGCGGCTGATGAAGTATCTTGAAAAGTACTTCACCCGCTACGCCTAAGTTGTTAAAAAATCTGTCCGAAATCCGTGATGCGAGCAACTTTTGGTGTGCATCAAATCACTGGGGGGTGGCCAACCACCTGAGGTAGTCGCCGAGGGCACCGGGATTGCCGTGGTTGCCCGTCGTGAGTTCGATGGCCTTGTCGGTCGAGGGGCAGACGTTGTAGGCCGCGTAGACCGTATGGGGCGGACAGATCCAGTCGCACTGCCCGGTGACGAAGCGGACGGGCTTGCGAATCCTTGAGGCGAAGTTCGCGCTATCAAGGTAAGGCGAGTTCTTCATCGCCTTTGCCGCAAGGGTGGGGTCGGCGTAGTCAAACCAGTCGTTCTCGATTGAGGCCTGACGTCCGACCGACTCGCAGAGAAGGTCGCTGAACGCCGTCACGGTCGAGACGCACTTGCGGATGTGTGGGTTGAGATAGGTGAGATACATGCCGAACGCACCTCCCTGGCTGATGCCGTAGTAGCCGACTCGCGAGGCATCGACCTCGGGTCGCGCCGACGCCCAGGTGACCGCCCGGTTGATGCCGAGGATGACGGGATAGTAGAAGTCGTGCGTCGCGCCTTCGCTCAGTCCCGCGCCAATGTAGCCGTGGCCGCGAATCCCATACTTTGCGCGGCAGTCCGCCAGCAGTTTATCATACGCCCCGCTCGGCGGCGCCCAGGTCTTCCACGGGAAGACCGTCATGAAGAGATAGACCTCGTCCGCACCTCCCTTCGGGTTCGGCTGCCACGACCACATCCCGTAGCCCGCGCCCGGCACCTGCACGCGGAGGGGATACGGGCCCTTGCCGCCCTTCGGGATACAGAGGTAGCCGTAGACGCGGCGGTTCGCGACCGTGGCGAAACTTACGTTGTAGACATCATACTTGCCGCCGCAGATTTCCCTGCTCTTGCCGGGGTTGAGCTCCATCTCGGGGTCGAGCGGCACTTTCTCCGCCGCACGGACGGCCTTCGCCCAGAATGAGTCGAAGTCCGCCGGACAAGCCCCGACCTTCGCAATCCGTTCCGGCTCGAACGGCACGGATCGCTGCCAGGACCGTCCCTGATTCGGCAGGAAGCCGGGAACTTCGATCTTGAGGCGCAGGAAGCCGGGCTCGCGGAGCGTTCCAGAACAGACGACTTCGCTCCTTGGCTTGAGGGGGACGGTCTTCGCAAACTGCCGCCGCGAACCGAAGTTGTCGATTGTCACCGTGGCGTTCAGTCCGTCGATCAGCGGCGCGGTTTCGGCGTCGGGTGTCGTGAAGCCGACCGTGAACGTCACCTTCTCGCCGAGTTTGCGCGGCACACCCCAGTCCGCGTCCGCCACCGACACGCGGAAGGCGCGTGTTGCATAGGCGTCGAGCAGTTTCCGTTCGTGTGCCTTTCGGTCTTGGTAGCGCTTGAAGGCCGCCTCGCGTGCGCGGCACTCCGAAAGTTTCGCGAACCAGACGTTCGTCGCCGACCCCAGTACACGCACCGCCGCCCGGAGGTCGGCAAGGTCGCGTGCGACATCCGCGGCGGAAGTCGGCCCGAACGTGTGGATCTGCGCCGACTGACCGCCGCCCGCCGCACGGACGCAGGCGTTGGAGATTTCGCCGCGAGCCCGCTTCTCGTCTCCCAGACCGCCGCCGCGCCAGACCTGATGGGCGATGCCCCGGCGGTCGAGTTCCGTGCGCATTGCGCCAGTCATGCCCGGCCAGCCGTAAAGCGCGGCCTGAGGTGTGCGCCTCGTCTTCTCCTTGAGGAGTGACAGGGCTTCGTCGATTTCCGAGATCTCCGCCTTGTGTCCGCGCTCGTGAAAGGGATTGTGCGTCACCATCGCGCCGAATTCGCAGCCGCGACGCGCAAGTGCATTGACCTGCGCCCACGTCATGTAGGCGGGGTCAACGCCGATCTTCGCAACCTCGATGTTGAGGAGTATGGGAATTCCGCTCTTTTCGAGAAGGGGAATCACCTTCTCATACTGGGCGACCGTGCCGCCGTCGAGTGCCACGACTATCGCGGCATCCTTGCCGGACGGACGGGGGGAGTCGGCTTCGCCGGGGCGAAGCGTTTCCGCCGCGAACGTCAGCATCGACGCGGCAATTATTGAAGACAGGGAGATTAGAATTCTTTTCATGTTCGTTATTATAGCACAACAGGGTGGCGGTGGCGTATACCCAATCACTTTGTGGTTTTGCGAACACCCAGCAGGACTGGTACGGGGCGGCGAGAGCCCTTCGGGAAGAGGGGAACGAGTCCGCCCCCGCGTTCGGACAGCAGACACGCCGAACCGCCGCCGTCGAGATTGATGCCGTCCGTACAGCCAAGCGTCTTCAGGAACTCGCCGCACTCGGACAGGGTCAGCCCCTTGTCCCGTCCGCCCTCGGCGACGGCGAGATGGAGCGTCCAGCCGTCGTCGGAAAGCCCGGCAAAGGCGCGTTGGTAGCGAACGGTGCTTTCACGGGAAAGGACGATGTCTTTCTCAAGAATCGGGCCTTCCCAGTCCGCCACCGCCTGCACGGGAGCGTCCTCCGCCGTCGGATGCCCCACGTGGCCGCGTCCCGCCGCGTCGAACCACATCACCTGACGGTGCGGATGGTCGGGATTGTGCCGAACGCCGTCCTGCACGGCGAGACCGAAGAGCCGCACGGACTTGCCCGCATACCAGCGTGTGTTCCGTTCTTCGGGCGGCGCGTCCAGCGGATACATGAAGGCCGTCGCGTTGATTGCCGCGACAAGCCCCGCCTTTCGTGCGGACGCGAGCGGGTCGGCGCAGACGCTGGACGCACCGGGAATCCCATGCGGAGCGGGCTGGATCAGCGTCACGGCGGAATAGCCGTTTGAGAGCGAGCAGGAGACGACGTGGATCGGCACCTTTCGGGAGGTGAAGTGCGTCCGCGTCACCTTCGGCTTCGCACACAGAAGGGGCGGTAGCGCGAGAATGAGGGTCAGGGCGAACAAGGCGGCTGTTGTATGTGTTTTCATAACTTGGGATTTGTCAGAGATGAGGTTGAAGTGAAATTATCGGAGGACGATGCGAAGCCCCTTGTTGGTGGCGGGACCGTGCGCCGTCACCTTCACCCGATAGACGGTCATCGACGAGTCGCCCTGCCAGGTCGGGACTTTTGACGCGGGAAGTCCCGCTTCACCATTCTGGAGTTTGCCCTGATACGGATTCTCCGGGTCGCCAACCCATTTGCCGCCAATCTGCTGCTGGACGATCATGTCCCAGCCGTAGTTCTCCTTCCACCACGCGGCGGTATGGGGATCGCCCGCTTCAAGCGTCACCATCTCATCGACTCCCGCACGGATGAATGCCAGTTTCGGGTCGAGCGTCCCCGGACGGTGAACCTCCACCCAGGCGCAGGCCTTCTGCCCCGCCTTGAGGGGCGTTCCCGGCCACGGGTCGCGCAGGACGTTTATCTTTCCGCCAGAATGCACCGCAATGCGGTAGAGATCGACGCCCACCTGCGCGGTGAAACCCTCGAGCACGTCGATTTCATGTACGCTGGCCCCGCCGTCCCCCCTCAGCCAAAGTGCCGGCCAGACCGCGTGGTTCCAGTCGGAGATGCTGACGGTGAACTCGAAGCGCAGGAAGTCCACGTTCGGACTGAACCGCATGAAGCCCTTGCCGCCCGTCGCCTCGCGTGTCGAGAGGCAGCCGCTCATGAACCGCTTTGCGTTCCCGACCCCCGTATCCACCGCACGGAGAATGCGGGCCTTGCCGGAGGTGACCACGTAGGCGGGGTCGTGCCAGTGCTTGGAGTTGTTGCCCGAACCGTAGCGTTCGTTCAGCGACGGCCCGTAGGCTGTCCAGAGCCGCCAGTTGTCGCTGTCGCTATCGTAGAGCGTCTGGACGCGGGTATCCGCGCCAAATGTCGGCAATAGCAGAAGACCTGCAATTTGGACGAAGATCTTTAATTTCATCGGTTTCAATTCCTTGTGTGCGCGATGTCTTACGGGACATCACGCCCAACATTCTACCAAAAGCGGGACTTCAATACATTCACAAAACAACTTTGCGCTTTTGTGAACATTCCAAGTGTGGTCACGCCCGTCGAGGCTTGATAAGTTAGCACAGAGAGACAGAAGTGGGACAATTTGTCCATGTGAAGTGTCTCAGATGTCCCATTGTTGTCCTTTTTGGGGATGGAAGGCGTGCGGAATCGGCCTTGGCACGCCCTCTGCTATGTTTTGGGTGACACCCGTGGTGGGTGCAGAAAGAAGACGAAAACTATGGCAAAAGTACTTGGCATTGACTTGGGAACGACCAACAGCTGCATGGCAGTGATGGAAGGCGGCGAAGCGGTCGTGATTCCCAATAAGGAAGGCGCGCGCACGACCCCGTCCATTGTGGCGTTCACGAAGACGGGCGAGGAACTCGTCGGTCAGGCGGCGAAGCGTCAGGCGGTGACGAACCCCCATTCGACCATTTATTCGATCAAGCGGTTCATCGGTCGTCGGTTTGACGAGATGACGGACGAGATCAAGATGGTTCCCTACAAGGTTGTCGCGGCGCCGAACGGGGACGCGGCGGTCGAGGTGAACGGCAAGGTCTACACCGCGCAGGAAATCTCCGCAAAGGTTCTGCGCAAGCTGAAGGAGGATGCGGAAGCCTACCTGGGCGAGAAGATCACCGAGGCGGTGATTACGGTTCCGGCCTACTTCAACGACCAGCAGCGTCAGGCGACGAAGGACGCGGGCAAGATTGCGGGGCTTGACGTCAAGCGCATCGTGAACGAGCCGACGGCGGCTTCGCTCGCATACGGTCTCGACAAGAAGAAAAACGAGAAGATTGCGGTCTACGACTTCGGCGGCGGCACGTTCGATATCTCGATCCTCGACATCGGCGACGGCGTCTTCGAGGTGAAGGCGACGAACGGTGATACGCACCTCGGCGGCGACGACCTCGACCAGGCGATCATGAAGTGGATGATCGAG
>CAVDWI010000084.1:0-8692 GCA_963612485.1 Barnesiella intestinihominis
CGGTCGAGAACGAGGAGGCGCGGCAGTATTACGCCGAAGAATGTCGCAAGTCGCTTTGGAGCCGCCCCGTTCGGATGTGTGCGCCTATTCGTAATGGGTCGCGCATTGAGCAATCAGGAGCTTCTGGTCGTCCCCGTCGCCGGATAGCTTGTAGACGAGGCGGTTGACGTCATCAATGCGGCGACTCCAATAGCCGGCAAAGTTCTTCAGTGGCTCTGGCTTGCCAATCCCGACGTTTCCGTTTCGTTCGATATCCCTGATGAGGGCGTTGATGCGCTTCAAGGTCTTCTTGTCTTCCTGTTGCCAGCCCGTGTATTCATACCAGGCGCGAGGGGAGAACACAATCTGCATGGCAAACTCTCCTATGCGTCGAATAGTTCATGGGTTTGACCTTCGCCGCGTTCAAGCGAACGGATTGACTTGGCGAGAACGTGCTGATTGGCTTCTGACCAAAAAGGATCTGGACTTTCCGTAATCACGTCAAAGGGTAGACGGCGGCGGATAACCGATTGGCGCAGGAAGAGACGAATGGCACTCGACATATCGAGTCCTGCGTTTGAAAAGAGCATTTCGGCCTCCTGGCGGAGGGCGGGGTCAATGCGAACCTGTAGTGATGATGTCGTCATATTGAAATCCTCTGTCGTTCAGATGGCGTGTATTATACGCTTTATCGGTGATAGACGCAAGATGGCGGCGGCATCGCGTTGGCGAGTGCCGCTCCCGTCACAAGCCGGACAGCGAATTCGGATTCAGCAGAAACGGGATGACGCCCATGTGGACGATACCGTCCCGGTCAGTCTGCGGGTCACCATAGCCGCCTGTGACGATGACCTTTCTAAAGAAGTCCCCCGTGCCGCGCAGGGAGGCCGTCTCCTGGCGCGCCTTCGCCTCGCTCTCCATCTTCAGCGCCGACTGGATGTAAATCCGGTCGCTACCGCGATTGACGATAAAGTCAATTTCATGCTGACGGATGGACTGCCGCCCGTTCGCGTCCCGCGAGGAAATCGGCACGACGCCGACATCAACGCTGAACCCGCGCCTGAGCAGTTCGTTGTAGATTGCGTTCTCCATCGGATGGCTCAGGTCGGTGTCGCGGAAGTTGAGTCGAGCGTTTCGAAGCCCCGTGTCTGTCGCGTAATACTTGACCGGCGAATCGAGATAACGCCGCCCCTTCACCTCGAAGCGGCGAGCGTGCGCGAACAGGAATGCGTCTTCAAGAAGATCAATGTATTTCTTGAGTGTATGGTCGCTGGGGCGGATCTTCCATCGCGAGTTCATCGTGTCGGCGATGCGATGGGGATTCGTCAGCGAGCCGATGTCGGACGACAGGATGTCGATAACGCTCGAAATGACGAGGTCGTCCTTGAGTGAGAGCCTTTCGCAGATGTCGTTGAGGTAGACTTCCGTGAACAGCCCCTTCAGATAGGCGGCACGCTCGCCGTTGTCGTCCGTCAGTGTCGCGACAGGCATACCGCCCCAGGTCAGGTAGCGGAGAAGCGACTCTTGCTTGTCCGTCATTCCTGTCGCCGCCAGATATTCGGCGAATGAAAGCGGCCAAACGCGGATTTGCTGCCCGCGGTCCCTGAAGTTCGTGGCGATGTCACTTGAAAGCGTCTTTGAGTTTGACCCCGTGACATAGACGTCCACGTTTCCGAGATTCCGCCAACCGTTCAGCGTGTCGTAGAAAGTCACGAAGGCATCTTCGCGGTCTTCCGGGGCAAGCGATGCCAGGTCGATTCCGGGAATTGGCATCTTGAGAGAGCGCTGAATTTCGTCGATGAACACGAAATATGGGGTCTTCCCTTTTTTGACGCGACCCCGCACATAGGCATCCAACTTGTAGGGGTCGCGCAACGACAAGGACGCCTTGTCATCCAAATCGACCGAAATGATGTGATCGGGCTTGACCCCTTCCGCAAGAAGCCGATCACGGTAGAGATGGTTCAGCAAGTAGGACTTTCCGCATCGACGAATGCCGGTGATGACTTTCACAAAGCCATTCATCCGCCGCGCGAGCAGTTTCTCGACATACGAGTCCCGCTTGATATCCTTCTCTACCATCTGCAACTTCCTTTAATTTGTTAAGTGATTTTGCAGCGCGTATTATATCATAGTTTAGAGATGCCTGAAGGATTCAGCAGCGGATCTGCAGTGGGGTGACAAGCCCGCCCGGAGGGGGGCTCACAATTTGCCGTGCGCGAGGACGATGTCCACCACGTAGCGAATCGGGTCGCCCCGCGGAATCTCGTCGAGATGCTCGTTAATCTCCGCCATAACCTCATTCGCGACGGATTCCTCCACCTCGCGGTCGAGGAACGCCTTGACCTCCGGCGTTTCCTTCAGGTAGATTGCGAAGGCCTCCTGAAGCGCCTTGTCGCCGTCATCGTAGCCAATCGCGGCCATGCGCGACTCCTCGCGAAGTGCCCACATCCACTTGTCCTTGATGAGGTTGGAGAGTGCGCGGGCGAAGTTCAGCACCCGCTCCTTCGCCGTCTTGCCGACGTTCATCGGAAGTGCGCCGCCCTCTTTCATCACACGATAGAGCATCAGTCCCGTCACACCGTGGAAACGCTTGCCGCTCAGGGCAACGGCGTTGATGACGATGCTCTTGAGCCGTTCATCCGTCAGCAGATTGCCGCGAACTTCCAATTCGGCGGCGCGGCGTTCGACTTGGCGAACGCGCTCGGCCTCCTTGCGGGTGCGTTCCGCCGCCGCAGCCTTCAAGTCCTGTTCGGGGGCTTCGCCCTCCTCCGGACGTTTCGGTGGCGCACGGTGCACGAGCGGCATTTTGAAACGGAAACGCCGCCGGAAGTTGGCGTAGAGGTTGCGCAAGCCCTGGGCATTCCGCCGGTAGGTGAAGGCGCGATCCTGAAGTTCGAGAAGAAGCCGCATCGACTGAAAAAGCGCCGCTTCCGCCTCGGCGTCGAATTTCTGAACGTAATCCTCGTCACCCGTCAGGCGATAGGCGTTGACGGCCGACCCCTCGCGGTCAAGGTAGGCATCCGACAGGCGCACGGCTTCGGCTTCCGTAAGACGCAGCCCCGGCTCGTCATTGGGGTTGATGCGCCGCGCAAATTCGCGGACGAACGACTCCGTCCGGACGCAGAGGTCGCAAATCACCTCGCCGTTGCGGCGAAGGCGGTCAAGATCGACGGGGCGACCGCGCTGTTGCGCTTCGACGGCCTCGTTGTAGATGAGACGGTTGAGATCCCATTCGCCGCGACGCTTGAAGATCCGCTGTGCCTCGGGCAGAATCGGGATGCGGTCGCGGATGTGCGCCATGACGGCTTCCTTCGCCTCGTGAGCCATCCGCACGGCGGGCAACGACTCGATGACATTGTCGAGATCGCCCCCGGCCGCCCGCGCCACGCGGGGAATGAACGACTGAAAGGCGGGATGCGAAAGCGCGTCTTCCTCCGAAATGCCGAATTTCTCGGCAAAGGCGCGGCGAAGCCTGCCGACATTCGCCATGACGTCGCCACCGGCGTTGAACAGGCACTGACCGAGTTCGTTCAGCTTCCCGGTGCGCGGCGAGAAGAACGCCTTGCTGCCGAGATTGCGCTCGACGCCAGCAAGCTGGCGCAGGACGAGCGGACTCGGCACCCCCGGAGGAATCTCGGCAATCGCGGTTCGCCTCGAACTATCCCACTTATCGTCAATCTCCGGGTCCTTCAGGATTTCCGCCTGAAAGACGTCCCCCACGCTGGCGAGAATAGCCGCCTTCACGACGCTGGACGGCGCATTGTCGATGCGCTCCTGAACGGCGTCGAGGGCGCGGGCGCACAGTCTTCTCAGCAGCCGCGGATTGGCAATCTCATTGTTCAGGTCGATGTAGTCGTCCTTGACGTCAAGCGGAAGGTTCGTGAGCACGTCAATCGCGAGATTGATGAACGTCTCCTCGTCCGTCTCGGCGAAACCGGCCTCAAGATTGTCGATGACTAGATCGAGCGTCTCGGGGTCGAACGAGTCGAACTGCGCGATCTGCTCGGCGACAATCCGTTCGGCGGTCTCCGGCGACATCGCGCCCTCGACCCGGACGACGCGACCGGAGCCGATTACCGAAGCGTATTTCGCGGTGGAGAGATGGCGCATCTCGGAATTGGTGATGGCTGCGCCGAAGTGGTCGGCGACGTCCGTTTCGCCGTCCTTCCACCACTTGTCGCCAAGTTCCGCTCCGTCCGTCTTCTTGCCGTCGAAGGTCGTCCATGCGAATATCACCGTCTCACCGCGTGACTTGAAGAAGTCGAGACCGAGTTTGCTTGTCTGCCGCCAGAAGGCGGTCATCGACACGTGGTTGAGGACGCGCCGCACATCGGCCGCCTTTTCCTGCGGCGCATGGCGCGAGATGATTTCATCGATCTTCGCCTCGATTCCCGCACGGTCGAGTTCGCCGAAGTCCGTATCGACGATTTCGAGAATCACGTCCGTCAGCGAGCCGGCCATGAGGTTCACGTCGGGGAACTCACGGATGATTCGGGGATCGATGTTCTTGCGAATCATGTCGTTGACGGCGGCGGTCAGCCCGCGGCGGGCGATCTCGCCGGCCCAGCCCGTCCGCTTGCCCATCTCCGCGTCCGACCGAGCCTTGCGGATCTTCGAGAAGAGATCCACGTCGTGCCAGCGGAGGAACTTCGCCCAGTCCGTCTGGTCTTTCCGGGAGATGTGGTTGCGTTCTGCATCGACCGGGTCGTAAGGCCACCTGTTGCGGTCGTTGTCGCGCACGAAGGCGATCGTCAGAGCCGCGCTCTCGTCCTCGCCGCAGAGGCCGATGGATTCGTTGTAGTAGTTGATGGCCTGCGCACTCATCGGCGCACCGGTCTTTCTGGATTCCTCACACGCCATCAGCCCGAAGCGGCGCACGCTCGGGTCGCGGATGGCGGAGAACCCGTAGAGCGCGAACTTCCCGTTCGCCGACTTGGCGATCGCGTTCTTCTCGGTGCGGAACGCCCGCTGCGCGTTCTCGCGGTAGCCCGTCACGTAGGTGACCTTTCCGAGGTCCTTGGCAAGCGAATGCCGCGCAACGAGGTCTTTCAGGCGGTTCAGCACGGCCGTGCGCTGCGAGCCGCGAATGATCCCGTTGATGAGATTGTACTCGGCGAAACGGACGCTGGGGGAGTTCGGATCGGCGAACGAAACGCAAAAGGCGCGCCCACCCACCTCAATCGTCATGTCGCGGTATTCCCGCGGCGACCCGTCAGGTGCGCGAAAGGCGTCGAGCGTGATGTCCTGTGCGTTCCGGAATGTTGCGTCAACTTGAATCGGCATGGTCGGCCTCCTTCTCTTTCTCGTCTTTTCGGACTCGTGGCTTTTCCGCGCTGTCTACGCGCCTGGAAAGCGTGGGTTACAGCGTTTCGGCGATGCCCTTCGCGAAGGCGACGAAGCGGCCGAGTTTCTCCGGCCAGGTCGCTTCGGTGAGGTTCGCATAGGAGAGCGAGACGTAGGCGATGAGCGTGCCGCTCACGGGATCGCGACCGACGGCGGGTGACTCGCCGACGAGCGGTCCGAGCGCGAGGTCGAGGAGGTCGAGCATCTGCGCGTAGCCGATGTCCTCCTTCAGTTCCTGCGCGACGGTGGCGGCGAGCGTCAGCCGCCCCTCCTCGTCATTGCGCGAAACTGTGACGGCGAAATCGCCATCGACGAGAAGTTTCGCATTGCCCTCGTCGTCAAACGGAATGTTCAGGTCAAGTGTCATTGTCTTTTCCTTTCCTTGTCAGAATGGGTTATGAAGCTTCTTCAAAACTAACGTTGTGGGTGAATTCACCGACACAGGAGTTCGTGCCGTCCGGCTCGACTCGGTAACTGTAGCGAATGTCGATGTCCTTGCGGTCGGGGTCGGTCGCATAAGTGATGACGAACGCCCCGTCGTCCTCGCGGCGGATGTCGAATGTCATCTTCGTGTGCGCCAGATCCTTGACTTGTTCGATTGTGGAGAATGGCACGAGCGCGGCCTGCGTCAGCCCGAGGAGAAGAACCTTGCGCTGGGCCTCGGGCATCCGGTCGCCGTAGTGCGCGTCGAAGGCCGCGACGAATTCATTCACCTTTTCAGCGAATTTCTTCCGAGGCGGGGGTTGCGCGGGCTGGTCTTCGTTCTGATGCACGTCGGCGAAGACGGCGGCGAAGTCGAAGGTTTCCACATCCTGCCCGTCGTGCAGCCTGACGATCGGATTGTCGCGGTAGAAGTCCGCCATAATCTGGTTCCGAATGGCGTTGTCCGTTTTGACGAGCGCATCCGCGATCGGATAGAGCGGCGGCGCGGCCACGAAGTCCTGTGCGGCGTTCAGCTTGAACGTCGGGTCTTTCGCCCGTACACGGATGCCCGCCGAGAAGCTTATGCCGGAGAAGACCACCGGCAGGAAGAGTCCGGACATCTCGGTGAACGTCATGTTCGGATAATCCCTCAAGCCGCCGCACTGGGCGAGCAAGTCGTCGCCGAGGCGGAAAAGACGTTTGAAGAAGGCGTCGGAGAAGGCCCGCGAGCCGAAGCCGCCCGCCATGCCCTCCGGCAGATCTTCGTCGAAGCACGCCTTCCAGACCGTTTCGCCCGTCAGACGCCCTTCGGGCTGAAGCCGTCGCATTTCGGGTATCTTTTCGGAGACGAGCGCGAGCGCGAAGCCCGAATCGGGCCCACTGTTGTCGCGGCTGGCGTCCGCCAGAAGGGCGAGGGCGACGTCGGCGCGGTCGGTGCGCTGGTCGCGTGGTGACCCGGCGAGAAACGTCGTCGTCTGCGCGCCGACGCAGAGGCTCGGGCGAACACTCGTCAGGAGTTCGGCGTTGAGATGGAACGCCTGCAGCGTAATGGTGAGATACGGCGAAGTGAAATCGCGAATGCCGCGGGCGACTTCTGCCAAGTCCGTGGTCACATGGCGGTTCGGGTCGTGAATGTCGCGCTCGACCATTTCCATGAGAAACGCCTTCGCCTCGTCGGTGAGGACGACGCCGGGCTTGCCGTCCGTCGGGTTTGCGATTACATCGAGCGCACTCTGCACGGCATCGGGGACATTGCGGTAATGTTCAACCTGATCGAGTCTCGCGTTGTCCGCCGCCTGAGGACGAATGCGGCTGACGAAATCGCCGACGCGGAAGTTCTTGCCGTCCGGCTCGATGCGATAACTGTAGTGCGCCTCGACCGGGTTGTCCGGCAGACTCGAATAGGTCAGCGTGATTGCCCCGTCGTCTTCGCGGTGGATGTCGATATGAGCCTGCGAATGCTCGCCGCCGATGCCGACGAGAGCCGTGAACGGCACGAGACCAACCTGCGAGAGGCCGATGAGCAGGAGGTTGCGCTGGACGGGCGTAATCCGGTTCCCGAAGACCCTGTCCACCTGACTGACGAACGTGCGCACGTTCGGACGGAACGCATCATCGCTCAACCCCTGCCCTTCGAGCGAACGGAAGTCCGCCGTCCCCTCGGCCATTCCGGCGGACATGGTGATGACCGGGAAGTTTCGCTTGAAGTCCGACACCAGCAGATTCTCAAGGTCTTGCTCCGTCTTGACGAGCGCATCCTCTGCCGTGTAGAGCGGCCGAGCCGACACGTAGTCCCGCGTCGCGTCCGGCACGAACTTCGGATCGCCCACGCTCCTGCGGATGACCGACGTGAAACTCGCCCCGTTGAAAAGTCCGCTTCCGACCAGGGGATACTTCACGAGCATCCGGTCAATTGTCAGCCCCACACCCTTGATCGCCCCCGTGCCGTGCTTGGCCGTCAGATCAACGGTCAGGCGGTCCAACCGCGCCAGAAAGGCATCGACGAACGACTTCGAATTGAGTACACCGGCCGATTTCGGGATGCTTTCGTCGAAGCACGCCTTCCAGACCGTCGCAGCCGTCAGGCGTCCGTTCGGCTGAATCTGCCGCATCTTCGGCATCTTCTCGGCGACAAGCGCCATCGCGAACGAGGTGTAGGCCAGGTCGGCATTGTTCTTCAGGAAGGCGAGGGCGACGTCGGCGCGGTCGGCGCGTTGCCCGCGCGGCGACCCGATGAGGGAGGCCGCCATCTGCTCCGCACGTCCCACGCTCATGTAGGCGCGGGAAAGGACGGCGGAACTGAGGTTGAACGTCTGCAGCGTGACGATCAGATACGGCGAGGTGAAGTTGCGGATGTCGCGGGCGACGTCGGCCATGTTCGTGATCTCGCGCTGTTCCGGGTCGCGAAGGTCGCGCTCGATCAACTCCATGAGGAACGCTTTCGCCCTGTCGTCGAGAATGACGCCGGGATTGCCGTCCGCCGGGTGTGCAATCGCATCGACCGCGCCCTGCACGTGATGCTGCACGAGGTCGGAGATGTAGACCCCGTATTGGACGTTGCCGAATTTCGTGACGACTCCCTCGGACGAAAGCGACTTCGTATCGCCGTTGCGGAGTTCCTGCCAGACGTCGAAGCCCGTCGTGTCGCGGATGGCGTTCATGACCTTCGCGACAGTCTTGCGGTCGAGAAGATTTTGCGTTTCGACCTGATTCCCGTCCGCATTCATGCCAAGTTCGCGGCGAACGGAGGCAAGCGTCTTCTCGAACTGCTCCCGCGTCCTCGGTGAGGCGTTGGGAGCGGCGGCGAGCATTGCCGTTGCGATTTCCGACAGTTTCGTGCGGAGTTCGTTGCAACTGTTGCGCATCTCGGCGGAGGGCTTGCCGCCGCGTTCGCGCCAGTGCGTGTTGAACTTCACCACGCGACCGTCGAGAATGCCGATGTTGC
>CAVDWI010000085.1:0-8623 GCA_963612485.1 Barnesiella intestinihominis
GATGTTTGGGTCAAACATCAGTGCACTTTGGGTCAAACATCAGTGATGTTTTTTACCCCAATAAATAAAGGGGTTGCGGCGTGTGAAGCCGGGAGTTCGTTTTTCGCGTTTTTCGTGAAAAATGACAAGTTATCGCATTTCAGGTCGTGGTTTTCCCTTAACTTGCAATTTTTCTTGATTTTAATCCTTAATTTGCGATTACGCAGAAACTGTGTGTCTTGCCGACCTTCACCGTCGCCGCGCTCAAGTCGATGACACCCGAAGCGTCCGCACCCCAAATGGCAAATCGGGCTTCCGATGCACGATTCGCACGATTCGTGAAAATATGGTATATTATCGCCATTTCCTCGTATATTGCACGCACGATAACAGCGTATGTCGAGAAACTTGCGAAGATGTTCCCAGTTGTCATGGTCGCAGGACCGCGACAGTCTGGGAAAAGCACCCTCGTCAAGCAGATGTTCGCCGCGCTGGCGCCGAACGTGCGTCGGAGCACCGTCATCTATTCGGGGACGACGCACCTGCCTCTTGCCGCGAACTACGCCGATATGGACTACGCCGACAGGGAAGTCCTCGCCTGAGGTCGTCCGAGACCACTTCCCGACTCCTTCGATGGTGTAGAAGCCGATCGTGCCGCCCGTGACGGAGAGTGCTGGTGTTCAGGCGTTGCCGTTGCCGACTCAAGAGGTGCATTCATCTCTCCCACCCGCACTTCTCGACGGAGAGAAGTGCTTTGAAGATGTCAATGTCGCCGGGCGTGGTCAGTTTGATGTTTCGGTCGCTGCCGCTTGCGAAATTTAGCCGCACGCCCAGTTCAACCATCATCGTGTTCGCATACGATGCCCCGTAAACACCGATTCCCTTCTCGAACGCCTCGTGGTATTTTTCGTTCAGCAGTCCAAACCGATAGGCTTGTGGCGTCGATACGCGGCGCAACGTTTCGCGGGGAATGTATTTTGTCGTCGTCGTCGGGCGCTCGGAATCGACCAGGAAGATCTGCTCGTTATATGGCATGGACGTCACGGCGTTGCCAAGTCGTCGCGCCGTGCAGATGACATCGTCCAAGACCGCCATGTCGAGAACAGGCCGCACACCGTCATGAACGACGACCACATCGTCCTCGGCGCATTTCCCCTCAAGAGAAAACACGCCGTTCCGAATCGACTCCTGCCCAGTTGCTCCGCCTTTCACGATCCCCATGAGCTTTGAAATGCCAAACTGCTTGGCGGAAGCCCGGACGAAGTCTTCCCAGCCCTCGACGCAGACAACTTCGATGGCGTCCACCATCGGATGCCTTTCAAACGCCTCCAATGTGTAAATCAGAACTGGCTTCCCGTTCACCCGAACGAACTGCTTGGGAACATCTGCACCCATGCGAGACCCGACTCCGCCTGCGATAATGAGCGCGACTGTCATTCTGCCTCCTTTATTGCCGTCTTCATCGTCATGTAAGTCTCGTGGATGCCCGATTTGATGTCGTAGAGCGCCGTCCATCCGAGCGCGTGAGCCTTGCGGCTGTCTAACCTCGCCGTCGTCGCCGTGGAGAACCCGGCCCGTTCCGTCGCGGTCGGCAAGTCGAACACAACCTTGCGCCCGGCCTCGTCGGCGAGGAGCGTCGCCAAGTCGCGAAGCGTGATGTCCGAAGCGCTGTCGGCAAGGTTATAGGCGTTGCCGGTCTCTCCTTTCAGCATGACCGTCAACAGCCCCGAGACCGCGTCGCTGACGTGCAGATACGAGAAGTGCTGGAGGCCTTCGCTTTTGAGGACGATGTCCTCGCCTCGCAGCGCGTTGCGGAGGAATTGCGAAAGCGCCTTCGTGTCGTCTGGACGCAAGGTCGGGCCGTAGCAACGCGCAAGCCGCGGGATGACGAAATCGACTCCGCATTGCCCGCGATACGCCTGACAAAGCGCCTCGCCGCACCGCTTTGATTCGGGATACCCCGCGCGAAGCGTGTTGCAGTCGATGTAGCCGCAGTAGTCCTCGGAGAACAAGTCGACGTCGCCGCGATTCTTGCCGTAGATTTCGACGGATGAGGCGTAGACGAAACGCGCACGGCTCTGCGCCGCACAGTCGAGCAGCGTCTTGGTCGCGACGACATTCATCATGACCGTTCCGACCGGATCGGTCGCATAGGCGAACGGATGAGTGTTGCTGGCAAGATGGATGATGTAGTCCGGACGACAGCCGAACGAGGGCGACTCGCCGTTGCGCATGTCCCACGCTACGCACGCCACGCCGTCGCCGAACCGTTCTTTCAGCCGTTCGACGTTCCGTCCGACGGCCACGACCTTGATGTTGGCGCCGCCCCGGTTGCGGCGAAGCAACACGTCAATCAAATGGCTTCCTATCAGGCCAGACGCGCCGGTGACGAGGACGGTCTTTGACTCGAGCTCGCGCCACGGGATGAAAGGCAACGCCGCGACCCTATCGACCGCCTCCGAATACGCAGACGCCCTGAAAACCTCATGCCGCATGTTTTCCGTCTCCTCCTTTGCCGCGCCGAGAGAGAGACGAGGAGACGCGCCGGCGGCCGTAAGGAGGGAAACGGTCATTTCCGCAAGATCCTTTCTTTGTCGACCCGGAACGCAAAGCCCGGCATCTCGCGATGGCGACGGTCGTCAACCGTGTTGAATTTCGTGTCCGGCACCTTCCAGTTCGATCCGTATTCGCTCACCAAGATCGCCTCGGCGTTCTCCGGAACGGAAGCCGGGAAGCCCGCCACGGACACCGTCTTGATGCCGGTTGGTGCGACGAAGTCGTACTGAATGAGCGTATTGGCGCCTTCGTTCGGATAATCGCGCGCAGGATCCCATATCGGCTGATAGCCGAGAAACATTCCGTCGACATTCGACTTCTCATGGAAGAACACGTCGATGGACACGCCCGACGAGTCCATCACCGAGAACTCCAGGATTCGTCCCTCGTAGTCGAATCCGTGGATGAAGCCGTAGCCGGCATTCATGAAGATCTCGAGCACCTCCTTGGGCGTCGCCGCACCCGGGACAATGGTGATGTCAATGTCGTCATCGTGCGCAAGGAAGCCCTGCTCCCGAATGAAACCGAGGAGAGTCCCGCCGTCGCAATAATAACGTACATTGTGTTCTGAAAGCAGGTGGTGAAGTCGCGAAACGACCGCCGGGCCGTGCTTCCTCAGGAGCCTGCGCCTTTGCGGAATGCGATACGCCCGCCAAATCTTTTGCAAGCAAGGGTAGACGAACTTCCCCAATGCCGAAGACTTCAGAATGCGCTGGATGAAGAGCTTGAACGCGAGTATTGGCGATGTTCGATAGGTTTTGTATTCCATTAGTTTCCTTTTTCTCATACTACCATCCCATAGGGACACGAGCTCAAGAATGGTTTTGCCGTTGGGCGGACGCGCTGAAGCGCGTCCGCCCCGTCAGCCGATGGTGAGCGCGAAGTGCCGCACCCGCCGATGTCAAAGAATCGTTCGGCATTTCAGCCGCCGACCTCTCCGAGCCGTGCACCTCCCGCCCGGGGAAAACGCCTGAATTATACCATATCTCGCCGCGCCGACGCAACCGGACGAAAAGAACAGAGGTAATGGGTTAGTCGGTTGCGCGGCCGACCCAATCAAGATCGCTGCGGCGGTTCGGTCGGATGTTGCCCTCACCGCCTACGCTTAGAAGACTGGTAGACCGCAAAGGACGGGGATGAGGAGCGGGAAATGGAACGCCGCGAGACCGCGCACCAACCTACAATGTCGGGTTGTCGAACTCGCGGATGACGTCCAGCAGGTGCTCGGCAAGGTCGGGATCGACTTCGAAGATGTTCTCCTGCTTGGAGTAGGTGCGGTTGCAGATGTTGGCCTTGACGGCGATGAAACGGTCGTAATTCTCCTCCTTCGCCGACTTGCCATACTTTTCGTGGTCGAGAACGCCGTAGTTCACGAGATTCTGGAAGATGTCGTGAAGCCGCTCCTGATCGACGGGGATGCGCTGGGTGCGGATGTTGTCCCACGACTCCTCTCCGTAGCGGTTCGCGAAGTCGTTGGAGACGAGTTCACTCGTCCCCTTCTTGACGATGGCGAAGCCCGCGCCGCTCAGGTAGACCCCGATTCGCCGCGTGGGATTGCGGTTCAGGTTGTAGTAGTGGATTTCCACCCAGTTGAGGGGACTATCCTTCACCGTGATGAACGGATCGACCCAAAAGGGTCCGCATCCCGGAACAGTCAGTGCGAGCGAAACTACAACCAGAAGAAGTCGATGCAAACCGAAAAACTTGTCTTTCACTGTCTTTCCATCCTTTCTGCGGCAATCCGTCCCGCACCGAAGAGCGTCAGTGTCGGGTCGATGGTGAAATCAAGGTCAAGCCCCTTCAACACCCACTTGGCGAAGCCGCCCGTGGCGACAAGACGGAACGTTTCCCCGAAGTTCTTCTGAAGTTCCGCAACGATTTCGCGCACCATGCCCCGGTAGCCGACGAGTGCGCCGAAACGCATCGCCTCCTCGGTCGATCGGCCGATCTTCGGCACTCGTCCCGTGCCGAGTTCCATGCGCGGCAGTTTGGCGGTGCGCTCGAAAAGGTAGTCGCGCATCAGGGGAAAACCCGGCGCAATCACGCCGCCTCGCCACACGCGATCGCGTGTGATGACCGCCGCCGTCAAAGCCGTGCCGAAGTCCATCACCAGCACGGGGACACCGTATCGCGCGACCGCCCCCGCCGCGTCCGCGAGCCTATCCGCGCCGATTGTCTCGGGCTGGGGATAGTCGAGGCGCAACGAGCCCCTGACCTCCTTCTGCCGCGCCGCAAAGTCCGCACAGGTGACGGCGTGAAAGCGCAGGCCGAGTTTCGCGGCGAACGCCCGCCACTTCGCGTCTGTCTTCGGCACGACCGAGACGTAGGCGAATCCATCGGGCTTTTTCGCCGCGACGAGGACGCGGACGCGGGATTGCGCTTCCTCGAAACCGATGTCGCAGTGCGAGACATTGCCGACCTTGCCGTCAGTCCACAGCCCCACGGCGGTGCTGGTGTTGCCGACATCGACGACAATCAGTCTCACGCCCTGCGCCCTTCCGCCGTTCAGGCGACCCGCCACTCAAGGGAGAGATCGACGGAACCCGCACTGTGGGTCAGACAGCCGAGCGAAATCGCCGTCACGCCCGTCGCCGCCACTTCACGCGCACGGTCGAGCGTAATGCCGCCCGAGGCTTCCGTCATCGAAATCCCACGGCACATCTTCACGCACTTTTTCATGTCCGCAACAGACATGTTGTCGAGCATGATCCACTCGGGCTTCGCCTTCAGTGCGCTCGCGCATTCGCGCAGGTTCTCGACCTCGACCTCGACGGAGAGTTTCGGAAAGGCCTTTCGCGCCGCGAGGACGGCCTGGTCGAGTTCGTCGGAATCGCCGCCGTGCCAGAGGCGGCGGTGATTATCCTTCATCAGTATGCGGTCGTACATCCCCATGCGGTGGTTCGTGCCGCCGCCGCAGGTCACGGCGTACTTCTCGAACACCCGAAGCCCGGGCGTCGTCTTGCGCGTGTCGAGAATCAGCGTACCGTACTTCTTTGTCGCATCGACGAACTTGCGCGTCAGCGTCGCCGTCGCACACATCCGCTGCATGAAGTTAAGTGCGGTGCGCTCCGCCGCGAGAATCGAACGCGCCAACCCGCGAAACTCGACAATCGGCTCGCCCGGCTTCACATGGGAACCGTCCTTCTTCAGGATACGCACGGTCGTCTTCGGGTCAACTTCCCGCATCACGGCCTTCGCAACCGTTGCTCCGGACACCACGCAGTCCGCCCCCTTCGCATAAATCTCGCCCGTCGCCACGGCATCCGGATCCACGAGCGCTTCGCTCGTCACGTCCATTCGCGGAGACGACTTCACGTCAAAGACGGAAACCAAATCCTCATCCAGCGCAAGCCGCACGGCAGCCAGCGCACGGGATGAGCTCATCACATCCTTCATCAGGACCTCCTTCGGCCTACTTCAGAAACGACGTCAGAAACGACCAGTGCTGGAAGAGGATGAAGGTCAGAAGACCCGCAACCCCCAGCGCAACCAGCCCGGCGACGAACGCGGCGGTTGTCGCGCCCTTGCCGACGGTCGCGACCTTCGCGTCGGCTGGATTGGTCAAATCGAGTTTGAAGCGGTCGGCAATCGTCGCGCCGCCCGTCGTGGGAGCGGCGGCACTCGCCGCTGAAACTGGCTTCTTGATTTTCATGCCCATATTATACCATAAAGCGGCAGTTCCCGCTTGACCTCTGACGAGACATCTTGGACGAGGCACGCGTTTCTTTGCCGCAGGAGATCGCGTCGCCAACTGAAGTGGCGGCGCAATTGGAGTCGCTCGGAAAGGAAGCGCACCATGTCTAAAGCGTCAGAGATTCAAGATCTAATGTTCAATGTCGGCAAGATTCTTGCGCGTTGGCTTGATGAACATCTCGCGGAGGTGACAGTATCGTATTGGGACGATCTTGTCGTTCCAAAACTGTCTTACCAGCAACGAACAATGGTCGAAGCAAACCGTTTGACCTCGTTGGACAGTCTGGATTTCGCCAGTCTGTTGCGCGTGTTCGACAAGAACTGGCACGAACTGGATTTCAATCGGAGTTCAGTAATTTGGGCGTGCGTACAACGCTGTGGTTGGAAAAGAGGGAATCGATTGAAGACAATCCTCAGCGCCAATATCTGAAAGGGGGAAGGATTGTCACTGCTTATAAAAAGGAACAAGATTATGACATCCCCGGGCTGGCGAATATTATTGCTAATAACTTGACAGTGACGGGTTCTCGCCTTGCGGCGTGAACCCGTCACTGTCAAGAACTGGGAGAACCGGAGAATTAACTTGGCAAAACGACGATTTGCGCGACATTTTGGAACTACTGCAAACTAAGGTTCGGTTCTCATTACCCGATCTCGAACCAGTTGTAGCCGCGGCGGGAGCAGACTTCGACGACGTAGGTGACGATTTCGCTCTGCCGAGCCGCCCGTTTCTATTTGCATCTCTGCCCGTCTTGATCGGTTTTTCGGCTGTTCGGGGAAGTGCGACACCGTTGCTGGCGGCGTGAGCCGGAGTGCGCCGCGCAGGGCGGCCTGAACGCCGTCGGCGCCGCCAGCAACGGTGTCGCACTTCCCCGAACAGCCGAAGGAATTACCATCGAGGGAATAGCGTCCCGCTCGCCCGCAAGCCCTATCCTCCCAAGAAGCACAACTCTCACTTTTAATTAAAAGTGAGAACCGCATTGGTTTTACTTTCCAACCTCAATTGTGTAGAAGCCGCTTGTTCCGCCCGTGACGGAGAGCGTCGGCGTCCAGGCATTGCCGTCACCGACCTTGGTGACGCCAATCGTATCCGCCGACATTTCCTCAAGAGTCGCACCCTCCTTCAGGCGATAGACGAGGCCTTCCCGCGTCGGGCGGTCGTGAGCGAGGGCGTGCGCGGCGACGAGAAATCGACCTTCGCACCCTTCTCCGCATTGAACGGCTCTTTCGCGAACTCATCCTTAACCGCCGCCGCGACTCTCGTGCAATCCCCACCCTCACCGCCTACGCTTGAGAGACCGCTCTGCAAGCGATGTCTATCGCCGAAGTAAAGACATCGACCATAACAGGTCACCACATGATGGGATGCGAATCTTTCATCTCCTGTTAAGGGAGCTTCACGCCATCAAACAGTTGCTCGACGGAAACCAGTGCAATCGAATCTGGATCTTTTCCCCCTCCAAGATGAGCCAATGAATGGTGCGATAGCGCAAACGCAGTCGCCAAAACAGGGAAAATCGAGTCGCGCACATAAAGTTTGGAATGGTTGATCAATTCCGACACCGACTTGCAATCCGTGAACCTGTAGCGAATTCCGCTCGTTCGCTCGATAGGCCTTTTCAAGTCGGGAAACATACTACCACCCCCTGAATAGCAAATCGGTCTACCGTCCAGCATCTGGGCGCACAGGTTTGAAAATGGCATAAGCACGGTTTTTCCGCACTGCTCGTACGCCTTTTTGAGAACCGCCATCATCTCGTCTACGGCACACATCAGATTCTCACGGAAACGGACGGCGGCTTCTCGTGTGATCTGACCATGACCAATCCTGACATTGTGGTCCCGATTGACATCCTGTCCCGTAATCAAATTCAACCCATAGGGGACGGAGTGATAATAGTAAAGACAGGGGCAATCCTTTCCGAGCGATTTGTCCATCTGGTTGGTGAAGAACGAAATGTCAACCGTTCCTCCGCCAATGTCAACGAACAGGCTGGGGCCGATCTTCGGCAACTTGCGGTCGTTAATCAACGGGATGAGGGCGGCATACGCTTCCGGAAAGACGAGAATCGGGAATCTCCTTCTCAATTCGCCTATGTCATGCGGGATCCGCTTTCTGCACTTCTCGACCATCTCCACCAGCCGTGCGCGTGATGTCCGAAGGAAGCGGTTCTGGTCTCCTTGAAACTCCTCTCGGACAATGAGCATCGCCGCCGCCATGACTTGCAGCGCCTGATGCTTGCAGAAATCATAACGCCCCGGGTCGGCACTCGTCGGCATTCCCATCTGGACAACATACCGAGGACCGTGGAATCTCGCGTCTAATTGAAAAAGGACGAATGCGAGATACAAAACCGCCCATCGTGTAGCGATCTCCCGCTCCCCTGTCGTCACT
>CAVDWI010000086.1:0-8548 GCA_963612485.1 Barnesiella intestinihominis
AGTCTTTATGGGGACTAAACGCAAGTGAAACTTGCATTCACTTTTGGAAGCCACGGTGATAAGACAAGGTTTCATCTGAAAGTCACACGCGGCAAATGACGAAGCCTTTTTGGTATAATATGCGCAATGAGAGTTGTATTTATGGGTTCGAGTGCGGCGAGTGCAACGTGTCTCCGGGCGATTCTTCGCGAGCCGGAGCTGCAGGTCGTCGGCGTCGTGACGCAGCCCGACCGGCCGGTCGGGCGCGGCAAGGTCGTTACGCCTTGTCCGTGCAGGGCTTTCGCCGTTGAACACGGCTTGACTGAGATCATTACGCCTGAAAGCGTGAATTCCGAAGAGGCGATGGCGCAGTTGCGTGCGTGGAAGCCGGACGTGGTGGCGGTTGTGGCGTTCGGCCAGTTCCTGAAGAAGCCGCTTCTCGACTTGCCGCCGCACGGGTGCATCAACTGCCATTTCTCGCTTCTGCCGAAGTATCGCGGCGCTTCGCCCGTCATCGCCGCGCTGGCGGCGGGCGACCGCCTGACGGGCGTGAGCGTGATTCGCATGGGAATCGGCATGGATGACGGGCCGGTTCTGATGCAGAGTTACGAGCCGATCTATTCCGACGCGACGGGCGGCAGCCTGATGGACGGGCTGGCCGTGACGGGCGGCGTGACGTTGGCGAAGACCCTGCGTCTGATGTCCGAGGGCAAGTTGCCGCCGGAGATCCCCCAGTCGAACGACGAGGCGACGTTCGCCCACAAATTGAAGAAGACGGACGGACTCATCGACTGGACGAATCCAGTATTGACGATTGAGCGGAACGTCCGCGCCTATTCGCCGTGGCCGGGGTGCTACACCTTTCTCCCCGAACGTTTCCGCAAGAAGGGCAACAGCGGGCGCGTTGTCATCGTCCAGGCGCGTCTGCCCGTCCGCATGGAGGCGGGGTGGAAATCCGCCGCGCCGGGGACGGTCGTGAAGATCATCCCGAACCGCGTGAAGGGGGATCCGAGCATTGTGCCGGGTCCGATTGTGAAATGCGGCGACACGGCGCTTCTCCTGACCCAACTCAAGCCCGAGGGCAGTTCGCTGATGGACGGCGGGGCATTCCTTCGCGGGCGGCCGCTTGAGGTCGGCGACAAACTCCTTTGCTCATGACGAACGAACTCACATTTCCCGGCTTCGTGGACGTGCACGTCCACTTTCGAGATCCCGGCATCCCGGCGGCGGAGACGCGGGCGAGCGGGAGTGCGGCGGCCTTTCGCGGCGGTTTCGCTGCCGTTGTGACGATGCCGAACACGGAGCCGGCAGGTGACAGCGTGGCGTGGCTTCGCGAGCAGATTGAGGATGTCTCGCTCCCCGTGCGCATCTTTCCCTCCGCCTGCATCACGGCGGGGCGGCGCGGCGAAAGGGTTGCGGAACTCGAACGGCTCGCCGAGGCGGGTGCGGCGTTCTTCACGGATGACGGCTCCTATGTCGCCGACGGCCGCGTGATGGAGGAGGCGATGCGGCGGTGCGCCGCGCTCGGCCTGTGCATTTGCCAGCACGCGGTAGACCCCGTGGTTCAGGCGGACGGCGTCATCCGCGACTGTGCGCTTGCGCGGCGGCTGGGACTGCCGGTGATTCCCGTCTCGGCAGAGACGACGGCGATTCGCCGCGACCTCGCGCTTTGCCGCGTGACGGGCTGCCGCCTTCACGTGCAGCACATCTCCACGGCGGAAGGCGTGGAACTCGTCCGCGAGGCGCAGCGGGAGGGGCTCCCCGTCACCGCCGAGGCGACGCCCCATCACCTTCTTCTTGCTTGCGACGACCTGACGGCGGATGACGCGAACTACAAGATGGCCCCGCCGCTCGGCAACCGCGAAGACCGCGCCGAACTCCGCCGGGCGGTGAAGGACGGCGTTCTCATGTTCGCGACGGATCACGCGCCCCATCCGGCGGCGCGGAAGTCGCTCGGCTTCGCGGCGAGTGCAAACGGCATCATCGGGCTTGAGACGGCGATTCCGATCACCTATGCGGTGATGGTCGAGGAGGAGGGGATGCCCGTCGAGGCGTGGGCGCGGGCGTGGCACGACTTGCCGTCCGCGCTTCTCCCCGCCCGCGATTCCGCCGCGCTCCGCGCCCTGCCGCCGACGGTGGTCGAGGTCGGCGAGCCGCGCCGGGTGGACGTTCGGACGTTCGCGAGCCGCTCGCGGAACTGTCCGTACGACGGTCTTTCATTCAGGTGTTGGCCAAAGGTGGCGAAGGAGGTGCGCAAATGAACAGGAAGTTCTTCGATGACGCGGCGGGCTATTTCCCCGACGCCTGCTTCAGCCGTCCGCCGGATCTCGGCATCATGCTCGGGAGCGGCTGGGGCGAGGCCCTGGAGGTGGACGAGGTTGTTGTCCGCATACCGTATTCGGACATTCCCTGCCTCGGGGCTTCGACGGTGAAAGGACACGCGGGCGAGTTCGTTCTCTACCGACGCGGCGCGAAACTCGTCGCGGCGTGGTGCGGACGGCGGCACCACTACGAGGGCGTGGGCTGGGAGGCGGTCGTGCTGCCCGTTGAGATGCTGCGGCGCATGGGCTGCCCGAACCTGCTGGTCACGAACGCGGCGGGCGGCGTGAACGCGAAACTTCGCCCCGGCGACTTCGTGATCATCCGCGACCATATCAACTTCACGGGACAGAACCCTCTGACAGGCCCGCACAATCCCGACTGGGGCGAACGCTTCCCCGACCTGTCGGAAGTCTACGCACGGCGGTTTGCGGAAAACCTGCGGGCGGGCGCGACGCGCCTCGGCCTTCGGGCGATGGACGGCGTCTACGGCTTTACGCCGGGGCCGGTCTACGAAACCCCGGCGGAGATTCGCGCCTACAGGACGCTCGGCGCGGACGTCGTCGGGATGTCCACCGTGCCGGAGGCGGTCTTCGCCCGGTCGTGCGGACTGAAGGTCGCGGGGCTTTCACTCGTCACGAATCTCGCGGCGGGCATTTCGTCCCAGCCGCTTGACCATGCGGGGGTGATTGCCGCCGGCGAGGCGGCGAAGCCCCTCATGCGGGCGTTCATCGACGACTTCATCCAGCGTCTCTGAGGGCAATGCTCGCGGACGACATCGACGACTACATCACCGCGCTCGAACTCGAACGCGGCATGGCGCGGAACACCTGTGAGGCCTATGCGAGCGACCTGCGCTTCTTCGCGGGCTTCCTCAGGAAGCGAGGGCGCACCGCATCGGCGGACGTGACGCGGGACGACATTGCCGACTTCCTTGGCGAGGAACGCGCCGAGGGGCGCAAGGGCTCGACCCGCGCCCGCCGCGCCATCGCCATCCGAACGTGGCTGCACTACCTGAAGGCGAGGAAGCTCATCCCCCACAACCCGGCGGAACTGATGGATCCGCCGCGCCGCGAACAGGCTCTGCCGCGAATCCTGAGCGAGGCGGAAGTCGCCGCGCTCATCGACGGAGTTTCGGGCAAAACGCCGCGTGAACTGCGCGACCGCGCCATGCTCGAAATCCTCTACGGATGCGGACTGCGCGTCAGCGAACTCTGCGACCTGAAGATGGAGGACATCGTGGCGGACGGCGAACTGCTGCGCGTCTTCGGCAAGGGGTCGAAGGAGCGCATCGTGCCCATCGGCGGCGCGGCGGGTCGCGCTCTCAACGCCTACTTTGCGTCCGCCCGCGACACGTTCACCCACGGCGACCTCTCGGAAACCCACGTCTTCGTCACGCGGCGAATCGGGCCGTTCACGCGGCAGGGGGTGTTCAAGATCATCAAGCAGCGCGCGGCGGCGGTCGGCATCGACCTTGACCGCATTTCACCGCACGTGCTGCGCCACAGCTTCGCCTCCCACATGCTCGCACATGGCGCGGACATCCGCGCCATCCAGGAACTGCTCGGCCATGCCGACATCGGCACGACCCAGATCTACACCCACGTCGATGCAGGACGTTTCGCCGAAATCCACCGCCTCCATCCCCGCCATTAGGCGCGGGCGGCTGTTTCACAATCTGTATAAACCACCGATGGCGATGGACATAAAATGTAAGAAAGTTCCGTGTCGTATAAAATCCGCGTCTTTTCGCTGCGAATGGCACAATTTCTGCTTTCCTTATTACTGGGTTTCCCTTCCTCTGGGTGTCCCATCTGAACTAACCTCTGAACTAACGAAGGAACAAAATGAGCAAATACGTTGAATCCGTCCTGAAGGACGTCAAGGCCAAGAATCCGAACGAACCCGAATTCATTCAGGCGGTCGAGGAAGTGCTCCTCACCCTCGATCCCGTCCTCAAGGCGACCCCCGCCTACGAGAAGAACGCCATCCTCGAGCGCATGGTCGAGCCGGAGCGCGTCATCATGTTCCGCGTCCCGTGGGTGGACGACAAGGGCATCGTGCGCGTCAACCGCGGCTACCGCGTGCAGTATAACAGCGCGATTGGGCCTTACAAGGGTGGTCTTCGCTTCGACCCGACGGTGAATCTCTCCGTCCTGAAGTTCCTCGGCTTCGAGCAGGTCTTCAAGAACTCGCTCACGACCCTCCCGATGGGCGGCGGCAAGGGCGGCTCCGACTTCAACCCGAAGCAGAGCCCCCACACCCCCGGCAAGCGGTGCAGCGATGCGGAGGTGATGCGCTTCTGCCAGAGTTTCATGACGGAACTCTACCGCCACATCGGTCCCGATACGGATGTCCCGGCGGGCGACATGAACGTCGGCGGGCGCGAAATCGGCTATCTCTTCGGTCAGTACAAGCGCATCGTCAACGAGTGGACGGGCGTTCTGACGGGCAAGGGGCTTTCCTTCGGCGGTTCGCTGATCCGTCCCGAGGCGACCGGCTACGGCGACGTCTACTTCGCGGCGAACATGCTTGAGAAGAAGGGCGAGACCTTCGAGGGCAAGACATGCGTCATTTCGGGTTCTGGCAACGTCGCCTCGTTCGCGGCGGAGAAGCTGATGGAACTCGGCGCGAAGGTCGTCACGCTTTCCGACCGTTCCGGCACGATTGTCGTCAAGGACGGCATCTCGAAGGAACTCCTCGCGAAGGTGATGAACCTCAAGAACGTCAAGCGTGGCGAACTTTCCGAACTCAAGGGCAAGGGCATTCAGTTCGTGGCGAAGAAGAATCCGTGGCAGCTCGTCAGCAAGTACGACTGCGCGTTCCCGTGCTCGCGGCAGAACGAACTCGACGGCGCGGACGCGAAGTTCATGCTCAAGGCGGGGTGCAAACTCGTTGCGGAAGGCGCGAACATGCCCTCCACGCCGGATGCCGTCGAGGCGTTCCGCGCGGCGAAGATCATGTACAGCCCCGGCAAGGCCTCCAATGCGGGCGGCGTCGCCACGTCTGGTCTTGAGATGTCGCAGAACTCCGAGCGCCTCAGCTGGACGCGCGAGGAAGTCGATGCCAAGCTGAAGGGCATCATGAAGGCCATTCACGACAACGCCTACGATGCGGCGGAACGCTTCGGTCACAAGGGCGACTACGTGATGGGTGCGAACATCGCCGGCTTCGTCAAGGTCGCCGACGCGATGGTCGCCCAGGGCGTGTGCTAAAACCAGTTTCTGGTCGAATCGCACGGGGGCGCGGCTTTTCTGCCGCGCCCTTTCCTTTTCTCCACGCATCTGAAACCTTCACCCCTTCAACCCATAAAACCAACCCATAAAACCTGCCCGTCTTTTTGGTATAATATGCGGGCAAAGGTTAAGATATGACGGCGATTGTAGATTATGGAGCGGGCAACCTGACGAGCGTGAAGAACGCTTTCGCCGTTCTCGGCGCGGAGGCGGTCGTCACGCGGTCGGCGGACGTGATTCGCGCGGCGGAGCGCGTCGTGTTCCCCGGCGTGGGTGCGGCGAAAAGCGCGATGGCGAACTTGCGCGCCCTCGGGCTGGACGCGGCGGTTCGCGAGGCGGCGTCTTCGGGGCGGTCCTTTCTCGGCATCTGCCTCGGCATGCAGATTCTCTTCGAGCATTCCGAGGAGGATGGCGGCGTGGACTTGCTCGGCATCCTGCCCGGCAAGGTGAAGCGGTTTCCCGACGCGCCGGGCTTCAAAGTCCCCGAAATCGGCTGGAATCAGGTGAACGGCAAGACGGACTACTATTTCGTCCATTCCTATTATGTCGAAAAGGGCGAATACACCGTGGGAACGACGGAATACGCGGGCGTTGAGTTCACGAGTGCGGTGAAGAAGGGCAATCTCGTGGCGTATCAGTTCCATCCCGAGAAGTCGGGGAAGGCGGGGCTCGCCCTGCTGAAGGAGTTCCTCACATGCTGACGAAGCGGGTGATACCGTGCCTCGACGTGCGCCAGGGGCGCGTGACGAAGGGCGTGAAGTTCAAGAACAACGTCGATTTGGGCGATCCGGTCGAGATGGCGGTCGCCTATTCCGAGGGCGGCGCGGACGAGCTCGTGGTCTACGACATCACGGCTTCCGCCGAGCGGCGGCCGATTGACATCGGGATGGTCGAGGCGGTGGCGAAGGCCGTTCGCATTCCGTTCGCGGTCGGGGGCGGCATTTCGTGCGTCGCCGACATGGAGCGCGTCATCCTGGCGGGTGCGGAGAAGATTTCGGTGAATTCGCTCGCGGTGCGCAATCCGCAGATTATCGCGGAAGGGGCGAAGGCGTTCGGGCGGCAGTGCGTGGTGCTGGGAATGGATCCCGTGCGGAGCGAGAAGTGTCCGAGCGGCTACGAGATCACGACGCGGGGCTTCCGCGAGTTCACGGGCATGGACGCGGTGGAGTGGGCGAAGCGCGCCGCCGACCTCGGTGCGGGCGAAATCGTCGTCAACTCGGTGGATGCGGACGGCACGCGGACGGGATTCGAGCTGACGATTACGCGGCTCATTGCGGACGCGGTGGGCGTTCCCGTCGTCGCGTCCGGAGGCGCGGGCAAGCCAGAGCACCTCGTGGCGGCGTTCAACGAGGGCCGTGCGGACGCGGCGATTGTCGCCGGGATGATTCACGGCGGCGACTACACGATTACGGAGATCAAGCGCGTGATGGCGGCTTCGGGCGTGCCGACGCGGCTCAGTTACTGACATTTAACCATTCAACACCCATTCTTAAGGAAATTACGACGATTATGAGCAGACAGTGGATTGCGATTCTTGACTACGGTTCCCAGTACACCCAGCTGATTGCGCGGCGAATCCGCGAACAGCAGGTCTATTCCGAAATCATCCGCTTCGATACGACGGCGGCGAAACTGCGCGAGAATCCCCCGTCCGGCATCATCCTTTCGGGCGGACCGAACAGCGTCTTCGAGGAGGGTGCGCCGGGAATCGACCCGGAGATCTTCAACCTCGGCATTCCCGTGCTGGGCGTGTGCTACGGAATGCAGCTCATGAGCCAGCGGCTCGGCGGCTCGGTCGCCCCCGGCGAATCCCGCGAATACGGCAAGACCGAGATGACGACGACCCCCGACAACGTGCTTTTCGCGGGTCTTCCCGAGAAGTTCGTCGTCTGGATGAGCCACGGCGACCGCGTCGCTTCCATCCCGGCGGGCTTCCAGGTCTCGGCGACGAGCGCGAACTGTCCCTACGCGGCGATTCGCGACGAGAAGCGCAAGTTCTACGCCATCCAGTTCCATCCCGAAGTCGTGCACACCCAGCACGGCAACCAGATCCTCGGCAACTTCCTCTTCAAGGTCTGCGGCTGCAGGGCGGACTGGAAACTCTCGAGCTGGATTGACGAGACGGTGGAGAAGATCAAGGCGCAGGTCGGGGACGAGGAGGTCGTGCTCGGTCTTTCGGGCGGCGTCGATTCGTCCGTCGTCGCGGTGCTCCTGCACCGGGCGATCGGGCCGCGCCTCCACTGCATTTTCGTCGATAACGGCCTTCTCCGCTACAACGAGGACAAGCAGGTCGAGGAGATGTTCCACGCGAAACTCGGTCTCGACCTCTACGTCGCCCACGCCGCGCAGCACTTCTATGCCGCGCTGAAGGGCGTTTCCGACCCCGAGCAGAAGCGCAAGATCATCGGTCGCGAGTTCATCAACGTCTTCGCCGACTGCGCCCGCAAGTATAAGAACTGCAAGTTCCTCGGTCAGGGCACGATCTACCCCGACGTCATCGAGAGTTCCCACGCGCTGAAAGGCCCGTCGCAGACGATCAAGAGCCACCACAACGTGGGCGGACTGCCTCCCGACCTCAAGTTCGAACTCGTCGAGCCGCTCCGCGACCTTTTCAAGGACGAGGTTCGCGCCGTCGGGCGGGTGCTGGGGATGGACTCGGAACTCCTCGACCGCCAGCCGTTCCCCGGGCCCGGTCTCGGCGTCCGCATCCTCGGTGAAGTGACCGAGGAGAAGGTGAAGCTTCTCCAGCAGGCTGACCTGCGCGTACAGGAGGAAGTGAAGAAACTCCCCGACTACAAGACGATCTGGCAGACCTTCGCGGTGCTTCTGCCGGTGAAGTCCGTCGGCGTGATGGGCGACCAGCGCACCTACGAATACACCTGCGCCATCCGCTCGGTAAACTCGATTGACGCGATGACGGCGGACTGGACGCATCTGCCCTACGAGACGCTCGCGACGATGTCGAACCGCATCATCAACGAGGTGCGCGGCATCAACCGCGTCGTCTACGACAT
>CAVDWI010000087.1:0-8500 GCA_963612485.1 Barnesiella intestinihominis
ACGACACCACCCGACCGTTTACTTTCAGAAAGTGCGTTTACTTCTGGACGCGACGGCGAAAGTTTTGACGCAAAGGGCGACGGCTCGCCGCAAATTATGGTATACTAACGGCAATTGATGGAAAATGCAATTGCCATAGTCGGTATGAGTTGCCGCTTCGCCGGATGCCCGACACCCGAGGCCCTTTGGGATGTCGTCATGCGGCGGCGCAGCATGCTGTCCGTGCCGGGGCTGGACGTCGAGATTCCGTTCGGCCAGCACAACGTCTTCAACCGCCCGTATCCGACGCGGATCGGTCAGCTCGGCGACCTCTACTCGTGCGTGCCGTCGATGCAGAACTTTCCCCGGCAGGTGAATGCCGGCGAGAATCAGGATCTCTATTTCGCCACGCAACTGGCCTTTGACGCGCTGGCGGATGCGTCGGTTCGTCCCCATTCCCGCGAGCCGATTCGCGGTTCGGTGCGCTTCGGCTACGCGCCGCCGTTCAACTCATCGACCGTGAACTGGCTTCAGCACACGGCCTTTCTCGACCAGACGCTCGACATCATCCGCCGGTTCTTCCCCCAGGCGCGTGAGGAGGCGATGGACGCGGTGAAGGGGAAACTGGTGGAGTCGCTGCCCGTGCCGGATGCCGCGTCGTTCCTGCTCGGTTCGGGCTACCGCTTCGTCTCGTGGATTGCGCGGGAGTGCTCGTTCACGGGCGTGGCGACGATCATGGACGCGGGCATCCTCACGGGCGCGGCGATTCTGATGGACGCCGTCGCGGACTTGCAGGCGTATCATGCCGACATGGCCCTTGCGGGTGCGCTGACGCCGCCGCTCAGCCGCGCCTATCTCGAGGGGCTTTCGGGTGAAGTGGATTTCTCGACGCGGACGGAACTGAAGCCGTTCGCCCGCGACCAGGACGGCACGATACCCGGCGAGGGCGGGGCGTTCTTCGTGCTGAAGCGCCGCGAGGACGCCCTGCGCGACCACGACCGCATCTACGCGCTCATCCGGACGATTGCCATCGGGCACAATCCGGACGATGACTTCTCGGCGATTCTTTCACGTGCACTGCAACGGGCGAACGTTGCGGCGCATACAATCGGTCTTGTGGAGGCGGACGGGTCGGGAATCGGTTCGTCGGAAACCCGTGAAATCGCCGCGATACAGAAACTGTGGGGTGAGCACCGCCCCGGCGGTTCGCTCGTCGGCGTGGGATCCGTGAAGGGCAATATCGGGCACACGCTTCGGGCGTCGATGGCCGCGAGCGTCGTGAAGACCGCGCTTGCGCTCCATCATCGCGTTCTGCCGCCGCAGGTGGAGGTCGCCCATCCGCTGGAGGCGCTTTCAAGCCTCGGGTCGAGCGCGTATCTGCTGGACGAGGCGCGGCCGTGGATTACGGGGGACAGCGCGAATCCGCGACGGGCGGCCATTCTCGGCGTGAACTTCGACCCGCACAATCCGGTCGGCCCGGCCTCCGCCGGCGGTCGCGCCGCCGCAATCATCCTTGAAGAGGAACCGGAGGTTCGCCAATGACGGAACTCGTGATTCTGCGGGCGGCGGACGAAGCCGCTCTCGTGGTCGAAATGACGCGCGTAATCGGCTTTCTCGACCGCGTGCCGGAGGTTTCGCTGGTGGATGTCGCCTATACGTGTTCGCTGACGACGGGGGCGGCTGCGATTGCCATCGTGGCGGAGACGGTTCCCGACCTGCGTGCGCGGCTTTCGTCCGCACGCGACCGACTGGGCGCGGGCTCGGTGCGTCGGCTTCGCGACAAGAGCGGAACCTATTACTTCCGCGACCATTTCCTCGGCCCTGACGGCAAGGGGAAACTCGCATTCCTCTATCCGGGGGCGATGTCGTTCTACCCGGACATGATGAGGGACATTGCGATTGCCTATCCCGAGTGTCGCGGCGCATTTGACGAACTTGAGGAGGCGCTTGCTCAGGAGGGCGGCGCGTTTACGCCGTCGGACTTCATCTTCCCCCCGGCCGCCCACTACCGCCACGATGCGGATGCGTTCAGTTCGGGGGCTTACGCCCAGGCGCTGGTGGCGAGTTACGCGGGGTGCGTCGCCCTGACGCGCCTGATGCGGAGGATCGGCATCAAGCCGCAGGGCGTCGTCGGCTTCGGCGGCGGCGAACTCGCGGCGACCATCCGCTCCGGTGCGGCGGGGCTGAATCCGCCGCGCCCCGACCGCATTCGCGTGATTCGCGAGATCTACAAGATCGTCGACAAGGCCGTCGATCATGCGGGGCTTCCCGAAACGGCGATGGTCACGCTTCTCCTTCGGCGCGAGGGCGAGGCCGATGAAGTGCTGGCGTCCTTTCCAAAGGGGAAGGTGACGCTGGCAATCGACTTCTCCCCCCGGCAGAAGACGTATGCAATCGCGAAGGACTTCGAGGAAATGGCGATGATGGCCTTCACGGCGGAGGGCATACGCGCCATGACGCTCGCGCTGAACCGTCCGTTCAATACGCCCGCCTGTGAGAAACTCGTGCCGGCGATCCGCAAGTTCGCAAACGGGTGGATCCGCAAGGACCCGATTTGCGAGGTCTATTCGTGCGCCACGGCGGAGCCGCTGCCCTCGCGTCTGCGGAAGTCGCGTGAGGATGTCGCGAGCCGCTGGACGAAGCCAGTCCGTTTCGGCGACACGGTACGGCGGATGTATGAGGACGGCTACCGCGTCTTCCTTGAAGTCGGGCCGCGCGGTCTGATGGCGAGTGCGGTGGACGATGCGCTGCGCTGCGCTGACCATGCGGCGATTGCGCTGAACTCAATCCACCGGCGGGGCATTCTCCAAGTGCAGCACGCGCTCGCCCAACTCGCGGCGCATGGCGCGACCTTCGACATCTCGACGGAATATCTCGCTCGCGGTGCGCGGAAGGTAGACTTCGACTCGGCCTTCGTGCCGGGCGAGCGGCGCGAGACGGAAATGCGGCTTTCGCGCGCCTTCCCGCGCATGACGCTCCTTTCGGACGGAACGCCCCTGCACGGCATGGCGCTGCCGGAGGAACCGAAGGGGCGCGGCGCACGGGCGGCGGCACGGGCGGCGGCCGTCGCGGCGCGGGAACGCCGCGTCCGTCAGTTCGATTCGGGCGCGATGAACCCGCTCGTCTCCGATGCGGACGTCATCGACTCCACGCCCGGCGTTTCGCTCGAACTGCGAAAGACCTTCCGAATTTCGGATGTGCCGTTCATTGCGGACTTCGCCCTTGGCAACAGCCAGCTTTCCTACGCCTATCCGAACCTGAGGGGACTCGTGCTGCTGCCGATTCCCGTGGCGGCAGAAATCATGGCCGAAGTCGCCGCGATGGTCGTGCCGAACCGCGAACTCCGCGCCATCGAGGACTTGGTGAACCGACGGATGACCCCGTTCGAGGGCGGCGAACTCACGCTCTTCATACGCGCCGAGCGCGTCGCTTCGGGGAATCCCGACCTCGCCGCCGTGAAGGTTCAGCTGAGGGGCGACAAGCCCGACAGCGCCTACACGTGGCCGATTATGGAGGCGACCTTCGTGATGGCGAAGAAACTGGATCCGATTCCCGTACACATCAAGCCGAACGTGAGGCCGCGTTCGGTGCACTGGTCGGGGCGCGACATCTATCCCTCACGCCTGTGCTACGGCCGCCGTCTGCGCGGCATTTCGTTCGTCGAGACGTGGAGCGAGTCGGGGCTTGACTACGAGGTGGAAGTCCCGCCGCTCTCCGGGAACGTCGTCTTCACGCGCTTTCCCCTGTGGCTCGTCAACCCGCTCCTGCTTGAGACGATTGTCAGCGCGTTCACGCTCTGGCGCAACCGCGACCGCTTTTCCTTCCCGTTCCGCATGAGGCGGCTTGAACTCCACGCACCGCTCCCGAACGAGGGCGCGAAGGTGAAGTGCTACCTGCGCCTGACGGGCGTCACGCCGAAGAGCCATCTCTGCGACATCGTCGTGTCGGACGGCAACGGCGGCGTGCTGATGACAATCGCCGGATGGGAGGAAATCGTGAAATACATCCGCCCCGAATACCGCGAACTCATCATGCAGCCCGCCACGACTTTCGTCACGAAGTCGCTTTCGGCGGAAACGCTCGGAAGTCCCTCCGCAGACGTCGCCGCCGCCTATGTCACGGACGTGCCGTATGCGGACTTCGAGCGCGATGACGAGATCTGGCTCAAGGCGTTCTCGTGCATCGTCCTTGGCGAGAAGGAACGCACCCAGTTCAAGACGATGCCGGGTTCGGCGGCGCGGCGCACGGAGTGGCTCTTCGGGCGAATCGCGGCGAAAGAGGCCGTGCGGCGGTATCTGAAGGACTTCCATCAGGCGCGTTGGAGCGACGCGGACGTCGAGATCTTCGCGGACGACGCGGGCAAGCCCTACGCCATCGGCGCCTGGAACGACTACCTTCAGCTGAAGCTCGACATCGCCATCGCCCACACCTCCCAGTTCGTCATCGCCCTCGCCGCCACCAACGCCCGCATCGGCGTGGACGTCGAGTCCGTGTCGCGGGATCTTTCGGGTGAGTTCACGGCGGGAGTCTTTACGCCCGAGGAACTGGAACTCGCGGCGAGCGCCGTGAACCCCTCCCAGTCGGTCATCCGCTTCTGGTGCGCGAAGGAAGCCGTGTCGAAGGCTCTCGGCACGGGCATTCGCTACAGCCCGAAGGAACTGGTCATTTCCGACTATCAGGCGGAGGCGGGGACGCTTGCCGTGCGCCTGACGGGAGCGTGGGAGGAGGCGTTCCGCAAACTGAAGGGACGCGACATCCCCGTCTCGTTCCGCACGATGAACGACCACGCGCTCGCCTTCTGCTTCATCCCACAGACGTTTTTCAATGAGGACTGAGAACCGATTCCCCGAATACGCCTGCCCCTATTCCCGGCGGCTCGCGGCAAAATCGCCGCGCTTCGCCCGGCAGGTCTACGATGCGAAAACGAAGCGGGAATCCCGCGACGGATCGTCCACCGCCTATTCGGCGGACCCGTTCGGCGAACTTTCCCACGCCTCGAAGGTGAAGGGGCTGAAGCAGCGTTTCCCCGACCGTGTGCTCATCATGACGACCGACCGCTGCTTCATGAACTGCCGTCACTGCACGCGGCAGGGACTCTTCGGTCGCACGGAGACGGTCGAGAACGCGGCGGACTTGGCGCGGTGCGTCGCCTACGTGAAGGCGCACCCGAAGGTTCGCGACGTGCTGCTCTCGGGCGGCGACATCCTCACTTTACCTGACGAGAAGGTGCTGGCGTTCGTGGATGCCTTTGCCGCACTTCCCCAAGTCGAGGTCGTGCGCGTCTGCACCCGTGCCGTCTGCACCAATCCGCCGCGCATCACCGCGTCGCTTGCGAAAGCGCTCGGCCGCTCCAGGAAGGTATGGGTGAACACGCAGTTCAACTGTGCGGACGAAGTGACGGACGAGGCGCGGCGGGCGGCGGCGCGGCTTGTCGAGGCGGGCATCCCCGTCAGTTGCCAGACCGTACTCCTGAAGGGCGTGAACGATTCGGCGACGGAAATGTGCCGCCTCTTCCGTGCGCTGACGGCGGCACGGATACGCCCCTACTACGTCTTTACCTGTGATCCGATTGCGGGCATTGACCATTTTCGCGTTCCGGACGAGCGGGCGCGGCAGATTGAGCGCACGTGCGCGGAGTCCGTCGGCGGGCTCGCCCTGCCGCGTTTCGTGAAGGACGTGCCGGGTGCACGCCGCAAACTGCCGATTTAACACGCAGGGTAAGTCGAAGTCGGTATTCAGCAATTTGAATCGGGCAACACCCGCCCTAACCGCTGCGGTCAGTTATGGTATAATATACGAATCTATGAAGCAAGTAGTGTCACGAACGGGCGCACAGGCGCTGGTGGAGTCCCTTGAAAAGGCAGGGACGGAAGTTGTATTCGGTTATCCGGGCGGGCAGGTTCTCGACATTTTCGACAAACTCGGGAACGCCAAGTTCCAGTTTGTCCTTGGTCGCCACGAGCAGGGGTGCGCACACATGGCGGACGGCTATGCGCGGGCGACGGGCAAGCCGGGCGTCTGCCTCGTCACGTCCGGTCCCGGCGCGACGAACACGGTGACGGGCCTTGCGACGGCGTGCATGGACGGCATTCCGATGGTACTCATCTCGGGGCAGGTTCCGCTTTCGCTCATCGGCACGGACGCCTTTCAGGAGGCGGATACGACGGGCATTACCCGTGCCGTCTCGAAGCACAACTTCCTCGTGCATTCGGCGGACGAGATTCCCGAAGTCGTGGCGCAGGCGTTCTACATCGCGACGCACGGCAAGCCGGGTCCCGTTGTGATTGACATTCCGAAGGACTGCCAGCGCGGCATGACGTCGTCGCAATACCCCGAGCGCGTGTCGCTTCGCGCCTACCATCCCGAGTCCACGGCAACGACGAGCCAGCTCAACCGTCTGGCGAAGCTGATCAACGAATCGAAGAAGCCGGTTCTGTTCGCGGGCGGCGGCGTGATTTCGAGCGGGGCGGCGGCGGATCTCGCGGCGCTTGCCCACCGGGCGAACATCCCCGTGGCGACGACCCTGATGGGCATCGGCTCGTTCGACGAGCACGACCCCCTTGCCCTGCACCTCGCGGGTATGCACGGCGAATGGACGGCGAACAAGGCGATTGCCTCGTGCGACCTTCTGCTGGCGCTCGGTACGCGCTTCTCCGACCGCGTGACGGGCAAACTCTCGGCGTATGCGAAGCACGCGAAGATCGTGCACGTGGACTGCGATCCCTCCTCCATCGGCAAGAACGTCGGCGTGAACCTCGGTATCGTCGCTGACATCAAGGACGTGCTGACGACGGTGCTTTCGCGTGTCAAGGCGGCGGACCACGCGGCGTGGCTCAAGGAGGTCGAGGGCTTCCGCAAGGCGCATCCGGCGGGCTACAAGCCGATGCACAAGGACGTCATCATGCCGCAGGCGGTGATTGAGGCGATTGACCGGGCGACGGACGGCAAGGCGCTCATCGTGACGGACGTCGGGCAGAACCAGATGTGGGCGGCGCAGTATTTCCGCCATTCCATTCCGCGTCACTTCCTCTCGTCGGGCGGCATGGGCACGATGGGCTTCGGCATTCCGGCGGCGATTGGCGCGGCGCTTGCGCGTCCCGAAGTTAAGGTCGTCTCGGTTTGCGGCGACGGCGGGGCGCAGATGACGTTCGAGGAAATGGTCGTGGCCGTCGAGCACAAGCTGCCGATTACGCTCGTCGTCATCAACAACAGCTGCCTCGGCATGGTTCGCCAGTGGCAGGAGATCGTCTACAAGAAGAACTACGTCGGCTCCATCCTTTCGCCGAAGGGGCGGTGCGCGAACGAGCGGCTTGAGGACGACCTCGACTACGACTACCTGCCCGACTTCGTGAAGCTGGCGCAGGCGCACGGTGCGGAGGGCTACCGCGTCATCGACCCGGCGAAGCTTGAACCGACAATCCGCAAGGCCGTGAAGTCGCAGAAGACGACGGTCGTCGAGGTGATCGTCGAGCCGCGCGCGAACGTCTATCCGATGATTCCGGGCGGGATGACGATTGAGAACACCATTTTCGATTGAGAGGGGACGAACCGCAATGAAGACGGAAAAGGAAGAGATCTATCGGCTGAACTGCTTCGTCGAGAACCGTCCGGGCGTACTGGCGCGAATCGTCGGACTGATTTCCGGTCGCGGCTACAACATCCAGACGCTGAACGTCGGGCCGACGGAAGACGGCACGGTCTCGCGGATGCGCATTGACGTGCTGGCGACCGAGCGGGTGATTGAGCAGGTCATTCTGCAGTTGCGCAATCAGGTGAACGTCATTGAGGTCACGAGCCGTCGCCGCTGAACGCTGCGTGCCGAAAGCCGCCGAAAAGGCGCTTCGGGCGGTTGCGTTCGCGCACGGGGTATGATATAATTCACGCAATTTTCTAACAGACCCCCGAAAGGGGGTAAATAAGGAGTAAAAAGAGATGGCAAAGACGCCGAAATTCGCGAACGCGAAGGTGTTCGCTTGGGTTGACAAGTGGAACAAGGTCTGCACGCCCGACAAGATCGTGGTCGTGAAAGGCACGAAGGAAGAACACCTCGCGATTTGCGAGATGATGGTCAAAAATGGGCAGTTCATCAAGCTGAACCAGAAGAAGCGTCCCGACTGCTATCTCGCCCGTTCGCACGAGAGCGACGTGGCGCGCGTCGAAGGCCGCACCTTCATCTGCTCGAAGAAGGAAATTGACGCGGGCCCGACGAACCACTGGATGGAGCCGGAGGCGATGAAGGCTCTCATGCTCAAGAGCTACAAGGGCTGCATGAAGGGTCGCACGATGTACGTCATCCCGTTCGCGATGGGCCCGATCGGCAACCCGATCACCCAGTACGGCATCGAGGTGACCGACTCGCCCTACGTCGTCGTGAACATGAACATCATGACCCGCACGGGCGATGACGTGATGGCTCACCTCGGCAAGGACGGCGACTTCATCCCCTGCATCCACTCCGTCGGTGCGCCGCTCAAGAAGGGCGAGAAGGATGTCGCGTGGCCGTGCGCCAAGAAGATCGAGG
>CAVDWI010000088.1:0-8257 GCA_963612485.1 Barnesiella intestinihominis
CGATGGACGAGGCGACGGTCTCGAAGGTCGCGCCGGCGATGCTCATCGCGATGGGGCTTTTCGCGGTGGCGTTCGTAATCGTGCTCGCCTCGAAGATTCCCGAACCCCACCTCGAGACGGCGGAGGAGAAGGCCGACCGTCTTTCGGGCAAGACAAACGTGGTGAAGGACATTCTCGCGACGCTCAAGTTCCGTCACTTCACGCTCGGTGCTCTCGCCATTTTCTTCTACATTACGATTGAGTCGGGCATCCCGAACATGGCGAACCTCTACATGAGCGAAATGGAAGGTGTCGGCCCGGTCGTCGCGGGCAGTGTCGTCGCGTCCTACTGGTTCGCGATGATGATCGGACGAATCGCGGGCGGCGCGATTGGCGGCAAGGTGAGTTCGAAGGCGATGATTACCGTGCTGTCGGTCATGGGCATCGTCACGCTCCTTGCGATGATGTTCATGCCGGTGAAGCTCGTCACGGTCTTCGGCAAGACGATTCCGCTTTCGATGTGCCTGCTGTTCGTCTGCGGTCTTGCGACCTCGGTCATGTGGGGCGGGCTCTTCAACCTCGCGGCGGAAGGTCTCGGCAAGTACGTGCCGATGGGCTCGGGCATCTTCATGGCCTGCGTGTTCGGTGGCGTCTGCCTGCCGCTTCAGGGTATGCTCGCGGGAAAGATTGGCTACCTCGGCAGTTACTGGCTGACGATTGCGCTCTTCGCATATATCTTCGTGTATGCGAACTTCCTGTCGAAGCCGAAACAGAAGTAAGAACAAGGAAGAAAGGATTTTCACCATGCTGAATCAGGAAGTCTACGACGAACTCGTTGCGAAGTTCGAGAAACTCTACGGGGCGAAGCCCGAAGTCGTGGCGTATGCGCCGGGGCGCATCGAGGTACTCGGCAACCACACCGACTACAACGAGGGCTACGTCTTTTCCGCCGCGATTGACAAGGGCACGTTCTTCGCCGTCTCGGCGACGGCGGACGACACCTGCGAACTGACGGCGGCGGACCTGATGGAGACCGCGAAGTTCACGACGAAGACGGTTGCGCCCGCGAAGACGATGACGTGGCAGAACTACGTGAACGGAACCTTCAACTGGCTTTTCGACGGCAAGCCCGCGAATGCGAAGCACGGCTTCAAGGCGGCGTTCCTCGGGAACATCCCGCTCGGCGCGGGGCTTTCCTCCTCCGCCGCGCTGGAGATGTGCACGGTTCTCGCCCTCTCGAAACTCTATGGGATCGAGAAGGGGAAGACTGAGATGGCGAAAATCGGGCAGAAGGCCGAGCACACGTTCGCGGGCTGTCCATGCGGTCTGCTCGACCAGGCCTCCTCGCTCTATGGCAAGGCGGGTGCGCTCGTGAAGAGCGACTTCCGCTACTGCACGTTCGAGAACGTCACGCTCGGACCGAAGGTCTCGTTCATGATGGTGAAGTCGAATGCCCATCACGCGCTCGTCGATGGGGCCTACGCCTCGCGGCGCGAGGCCTGTGAGGACGCGGCGAAATACTTCGCCTCCATCCTGCGCAAGAAGGTCACGCACCTGCGCGACGTGACGATGGCGGAGTGGGTTCTTTATCGCGGCGGCCTGAGCGAAACGACGGCGCGGCGGGCGGTGCATCCGATTGGCGAGGACGAGCGCGTCCTGCAGGGCGCGGCGCTTCTTGAGAAGGGTGATCTCGCCGGGTTCGGCGCACTGATGTATGATTCCCACGAGTCGAGCCGCAACTGGTTCGAGAACTCCTGCGAGGAGCTTGATACGATTGTGGATGCCGCGAAGGCGATTCCCGCCGTCTATGGTGCGCGTCTGTCGGGCGGTGGATTCGGCGGTAGTTGCTGTCTGTTGGTCGATCCGACGGCGGCGGATGAGATTGCTGCGGCGATCAAGAAGGAATACAAGGCGAAGCACGGCGACGAGCCGACCGTGAGCCTGATTCGTCCTTCGGACGGCGCACACCTCGTTTGAAAGGCTTGTGAAAAAATGAATAGACTTGTTCGCGTGTTGGTTTGTGGCTCAGCCGCGTTTGCGGCGGCTGGCGCATTTGCGCAGGAAGAAGCCGTGGGGGAGGAGACGGCCGAACCTTCGAAAACGGAAGTTGCGGGCGCGAAGCCGAAGCAGGAGCAGGAGAAGTTCTTCTTCACCCTGCCCGTATGCCGGTTGCTGGAAGGTTCGGGCGAAGTGCTCAAGCCGGGGGTGTCCGGGTGGGAGGCGATTGAAGAAGGCCGCTATTATCCGCTCGGAAGTTCGTATCGAACCAAGGGCGGCGCGAGCAAACTGACGATTCGCTTTGGCGCGGAAAGCGAAGTCATCCTGGGCGGAGACGGCTCGTTTGGAACGGTCGCCCAGCCGCTGGGGGTCAAGTCGCGTACGCTGGTTCTGCAGTCGGGTACGATAGACGTCAAGTTGCCGCGCAACCTTCCCGTTGGACTTATGACGGTGACGGCTCCGGGCTTCTCCGTTCTCAATCCGGCGGGCGAATCGCGCTACACGTATTCGACGACGGGCGATGGCGACGAGGCCGTCGTGCGCTGCGTGACGGGTTCGCTTGCAATCAAGGGACGGCATTTCTCGATTCCCGAAATGCACGCGGCGAATGAGATTCGCATCCGCACGTCGCAGGACATCCTCTTTACCGGACTTTACGGCACGAGTGGTGACTACATCGTCAACCTCGATCAGGGGGCTACCGCGGCGAAGGACTTCGAGACGGGGGATGTTTCCGTTTCGGAGCAGAAACTGGCGTGGAAACTCTCGCCCCAGACGGCGGTGCGCATTCACCGCGCCGTTCCCGCAATCGGCGAACGGATGGCCGTCACCGTGATGACATTCGATTCCGCCGGCGGTCTGATGAACCGCTGTGCGTTTGTCGAAGGCCGTCCCGAGTTGAGCACGGGCGAACAGGGCGAAGCGGCGATCCGGGCCAAGGAGGCCGCCGCGAAGAAGGCGGCGGATGCCGCGGAGTCGGCGACGGTCGATGCCGAACCCGAACCCTCCAGTTCAGACGAAGCGGCGGCGGACGAGGAAACCTCCTCGGACGATGCAGAATGATTTAGACGACTAACAACAGTCAACATAACAAAAGAGTACACGGTAAAATAAGATGGTTATCCTTCAGTTCAATAAACTCATTCGCAACAAGTGGGTCTGGGGCGCGTTTGCAATTGTCATTTCCGCCGCATTTTGCTTCGACGGCCTGTTCACGTCGGATCGCGGCGATGCGGCCTCCGTCGGTGAGGCGGGTTCTCTTGCCGGCGACCCGGTCAAGGCGATCGACTTTTCGTCCATTGCGGACGACATTCGCGGGTTCGGACGCAATCGCGACTGGCGCCGCAAGACGGGGGAGGTCAATCGTCTGGCGTGGGAGACAATCGCCGCGCTGACGGTGGCCAAGAAGGACGGATTGGCGGCAACGGATTCCGAAGTCCGCGAGATGATTCGCCGCGATCCTTCGTTCTCCTTGGACGGGCAGTTCAGTTTTGCCCGCTACCAGGCGTTGCTGCGCGAGAATTCGGTGACGCCGGAACGCTTCGAGGAGTTTCTCAAGCGGCGGATTACGATGATGCGTCTCGGCGAGGCGATGCTGGGTTCGGCGGCGTGGGTTTCGCCCATGGAGGTCGAGCGTGCGGTCGCCGACCTAACCGACACCTTCACCGTGCGGGTGGCTCGCTTCGCACAGGCGAAGATGGTTCCGGAAGACCTCAAGGTCGATGACGCGGCGATTAAGAAGTGGTATGACGAGAACACCAACTCGCTCGCCCTCCCCGAACGCGTGAAGATTCGCATGGTCAAGTTCGATGCGACCAAGCCCGCCATCCTCGCCAAGATGACGGTTACGGAAGACGATCTGCGCGACCATTACGATTCGACGGTCGATCGCTATACGACGACGGATACCAACGGCGTCGAGAGCGTGAAGAAGTTCGAGGACGTGAAGGAACAGGTCGAGAAGGAAGTGCGCCGCATCGCGGCGATTCAGTACTTCGAAACGAACGCGAACTATCTCGCCTATTCGGTGAAGGCCGCCGAAGGCAAGTCCCGCCTTGACGAGATTGCGGTTCAGTTCGGTCTCAAGGTCGAGACGTCGGATTGGTTCGCTCCGGACGGCGGATACGCGGAGGGCTTCATGAAGTCGGTGGCGTCGATTCTGCCCGGTGCGGAAGGTTTTGCCGAAGCGGTGGCCGAACTCGATTCATCCAGCGAAGACCTTCGCTATGGCGTCGTCCGTTCTGAGCGTGCCGTGTGGCTGATTGAGAAGGGCGAGACGAGTCCCGCGCACATCCCTACCTTTAAAGAGGCGAAGGAGGCGATTCGGCCGCGTGTTCTCCGTGCGGCGAAGGCGGATGCCTTCAAGACGGCGGTCGAGGCCCTCGCCGCGAAGGGGACGAACGCAGTCCTCGCGACGGAGGTCGTTTCCACGAACATCACCTTTGCGATTTGCGACTTGAAGCCGGGCGAATTCGTCGAGCAGAACGCGGTGGCGAGCGCCGTCCGCAAATTGGACAAGGGGGCGATTTCCGACTTCACGCGCACGGGTTCTGGGACGGGGCTGCTCGTCGTCTGCCTTGACCGCGTGGAAGGTGATTCGGCGAAGGCTCTTCTGCTGAAATCCCAAATCGCGGATGACTTGGCATCGCTTCAGCGTCGCCAGTTGCCCGAGTCGTGGCGGAAGTGGAATCTGGAGCGCCTCGGCTTCGAGCCGAATGAACTTTCGTCGGTCGTCGATGAATCGAGCGAAGGCGCGGAAGAATAAATGACTCTGAAATTCAAGCGCATCCACCCCGACGCGGTTCTACCCGCCTATGCGCATCCGACCGATGCGGGGATGGATGTGCGCAGCGTGGAAGATGTGACCATCCCCGTCGGACGGTACGCACTCGTGCGCACGGGGCTGGTGGCTCTTCTGCCGCCGGGTTATGAGATTCAGGTTCGTCCGCGTTCGGGGCTTGCGCTCAAGTTCGGCGTGACGGTTCTCAATTCGCCGGGAACGATTGACGCGGGGTATCGCGGCGAAATCGGCGTGATTCTCGCCAATTTCGGCTCGGCTGACTTCGCAATCGCCAAGGGCGACCGAATCGCCCAGTTTGTCGTTGCGCCCGTTCTGCAGCCGACGGTTGCCGAAGCGGAGACCATCGACGAGACGGATCGCGGCTCTGGCGGGTTCGGGTCTACGGGAAAGTGAGGCGAGAGGCGGCATGGTGCTCAAACTCTACAAGTATGGTGAGAAGGTTCTGCGGGAGAAGGCCAACCCCGTCGCCGTTGTAACGGATGCCCAGCGGAAGATCGCGGATGACATGGTCGAGACGATGCACGCGGCGCGCGGCGTCGGCTTAGCCGCTGAACAGGTCGGTCGCACGGATCGCCTTTGCGTAATCGACATTCCCGCCGATTGCGAGACGGAGGAAGATGCCGCGTTCAATGCGCCGATTCACATGCCGCTCAAGTTGTGGAATCCGCAGATTGTGGCGCGTGAGGGAAGCGTTCGGGACAAGGAAGGATGCCTGAGTTTCCCCGGCGTTGGCGGCGCAATTGTCCGCGCCGAGCAGGTGACGGCGCAGTATCTCGACGAGAACAACCTTCCCCAGATGATTACGGCGCGGGGCTATCTTGCCCGCGCCCTTCAGCACGAGATTGACCATCTGGACGGCATTCTCTATGTGGATCACATGACTGCCGTCGAACGGCTTTCCTGTGCCGCCAAACTGAAAAAACTGGCGAAGCAGAACGGTGGCGTTCGCTAACAGGCGAGTTTGATTGACGAGTTGCCGTCCGTCTGGCGCGGCTTGAAAACGACGCCGTTTTCAATATCCTTGCACATCAGGAAGACGTCACGCCAATTTGAAAGGCGGCAGTCTCGGTTCTTGACGAGCATCGCTTCCAGCAACTGGGCGAATCCCAGCGAGAGTTCGGGGCGGTAGAGTCGAGGGTCTCGGGCCTGCGACTCTTCGTTGCACTGCGCCCGCATGGTTTGCTCATTGTCGAGGCCGGGAAAGAGGACGCGCCCTGTGGCAAGGTGGTAGAGCGTTGCCCCCAGGGAGTAGATGTCGGTTCGGCAGTCAAGTTCGACGTCACCGTAGACCTGTTCGGGCGAGATATAGGCCGGCGTTCCCGTCACATGGTCGGGGACTTCCTTTACGCCGCCCTTGAGATCCTTGAACTCGTAGGAGATGCCGAGGTCGGTGAGCTTGACTTCGCCCGACGTGTTAATCATGACGTTCTCCGGCTTGATGTCGCAGTGCACGAGACCGAAGTCGTTCCACGCATAGTCGAGGGCGACGGCGACCGACTGGCAAATCAGGAGACAGTCCTCTTCCTTCACGTGCTGCTTGCGCTTCAGGAGGTCAGCGAAGGTATAGCCATCGACATATTCCATTACGAGGAACCAGTTCCCGTTCCCGTTGTTGAAGTCGTAGGCTTCGACAATCCCGGGGTGGCGGAGTTTCTCCATCGTGCGTTCTTCGGCGCGAAAGGCCCTGACGTCTTCGCTGCTCTTCGCATATTCGCGGTTGAGGATCTTGACGGCGACGAGCCGCTGGTTGGCGATGTCCCACGCTTTCCAGACAGTGGACATACCGCCCTCGCCGATCTTGCAGATGAGTTTGAGACCGGGTATTTTCAAGATTCGGCTGCGAATCGTCAACTGTTCAGTTGGATAGTCTGGCATCAGTCGATTTTCCATGCATGTAATTTTCGGTGCAAAGTTCGGCGGGAGATGCCGAGGGCTTCGGCGGCTTTTGCCTTGTGACCCTTGCAGGAGGCGAGAACGGAAAGAATCCTTGTGCGTTCGGCATCCACCAGCGAATCGTTTGGCGCAATCGTCGGCGTGGCAGGAACGGATGTGGCGGAGACGGGGTTGGCGGGTGAACGGATCTCCATCGGTACGTCTTCCTCCGTCAGTTTCTCGCCCGTCGCAAGAACGACCATCTTTTCAATCACATTCCGAAGCTGCCGCACGTTTCCCGGCCACGGATAGTCCTCAAGGGCTTTCATTGCAACTGCGTCGATTCCCTTGACACGGTTGCCGTTCTCGGCAGAAAACTCCTTGAGGAAGCGCGAGACGAGAAGGGCGATGTCGCCCGGACGATCCTTCAGCGCGGGCAGGTGGATGTCGATGACGTTCAGCCGATAGTAGAGGTCTTCGCGGAACTTGCCCTCGGCGACGTATTTTGCGAGGTCGCGATTCGTTGCGGCGACGATTCTGATGTCGGCCTTGATGTCCTCCGTGCCGCCCACGCGCTGGAAGGTGCGCGTTTCAAGAACGCGCAGGAGCTTCACCTGGGTCGAGGGGTCGATTTCCGAGATTTCGTCGAGGAAGAGCGTGCCGCCGTTCGCCGCCTCGAAGCGTCCGATCTTCTGGCGGATGGCATCCGTGAATGCACCTTTCTCGTGTCCGAACAGCTCCGATTCGAGAAGAGTCGCGGAAAGTGCGGCACATTCGACGGCGATGAACGGGCCGTTCGCACGCGGCGAAAGCGCGTGAAGGGCGTGGGCGACGAGTTCCTTTCCCGTCCCGCTCGGGCCTTCAATCAGCACGTTTGCCGAGGATGGCGCCGCCTGGCGGATGAGCTGGTAGACCTTCTGCATCGCGGGGGAGCGGCCTGTGAAGTCGGCGAGCCGCCCGTCGAGCTGGGACTGCAAGTCCTTCACCTGCCGTTCGAGGTTGCCCGTGCGAATCGCCTTCGCGACGCGCAACTCGAGTTGTTCGAGGTCGGTGATGGGCTTTGTGAGAAAGTCATCCGCGCCTTCCTTCATCGCGGCGACGGCGAGATTGATCGTGCCATACGCCGTGAGCATCATGCAGGCGAGGTTCGGGTTTGCGGCCTTTGCGCGTCGAAGGAGCGAGATGCCGTTTTCGCCGGGCATTCGGATGTCGGAAATCATTAGCGCGAGATCTGGGTTCGCCGCGATGGCCGCCATCGCCTGCTCGGCATCCGCCGCCGTCAGGCATTCGTATTTGGCGGCGAGAATGCGCACCATTACGTCACGCGTCGGTTTCTCGTCATCGACAATCAGGATTTTCGGTTTCATTATTTCAGCTCCCTGATTCGCCGCTCAAGGCGCGGCAGTTTGACGGTGAAGACGGTGCCTTCGCCGACCTTGGATTCCGCGCCGATCGTCCCGCCGTGGTCGTGGACGATTCGCGAGGAAATCATCAGGCCGAGTCCCGACCCTTTCTCCTTTGTCGTACGGGAGACCTCGAAGAGGTGGGCGAGTTGCTCGGTTGTCATGCCCTTGCCCGTATCCCGAATGGCGACGGCGACATCCGTAT
>CAVDWI010000089.1:0-8096 GCA_963612485.1 Barnesiella intestinihominis
GCGGAGCATCCGTGCGGAATCTACATCTTCGAGTTGAAGGTCGATGGGTCTGCGGACGAGGGGCTGAAGCAGATTCACGAGAAGGGTTACGCCGAGCCGTTCAAGGCGCGGGGACTGCCGATCTACGCCTTCGGACTCGCCTTCGACTCCTCGACGCGGCAGTTCGTCGAGGGCAAGGTCGAGGAGATTCAGTAGGCGGCGCGGTTGGGGCTGAGGCACCTGTTTTCAACGCAATCGCCAAGAAGACGCAAAGGGACGCAAAGGCTTCCCCCCTTCGGAAACCGTTTTTCTGAAAGTAAGTCGGCGGAATGCCGCTAAACCTAAAAAAGGCTCTCGGGGTTTTTGTGGAGCCGCTTGGCGCGTGTGTGGCGTGTCGTCTGCCCATGTTCAGGTTTTAACTACGGAAGTCGCGGAAATCTGCGGAAAAACACGGAAAGGACGGAGGACTTGCCCCCCCCTCGGGAACCCCTTTACTGACTGGGGGGGCAAACATCACTGATGTTTGCTCCGCCTGTCAGTAAAGGGGGGGCGAAGGCGCATCGCAAAGGCAGAAATGGCGGCAAAAATTTTCCGCGACCCACTTGACAAATGCTGGGGGGGGGGGGTATAATACACCCCAATTTTTTCCAAAGCCCGAATAAGGTCAATTCGCGGTGTGCTCGGCAGAGGGTCGGGCGTACGCGGAAAAGAGCCGTTGAGATCGGGAGAACATGGAGAAAGGAATCTGAAACGATGAAAACGAAACTGATGAGGAAACTCGTTCTCGTGGCGGCGGTCGTCTGCGCGGTTGTCTGCGGTGCGCGGGCGGAAATGCTGTGGTGGACTGCCACTGGAATCAAGTCGTCCCCCGGCAATAAGTCGGGCGATACGTTGTCTGGTGCAAACCAGTATCTCGCCTACATCTTCGCGGATACGGGAAGCGGGCCCACGTCGGGAAATTACAAGGCGAACATGTTCACCACGAGCGCGAACCCCATTACGTCATATTCCACCATCATGGAGTTGTTGGCCAAAGGCGAGGACATTTCCTCCTACGCTTTCTACAACGCAACGAGTACCGCGAGGACGTACACCAAGGACAAGGGGCGTCTCAATTCCTATTCGGATGGAACTGCCTCATATAAGGATCGAGTCGGCTGGATTGGCAAGTACGGAGTCGTCAACCTCTTTGCCGTCATTCTGGACGGCACGACCTTTGAGAATTCAGAGCACTACATGATTGCGACGACGACGGATGGCAAACAGGTCTTGACCCAGGAGACGACCAGCAATGACGATTACTACACAACGGGCATGAAGGACGTTTATTTCGACTGGGGCTCGCAAGAGAACAACACGTGGTACAAGATTGGCACGGTGCCCGAGCCGACGAGCGGTCTTCTGCTCCTCATGGGCATCGCCTCGCTCGCCCTGCGCCGCAAGCGCACGGCGTAAGCGAGATCGGGAAACGTGAATGAGGGCGGGCGGCGTATGAAGGATACATTCTCAACCTTGGTGCGCGATGCGTCCGCCCGTTCGTTCGCCCTGCGGATGACTGCGGCGGATGTGGTGTTCCTCGCCGTCCTCGGCGTGTCCGCCGCTTGCGCGGGGTTCTTTCTCGGTAAAGAAACGGGCGTTCTTTGGCGCGGACTTGTCGCGTTGCAGGCGGCGATTGGCGTCTGCTCGTGCTTCGTCGTCCTCCGTTCGTTCGTGCCGCTCGCGCTCTCCCTCTCGTTCGCGGACATGATGCGGCTCAGGTGGTCGTTCTACCTCTGGGCGGTCTGTCTCGTCGTGCTGGTCGCGCTCTCTCCCGTGACGCGGGTGGTGTTTTCGTCGTTCAGTGCCGTCTCGGCGAGCCTTGCGCTGACGCTCGCGGCGGTCGCCCTGACGGTGCGCTTCCTGCGGCATGGCTCACTGGCGGCCCTGACGCTTGCGTTCGCCTGTGCCGGACTGTCGCTCGGCGTCTCCGTGTTCGGGATCGTCGCGGCGGTGGCTGCGATGGCCGTGCTGAAGGTCGCGGCAATCCGTCTGTTCCGGGACGGCGATTCGCCGTGGTGGGACGAACTTGACCAGCGGGTACTCGACTACTTCGACATCGAGAATCCCCTCTTCCGGACGCGGGTGAACTGGTCGCTGGCACTGTGCTTCTTCATCTGCGCCGCGCTCTCCTTCTTCGCCGTGCGGGCGGATTTCGCGTCCGTCATCGCCGAGCGTCTGCGCATCCCGTGGGACTACGGCGCCAGCCTGGACGGTGCGGTGTTCTTCGTCGTGACGGCAGTTCTCCCGTTCGTCGCGGTCGTCGGCAGGGTGGGAGTCTCGTCCGACACCGCCGAGCGGCTTGGCGCGGGCATGACGGTTCTCTACGTGGCAATCGCGGCGTTTTCGGCGCTGATGCTGATCAACCCCGCGCTGATTCTGCTCGTCAGCGGGATGCTGCTGCGGGTTGAGACGAGCGTGGTCGTCCTTTCGGGGGTGTTTTACGCCTACAGCCTCCTCCTGTCGGTGACGTGCATCCTGATTGACGTCCGCTGTCGGGCGAGGCTGAACGACAGGGAGGCGGGCGGCATCGGACTCCGCTGGGTGGGGCGGGTCGTCTACGTCCTCGCCTGCCTCGCGCCGTTCGCACTTCTTGCGCTCATCGCCGCCGGCTTCCTGCTTCGGCAGGGGAAATAGGTTCGTCGGGGTATTTCTGGCGGCAGTTTTGTTATCATAACACGGATAACAAATGCGCCGTTGTTATGGTATAATATACCGCGTCGTCATGCGTGACGGCATATTCCATGATAAACTCTACGGAAAACAAGAAAATGGCAAACTACAAATATGCGTGCCTCAATCCGATTGCGGACGTGGGGCTGAAGAACCTACCCGACAACTATTCTCGGACGGAGAACTTTGCGGATGCGGATGCCGCGTTCGTCCGTTCGGCGAAAATGGATGAACTCGTCCCCGGCGAAAACCTGCTGGCGGTCGCCCGTGCGGGTGCGGGCGTGAACAACATTCCCCACGCCGAATACGCGAAGAAGGGCATCGTCGTGTTCAACACGCCGGGGGCGAATGCGAACGGCGTGAAGGAACTCGTGATTGCCGCGATGCTGCTCGCGAGCCGCGACATCGTCGGCGGCATCGAGTGGGTGAAGGCGAACGCGGCGGATGCGGCGATCGGCAAGTCGGCCGAGAAGGCGAAGAAGGCGTTCGCCGGTACGGAGATTCAGGGCAAGAAACTCGGCGTCATCGGGCTTGGCGCAATCGGTCAGAAGGTCGCGAACGCGGCGGTTCAGCTCGGCATGGAGGTCTATGGCTACGACCCCTATCTCTCGGTCGACGCCGCGTGGAATCTCGACCACGCCGTGAAGCACTGCAAGAACGTCGAGTCGATTTACGAGACGTGCGATTTCATCACGGTTCACGTGCCCGCGCTCGAATCGACGAAGGGCATGATCAACGCCGAGGCAATCGCCATGATGAAGAACGGCGTCATCGTCATCAACGCGGCGCGGGACGTGCTCGTGAACGAGAAGGACATGCTCGCGGCGCTTGAGTCGGGCAAGGTGCGGCGCTACGTGTCGGACTTCCCGAACGCGACGACCGCCGGGCAGAAGGGGTGCATCGTGATTCCGCATCTCGGGGCTTCGACCGCCGAGGCGGAGGACAACTGCGCGGTGATGGCGGTGAAGGAGATGCGCGACTACCTGGAGAACGGGAACATCGTCAATTCGGTGAACTATCCCGCCTGTTCGCTCGGCAAGCCGAACAAGGCCGGGCGCATCGCCATCTGCCACAAGAATGAGACGAACATGCTCGGCACGTTTACCACGATTCTCGGCAAGGCGAACATCAACATCGACGCGATTGCGAACAAGTCCCGCGGCGATTTCGCCTACACGCTGATTGACACCGATACGGCAGTTCCTGCGGAAGTCGTGGCGGCGCTCGAGTCGAGTGCGGCGGTTATCCGCGTTCGTGTGATTAAGTAAGGCAACGGCGCAATGGGCTACGCGAAGCGGCGAACGGCGACGACTGGGAGCGGGAGTGCAAATCCCGTTTCCGCGTCCGCACCCACCGCCGCTTCCGCCGCCCCGAACGCCGGCAAGAAGAAGTCCGCCTCCATCTGGAACATGCAGATTGGGGGCGGACGGCGCAAGACGGACATGAAGAGCGTGGAAGTGCTGCTCTTCACGTCCGAACTTGCCGACCTCATCGAGGCGGGCATGACGCTCGGACAGGCCCTTCAGGCCCTGGCGAATCAGGGCGAGGAGACGAGCGCCCAGCGGTTTGTCAGTCAGGATCTCTGCGACCGCATCGTGCGCGGCGAAAGTTTCTCCGATGCGTGCGCCCACCACCCGAAGACGTTTCCGCCGCTCTACTCCAACATGATTCGTGCGGGCGAGGCCTCGGGGGCGATGGTCGAGGTTCTGCGTCGGCTCGTCGATCATTACGAACGCTACGACAACATGCGCGGCAAAATCAAGAGCGCACTCTCGTATCCCGTCATCGTCCTCGTATTCGGCATTGTGGCGGTCATTGGTGCGCTCGTGTGGATCATCCCGCAGTTCGAGAAGGTCTTCACGTCCATGGGGGCGTCGCTGCCGCTCCCGACGCAGATGCTGATCGGCATGAGCAATTTCATGGTGAACTACGGCTGGACGCTCGCCGTCGCCGCCGTTCTTCTCTTCCTCTGGTTCCGCAAGTGGCGCAAGACGGACGCGGGACGGCTGAAGATCGACGGCTGGAAGCTGAAGATTCCGCTCGTTTCGGGCATCGTGGCGACGGGGGCGTATTCGTCGCTCGCCTACACGATGAAGACGCTGCTCGTGAACGGCGTGAATGTCCTGCAGGCGCTGAAGATTTGCGAGGAGACGTGCGGGAACGCGGTTATCGGGCAGGCGCTCGCGAACGCCCGCCGCCGTGTGACGGACGGCACCTCGATTTCGGGTCCGCTCGCCTCGTCCGGCGTTTTCCCTCGCATGATGACGGATATGCTGGCGGTCGGCGAACAGGCGGGCGACCTGCCCGCGTCGCTCGAACACATCGGCAAGCGGTATCAGAAGGATATGGACCGCAACATCGCCGCGTTCACCAACGCGCTTGAGCCGATTCTGATTGTCGCCATCGCCTGTGCGGTCGGGTTCGTCGCCATCGCCATCCTGATGGCCGTCTTCAAGGTCTCGTCCTCGATTGGATAAATTATGATAGAAGTCACTTTGTTGAGCATTTTGCAAGGCATTGCCGAGTTCCTGCCGATTTCGAGTTCGGGGCATCTCGTGCTGGGGAAGTCGCTTCTCGGCATGGGTGACCTCGGCATGCGGCTTGATATTTTCCTGCACGTCGGGACGCTCGTGGCGATTCTGGTCTTTTACTGGGCGATTGTCTGGCGGATTGTGAAGAACCTTGAGTGGGGCTATCTGCTGAAGGTGGTCGCGAGCGCAGTCCCCGCCGGGGTGGTCGGCATCCTCTTTCAGGATCAGCTGGAGGCGGCGTTCGCGAGCCCGAGGATGGTAGGCGCGGCGCTTGTCTTCACGGGGCTTGTGCTGACGGCGACGAAGTTCCTGCCGAAGGGGACGAAGGATGTGTCGTTCGCTCGGGCGATACTGATGGGCGTCGCACAGGCGGTTGCGATTCTGCCGGGCGTATCGCGCAGCGGCATGACGCTCGCGGCGGCGCGGGCGAGCGGCGTCGAGGCGGAGAAGAGCGCGGAGTTCTCCTTCCTGATGTCCGCGCCACCCATCGCCGGCGCGGCGCTTCTGCAAATCCTCGATGCGGGCGATGCGGCGGCGGAAGCGGTGGAAGTGAGCTGGGGGCTGACCATCTACGGCTGCGTTCTCGCGGCGGTCGTCGGCTACTTCTCGCTCAAGCTTCTCCTGAAGTCCCTGAAGGGACGCTGGTTCTGGCTCTTCGGCCCCTACTGCCTACTGGCGGGCGCGGCGACGCTGGCTCTCGCCTGATTGTGGTATAAGTCCCTCTTGCATAAATTGGGAAAAATCGGTATCATATGCGGTGAGGTTGCGGAGGTTGCGCTCACGGTGGGCGTGCCGACAACCCCAAACGAAACAAGGAACAAGCGATGCCAACTAACAAAGTTGCCAAGAAACCAGCTAAGACGGTAGCCGTGAAAACGGCATCCGCGAAGAAGGCGCCTGCAAAAAAGACGTGCCGCTGCGCGAAGAAGACAACGCCTGCGAAAAAGGCATGCTGTTGTGCGAAGAAGGTTGCCGCGAAGAAAGTTCCTGCGAAGAAGGCGGTCGCGACGAAAGGTGTCGTGAAGAAGGTGGTGAAGAAAGCGGCCAAGAAGTAAGACCAATCGACTGACGAAGGGCGGAAGGGTCGCCCGTGGCGCACGGATTGAAAAATCCGTGCGCCTTGTTCTCGCCATTCTTATCTCGCGACTCTGCTTGACGGAAAGAAGTAAAGCGTGGTATAATTCGCCCTGCAAACGGATAAAAGGAATTTGCAATGCAGAAGACAATCATCAAGGGTGCGCACGTCATCTCCCCCGGCGTTGACTTGGGGAATGCGACCATTGTCATCGAAGGTAGGAAAATCGTCTCCGTCACAACGCGGAAGGCGTCGGAAAGGGGGGCGGACACAATCGTCGACGTTGGCGGGCAATACGTGATGCCGGGCTTCATCGACGTGCATACGCACGGTGCGCTGACCTACGATTTCTGCGACGCCGACCCACAGGCCATCTTCAAGCTCGCGGAAGCGAAACTCGCCGAGGGCGTGACGACCTTCCTGCCGACGACACTGACCGTTTCGCACGAGGAACTGCTTGTCGCGGCGGAAAACGCGCGCAACTACGCCGAGGCGGGCCAGCCCTACGCGAAAGTCCCCGGCATCCATCTCGAAGGCCCGTTCATCAACGTGAAGTGCTGCGGTGCGCAGAACCCGAAGTTCGTGCGCAAGCCGTCCATCAGGGAGGTAAAGGAAATTGCGAAGGTCTATCCGGTGAAGCAGATTTCCTACGCGGTGGAAGCCGAGGACGGCGCGAAATTCGCGAAGGAGTGCATCAAGATCGGTGTTCTGCCGAGCTGCGGACATACGGCGGCAAGGTTCACGGATCTGATGGCGGCGTATAAGAACGGGCTTCGCCACATGACGCACTTCTGCAACCAGATGACGCCCCTGCATCACCGCGAAATCGGGATGGTCGGCGCGGGTTTCCTCGTCGAAGACCTCAACACGGAAGTCATCTGCGACAAGATTCACCTCTGCCCCGACATGCTGAGACTCGTCTTTACGCGGCGGAATCTCGCGCACGTGCAGATGATCACCGACTCCCTGCGGTGTTCGCACTGCAAGGACGGCTACGCCTTCGAGATGGGCGGGGTGAAGGTTCAGCTCAAGAACGGCGAGGCGCGGCTCGTCGAAAGCGGCAACCTCGCCGGCTCGACGCTCTGGATGGGCGCGGGACTTCGGAACGTACACGAGGTGACGGGCATTCCGCTTAAGGATCTCGTGCGTACGACCTCGTGGAACCAGGCGATCGAACAGGGCTGGGGCGGGGAGCTCGGCAAGGTCGAGAAGGGCTTCACGGCCGACCTCGTCGTCATCAACCCGAAGAACTGGAGACCCTCCGCCGTCTTCGTCAACGGCGAACAGCGCATCTGAACCCGGTATTCCAAAGTGGCCATCGCTGGAGTTTACCCATTTTTTCGAGTCGAAAGTTGACTTCACCCCGATAGAATAAGGGTGAAGTCGATTTTCGCAAGTGAAATGGGCGTTGTTCTCCCTGCGCGGGCGGGTTAACTCCGATCCGCGTGGCTCTCGCGGCCTTCGGCTGTCTCGCTTCGCTCGGCTGTCCCGCTCCGCCGAGCTTTACGGACACTAAACACTCCACGAAAACCGATTTACTTCTGGAAGCCACAGGTCAAAAAATGGGTAAACTCCAGTCGCGTCCGCACTGTCGCGTCCGCACTTGCGCGACGACGGGATAAATGATATAATGTCGGCGCAGTGAGAAACCATTAACCGTAAGGAGTCTGTCAAGATGAGTAAACTCATACTGAAGAAGGTTGTGTCAGCATCGGTGCGGTGCGTCGTAGTTGGCACGGTTTTTGCAGGGGGGGGGTAGCCTTTGCGGCTAATCCGACCCAGCGCAATTGGGTCGTGGATGA
>CAVDWI010000090.1:0-8077 GCA_963612485.1 Barnesiella intestinihominis
ACGCAAAGGCTTTGCGCTCGTTGCGTCAAGACCCTTTGCGAACTTTGCGTCAAAACTACCATCCCCAAAATCCAGTCAATCCACTTGTTCGCAACCGCCTAAAATATGATATAATTACCACCGCTATGGAAAAGAAGAAGACTTTAGGTGTTATTCTCGCCCTTTTGGCGATGGTTGTGAGTGCGGATACAGCCCGGAACGCGGCGGCGCGGGCGGAACTCGTGAAAGGCGTGGCGGCGATTGACTGCAACGACGCCCTGCCGGGCCCGTTCGTCTGCCTGACGGACGATGCGTTCAACGTGATTGCCGCGAAGAACTACGACGGCACGATCCATCCCGTGGCGGTCGGGGCGTTCTACGGCAAAGGGCGCGTGGTGGCGCTCGGTCACCCGAACTTCCTCTGCCAGCGGGCGACGAAGGCCGACACGGCGCAGTTCCTTCGGAACGCGGCGGGCTGGCTCGCGGGCGGGCGGACTGGCAAGGTGGCAGTCGTGCGGAACGCGGCGCTTCTCGACAACCTGACCTCGTGCGGAATCGCGGCGGAGAAGGTGGAAAGTTTCGACGCGGCGTTCTCCCATCCGGCGGTCGCGTTCATGTCGGGCGACGTGTCGGTGGCGGACTATCCGAAGATTCGCGACTACGTGAAGCGCGGCGGCGGCATCGTGACCGAGGCGCTCACGTGGGGCTGGGCCTATTTCGCGGAGCGCAATACGGGGCTCGTGTCGCCGTCGCTCCACTATGACGTCGAGAAACTCCTCGCGTCATTCGGCTTCATTGCGGGTGACGCGGGCGTGAACCGCTCCGGGTCGAAGGGCTTTGAGACGGGCGTGGCGTTTCCGTTCGGCACGACGCTCCCGGAGGCGATGAAGGCGGTGCGCGACGGTTCGGCGGAGGCGAACGCGACGGTTCGCGCACAGGTGACGAAGACGCTCGTGCAGGCGGCGAATGCGTGTCCGCCCGGTGCGGGCGCGGCCTTTGACGCACTCGCCGCGCTGGCGGACGAACCGACCGCGCAGAAGCGTCCCACCCCCGAACAGCCGCTGACGGCGAAGGACTATCTTGCGCGTGTCGCGGTCGTGCTGCGGCAGAACGCCTGGCAGCAGAACCCCGTGCGTCTCTGGCCGGCGGACCCGGCGGCGGCGGTCTATCCCGGCCTTGTGAAGGAAGGGGCGAAGACCGTCAAGGACGAGCGCATCTCGGTTGACATGACGGCTTCGCGCTGGAAATCGACGGGGCTGTTCGCGGGCGCGGGTCAGCCGATTACCGTCCGCCTCCCCGGCAAGGGGGCGGAGAAACTCGGGCTCAAGCTCCGCGTCGGCACGACGGGCGACGACAACACCTCGTGCGGCGAATGGAAGCGCGCGCCGCTTGTGACCGTGACGATTCCGCTCGACCGCCGCGAGATGACCTTCTCGACGCCGTTCGGCGGGCTTCTCTACGTCGTCGTGCCGGAAGGGGGAAAGGGCACGGCCGAGGTCGAGTTCTCCGGCGCGGTTCGCGCACCGCACTTCGTGCTCGGCCGCGACACGAACGCCGACTGGCGGCGGATGCTCGCGGAATGCGCCGCGCCGCAGGCCGAGATCGAGGGGCGGCACTACGTGATTACGGTCTTCTCGAACCGCGCCGCCGAGTGCGACGACCCGGAGTGGATCGCGACGTTCTGGGACAAGGTGGTCGAGGTCGATTCCCGCCTGACGGGTCTGCCCGCGCCCCGCGACTACAAGGAGCGCATCTGCGCCGACATCCAGCTCCGGGCGGGCTGGCTGCACGACGGCTACCCGATGATGTATCACTCGCTCGCGAGAAACCCGGAGGACATCCTCATCCGCAAAAAGATTGAGAAGACGGGCGAGTGGGGCGTTCAGCACGAACTCGGCCACAACTTCCAGAACCGCGACTGGACGTTCGAGGGCACGGGCGAGGTGACGGTGAACCTCTTCACCCTCTACTCCGCCGAAATGGCCGCCGGACTCGCCGACCGCGAGATCTTCGCCGACTACACCTCCCGCGCCGCCTGCAAGCGCCGCGTCGTGCGCTGGGTCGAGGACGGCAAGAGTTTCGACGACTGGAAGAAGGACTACTTCCTCGCCCTCGACACCTTCATGCGCATCCAGCGCACGTTCGGCTGGGAGCCGTTCCTGACGATGTTCCGCGAATACCGCGCCCCCGTCGTCGGCAAGCTGCCGACGAACAACCAGGAGCGCATCGACCAGTGGGCGACGCGCCTTTCGCGCATCCTGAACCGCAACTTCGCCGACTACTTCGCCGCGTGGAGCTGGCCGCTCTCGAAGGAGGCGGTCGCCGAGTGCGCGAAATACCCGAAGTTTACCGCGGAGGAGGCGAAACCGCTCTACGAATACATGGAGGGACTGCCGGACGACAGCGTCGTCGGCATCACGATCACGCCGAAGGAAGGGGCGATTGCGAACGTCGGCGGCTGGACGTCGTTCGTCTTCTCGAGCGAGCCGGAGGCGCGTTCGCGGGCGATGTTCAACGGGCTGAAGTGCACGGGCAAGTATCGTCTGCGCATCTCGATTACGGACGAGACGGACGGGCAGAGCCGCACCTTCGACTATCCGATCCGCGACATGAACAAGGACATGTGGCCCGTGACGCGCATCGCGCCGATTCCCTACGGGCTCACGCCTCGGCGCGACCACGCCTACACGCTGAAGATGACGGTGCTCGAGGGCGATCGCGTCCGCTTCGAGGGAACGTCCGAGAAGGGGGCGTTCGTCTCGACCGACCCGAACTTCCTGCTCGACGGGCCGATTCACTTCGCGCCCGACGTGAAGGTTCGCGGCGCTACGCCGCTGAAGGGGCGGAGCGTCCTCTTCGTCGGCGACTCGATTACGGAGGCGATTTGCGAGGTGAACAACCCGCACCTGCGCTACACGGCGGGCTGGCCGGGGCGCGTCGGCTGGGCGAACGGCATGCGGTGGCTCAACACGGGCATTTCCGGCGCGACGGTCTCGGACAACTGGGGTCCGGGGAACACGGTGCGCCGTCAGGTCGGCTGGCACAAGGGAATGCCTTTCGACATCGTCATCGCCCATGGCGGCATAAACGACGCGATGGGCAAGTGCCCGGCGGGGACGGTCGCCCCCGGCAAGCCGGAGGACTACAACCCGTCCGCCGAGGACTTCAAGACGTTCGCGGGTTCGCTCGAATACCTCTTCTGGCAGATCCGCCACGAGATTCCCGGCGCGAAGGTCGGCTATATCATCAATTTCCGCGTCGAGAAGTCGGGCTGGAGCGACTGGGCGAAGATGCCGGAATACCTGCCGCTCATGAAGAAGGCGTGTGAGAAGTGGGGCATTCCCTACATCAACCTGTGGGAGGACGAGAGCGTGGCGGCGCAGATAAAGCCCGAGACGCGCACCGCCCTCGGCGACAGCCTGCACCCGAACAACCTCGGCTACGACATCCTCTATCCTTATATCGAGCAGTTCGTCGAGGCGGTGTGGACGGGCGCGGCGAAGCCGGGCGTGGAGTTCAAGGCGAAGCCCGTCGTCACCGCGAAGCCCGTCGCCGCCGTCATCGGGCCGGACGACGTGAACGTCGCGGCGGGCAAGATGTGCCGCAGCGGCGACGGCTGGAGCGACCGCATGACGGACGGCAAGACGGAAGGCTACATCCTCACCGGGAACACGACCACCTTCGCCGACGTCGCCAAGGGCGACTGCTATCAGGAAATCGACCTCGGCGCACTCTACACGATTGACAAGATCCGCGTCTTCCCGTTCGTCAGCAACGGCGTCGCCTACTGGGCGGCGTATGCGACGGACGACGCGGCGAAACCGCTCCACCAGTGGAAACTCCTCTTCCACAAGACCGACCAGCGCATGAGCGGCGGCGACGGCTACGCGGTGAAGTTCCCCGAAACGGACGCACGGTTCGTGCGCATCTACGGACTTCACGAACTCGGTCAGTCGAACGCGCTCTTCATCGAGGCGGAAGTCTACGGCAAGGTGAGCGCGAAGAACACCTTCCCGCTTGAGGAGGCGAAAGTCCCCGAAGGGCTTGTCGATCTTGCGAAGGGCAAGCACCGGACGAACCCCGGCATGGTGTGGTGCGCGGACGGCGAGACGGAGTGCCGCGAATCGCTCGGCACGGCAAGCGACTGCTACGTCGAGGTCGATCTCGACGGACTCTGCGAGATTTCCGCCCTCCGTGCGCGGGCGACGTGGGGCATCCGCTGCCACTGGGCGGCGTATGCGACGGACGACGCGACGAAGCCCATCGGCGACTGGATACCGCTCGGCGGCAAGTTGAGCGTCTACAAGGGCGACGAGAAGGGCTACACCATCGGCTTCAGCCCCGTCAAGGCGCGGTACGTGCGCGTCTACGGTCTTCGCGCGTGGAAGCGCAAGACGCTGCAGATGGAAGCCCCCGAAGTCTACGGGCGCGAACTCGATGCGCCGCGTCGCCCCGCGCATTCGCCGCGCGTCAAGCCCGACTGGCGGTGGGACGCGACTTCGCACTACGTCGAATGCACGGATGCGGGCTGCCGCGAGCGCGTCCGCGTCGGTCGCCACGTCTACGGTGCGCCGACGATGACGAAGCGTCCCGAGGGCGGCAAGCCCGGCGAACTCGTCCGCAAGTGCCTCTTCTGCGACTACCAGCCGATTGAGCGCGGCATCGACTGGCGCGGGCGCGTGAACGTGGCGCTCGGCTGTCCCGCGACCTTCCCCGACGGCCGCCCCGCCGCGTGGATTACGGACGGCGTTCGCGCCTACACCGCGAGTTGGTCGGGCTATGTGGACGACCCCACGCCGCTCGGCAAGTTGACGGACGACAGCCGGTGCTTCTTCGAGATCGACCTCGGCTCCGCCCACGAACTGACGGCGGCGAACCTCGTCGATGACTTCAAGAACACGCGCAACGCCTTCGCCGTCTTCGTCGCACAAGACCGGACGCTGCCGATTGCCGAGTGGACGCTCGCGGCGCGGCGCGAGGATGGACCGATTGCCCGCGAAGAGGGCATTGCGCTCGACTTCGCGAAGCCCGTCGTCGGTCGCTACGTGCGGGTCTACGGACTTCGCTGCAATCTTGGAATCGGAGAACTCGCGGTCTATGGCAAGCCGGTCGATGCGCCCGCGCCCGTTCCGCGTCACGCGATTCCGACGAACTTCACGTTCAACGCCGAGCAGCACTGGTTCGCCTGCACGAACGCCGGGTGCTCGTTCACGCGCCTTCACGCGAAGCACCGCTTCGGCGGCATGACGCTCAAGGCTCTGCCGACGGCGACGGCGGATGGCGAGAAGTTCCGCGACTGCGGCGACTGCGCCTTCCGCGAGAGGACGCCGCTCCCGGCGAATCCCGCCCTTGGCGAAATCGTCTCGCTCGGCAAGAGCGCAAGGCTCGGCATCGGCAAGGTGACGAAGGCGCTGACCGACGGCGACTTCAGGAATGGCGAATGGACGACGAAGGAGGCTCGCGCACAGGCGACCGTCGATGACGCGGACAAGTGCTACTTCGAGATTGACCTCGAGCGGAGCGTCCCCGTGACGGCAATCACCTACATGGCGTTCGAGAACTGCGTCAAGTTCGCCGCGTATGGGACGGACGACGCGGCGAAACCAATTGCCTCCTGGAAGAAACTCGGCGAGAAGACGGACGGCGCGAACTTCCCGATGGAGGGCTGGACGCTCCCCTGCGACGGAACGCCCGTCCGCTACGTGCGGCTCTACGGTCTCGAATACGGCGACCAGAACGGTATCTTCGCCCGTGAAATCACGGTTTACGGAAGGAAAGAGTAATCCGTTAAAAGGAAGCTGACGGTGAGGATGAATCGGCTTGTGGTGGTATTCGCGGCGGTTTTCGCCGTCGCGGGCGGGGCATTCGCGGCGAAGCCGTCCCAGCCGCCGCGAAAGTCCCCCGCGAAGCCGGTTCAGGTGAAGAAGATCGAACGCAGGAAGATTGAGCGCAAGCCCGCCGCGAACGGGACGCGGCGAAAAGGGGCGGCGAAGAAGGAGGGCGATGCTCCCGCCGTCTCGGACGAGCAGATCCGTGCGGCGCGGGCGGAACTGCTGGACAACGTTTCGTCGCTTCGCGTGACGGGCTTGCCGGGTTCGTTCATCTGCGCGTCGCCTTCGGCGTTCGGCATCATCGCGGGACGGAACTGGGACGGGACGTTTCACCCGATGGCGGTGGGCGCGTTCTATGGCGAGGGACGCGTGGTCGCCGTGGGGCATCCATCCATCTACGAGTCGCTTCCCTTTCAGGCGGATACGGCGCAATTCCTCGTGAATGCCGCCGCGTGGGTCGGGCGGAACGCGAAGTCCCCGCTCGCGGTCTACCGCTGGGGTGGCGCGGCAAGGGGAATGTCCGAGGCGGGGGTTGACGCAATCGAGGTGAACGATCTCGACGCGGCGTTTCGGTCGCCCGCCGTCCTCGCGACGGCGGGTGCGTTCGACACCCCCGAGAAGCGCGAGAAGTTGCGCGACTACCTTACGAAGGGCGGCGGCCTCTTGACTTCCGCCATCGGCTGGGGCTGGAAGAGCATCGCCAAGAACTACACGGGCTTCAGTTGCCTTGCGCTCAATTTCGAGGATCAGAAGACGCTTGCGCCGCTCGGCATTCTCGCGACGGATCTCGGCATCGGCGGGACGGGCGAGGAGAACGCCTACGAGGCGGACGCGGTTTTTCCGCCCGGCTCATCCCTGCCCTCCGCCATCGCAATCGCCGCGAAGAATCCGAAAGGCATTGCGGACGAGGGGCTGCGCAAGCAGGTGGCGAAGACGCTGACGATGGCGGCGGACGCCTATCCGCCCGATTCGAGCGCGGCGTATGCGACCTTCCGCTCGTTTGCGAAGCATCCGCTCGCGGCGAAGAATCCGACGCCCGAAACGCCGCTCACCCCCGCTGACTTCCATGCCCGCGTACGGGTGGTACTGGAGAAGAACGCGTGGCTCGCCGAACCCGAACGGGTCTGGCCCGCGAACCCCAGCGCGGCGGCCTATCCCGGTCTGATGGCAAAGGGGGCGAAGCCGCTCAAGGGCGTTGAACTGCGGATTGACACGGACGAACGTCGCTGGCACTCGACTGGACTTTTCGCGAACGCGGGCGAGCCGATTACCGTGCGCGTTCCGGGCGAGGCGACCGCGTGGGGACTGCAGGTGCGCGTCGGTTCGACCGACGACGAGGTGACCTCCGCGCAGGAGACGTGGGTTCGCGCCCCCGTCGTCTCCGAGACGCTCAACCTCGACAAGAAGACCCTCACCTTCTCATCCCCGTTCGGCGGACTCGTCTACGTCGTCGTGCCGTTCAGTGCGCAGAAGGGGAAGTCCGTGACGATTCGGGTGGACGGCGCGTATCAGGCCCCGCACTTCAAGCGCGGACGCGACACGAACGAGTCGTGGGCGAAGGAGGTGCGCAATGACCTCGCGCCGCAGGCGGAAATCGAAGGCGACCGCATGGTGATGACCGTCCCCTCGACCTCGCTTCACAAGTTGAAGGACCCCGAATGGGTGACGAAGTTCTGGGACGGGGCGAACGACCTCGACATGCGCCTCACGGGGCTTGGGCAGCCGCTCGACTACAAGCAGCGCATCTGCGCCGACACCCAGCTCACGGCGGGCTTTCTGCACAACGGCTACCCGATGATGTGCCACGTCTCGGCGGACGGCAACAGCGCGCTTTACGACCGGGCGGTCATCGAGCGGGAGGGCAACTGGGGCGTGTTGCACGAACTCGGTCACAACCACCAGAACAAGGCGTGGACGTTCGGCGCGGCGGCGGAGGTGACCGTGAACATCTTCACGCTCTACTGCACCGACAAGTTGCTCGGCATCAAGCCGCGTGAGGCGTTCGGCGAGTGGACTTCGACGGCGGGCTGCGACCGCCGCGTGAGCGCGTGGGTCGATCGCGGCAAACCGTGGTCGGAGTGGGGGGCGGGCGCGAATGAGGGACCTTTCCTCGCCCTCGAGACCTTCACCCGTCTCTGGGAAGTCTACGGATGGGAACTCTTCGAGAAACTCTTTGCGGAATACCGTCGTGCGGGCGAAACCCTGCCGACGACCGACCAGGAGCGGATGGATCAGTGGGCGACGCGCCTTTCGGCGATGTACAACGC
>CAVDWI010000091.1:0-7954 GCA_963612485.1 Barnesiella intestinihominis
CGAGGCCTTAGAAAGGCATGTCGTCCACGTCACCGGCGTCAGCGGGGAAATCGGGTTCGGCCGGCGCAGGCACCGGCTCGGTCGACGTGCCGTCCGCATTCAGGACTTCGATCTTGAGGCCCGTGAGGTCGGTGAAGAACTGCACGCCCTTCGGACCTTCCCAGCGGCGACCATCGATGGCGAAGTGGACTTTCACGCGCTGGTCTTTCCGGATGCCGTCCAGCAGCGAGCATTTGTCCTTCTTGAACGTGAACTTGACGGGGTTCGGATACTTCGACGGCGAGTCGACGTCGTTGCCGACGATGACCTCGCGCTTGGTGAACCCGTTCGAGCCGAAGCTCTGCGTCTCGTGGACTTCTTCGACGACGCCCGTGTAATCGTAAGTCTGTGACATGCGTTCTTTCTCTCCTTGAAATCGTTTGAGGGCGTATTATACCATATTTTCAGGGCGGGATTTTGACGTGACGCCCGTCGGACAGCCGACGGCGGAGCAGGCACACGCTTCTGCACGAAGTCTCCGATTTTGCTATAATCCGCAAACCATGAAGCAATCGGACTTTCAGTCATGAGCGACGCGCCACGCCCTTCCTCCACGCTCGCCGTCGTCGGTCTCGGGCTCATCGGCGGCTCGTTCCTCAAGGCCGCGCGGCGCGCCGGCTACGAGACCGTCGCCCTGCACCACGGCGAGAGCGACGGGCTCGGGCGCGCGGACGTCGCGCTCGTCTGCCTGCCGCCCGAGGCGATCGTGTCGTGGGTCCGCGCGCACGCCGGCCAGTTCAGGCGCGGCGCCACGGTCGTCGACATCTGCGGCGTCAAGACGGAGATCTGCCGCGCGCTCGCCGCGCTCCCGAAGGACGGCTGGCGGTTCGTCGGCGGCCATCCGATGGCCGGCAAGGAGGTCTCCGGCTTCGCGAACGCGACGGCCGACCTCTTCGACGGACGCTCGATGATCCTCTGTCCCGAGGCGGACGGCGCGGACGTCGCCGCGCTCGCGCGCCTCTTCCGCTCGCTCGGCTTCGCGCGGGTCGTCGTCACGACGCCCGAGCGGCACGACGAGATGATCGCCTTCACGAGCCAGCTCGGCCACGTCATCGCCTCGGCCTACGTGCAGGACCCGCGCATGGAGGCGTCCGTCGGCTTCTCCGCCGGGAGCTTCGCGAACATGTCGCGCATCGCGTCCGTCGACGCGGAGACCTGGGCCGCGCTCTACCTCTCCGACCGCGAGGCGCTGCTCGCGGCGCTCGACGGCTTCGCCGCGCGGCTCGGCGCGTTCCGCCGGGCCCTGGAGGCGAAGGACGCGGCCGCCCTGAAGGCGTTCGTCGCCGCCGGGGCCGCCGCCAAGCGCCGCGAGCTCGACCGCGCCGCGCAGACCCCGAACGGACTTTTGGACGAAACAAAAACAACGAAAGGAACAGAAACGACATGAAGAAGCTGTCACTGAAGAAGCTGGCGCTGACGGGCCTCGCGCTCGTCGCCGCCGGCGCCGCGTTCGCGGCCGAGGCCTGGCGCAACGGCGTCCGCGAGCCCCTCTGGCCCGAAGGGAAAGCGCCCGACTTCCAGCCGCACCAGGTCGGCGCGATGACGGACGAGAAGGAGAAGGGCAAGATGCCCTACGTCGAGTGGTTCGAGGCCCCGGCGACGCCGAACGGCGCCTGCATGATCCTCGTCTCCGGCGGCAGTTACGAATGCTGCTGCGACGTCGGCCTCGTCAAGCTCTGGAAGGAGACGTTCACGAAGCTCGGCTACCAGACGGTCAACCTCGTCTACCGGACGCCGCGTCCGAAAGGGCTCCCGGTCTACCAGACGGCGTGGGAGGACGGCCAGCGCGCGGTGCGCCTCGTCCGCTCGCAGGCGGCGAAGCGCGGCTTCGACCCGGAGAAGATCGGCGTCATCGGGATGTCGGCCGGCGGCCACCTCGTCACGATGCTCGCGACGAGCGCCCTGACGCCGGCCTACGCGAAGGTCGACGCGCTCGACGACCTGCCGTGCCACCTCAACGTCGCGATCGCGAACGCGCCCGCCTACAACACGGCCGGCGCGGCGGCGAAGGGCGACGCGCGGCCGGAGGACGGGCGCACGGTCACGCCGTCGGTGAGCCCCGTCTTCAAGTTCGACGCGAAGACCTGCCCGATCAGCTTCCACCACGGCGGCATGGACCCCTACACGCCGAACGGCTCGACGCTCTGCTACCGCGAGCTCCGCAAGCGGAAGATCCCGGCCGAGCTCCACCTCTACGCCGACAAGCCGCACGGCGCTTTCGGCCTCGACCGCGCGCTCGAGTTCCTCAACCAGATCCAGTTCGCCTCCACGCTCGCGCCGGCGGAGGAGCTGATGAAGCGCTACGCCACCGACGACGCGCGCGGGGACTACGAGAAGGAGAACGTCTGGCCGGAGGGGAAGATGCCCGACGTGCGGACGAACCAGTGCACGCCTTACCTCGAATGGCACCTGCCGAAGGAGCTGAAGACGAAGGCGATCCAGATCGTCTACTCCGGCGGCGGCTACGGCGGCAACAGCCCGGACGGCTTCGAGGTCGCGCCGATGCGCCGCTACCTGAACGCGAAGGGCATGGCCGTCGTCACGATGAAATACCGTACGCCGCGTCCGGCGGGCCTCGCGAAGCACCAGACGGCGTGGGAAGACCTCCAGCGCGCCATCCGGATCGTCCGGTCGAAGGCCCCGTCGAAGGGGCTCGACCCGAACCGCATCGGCATCATGGGCTCGTCCGCCGGCGGACACCTGACGCTCATGGGGCTGACGAGCTCGACGACGAACGCCTACGACGCGATCGACGAGGTCGACGCGCTCTCGTGCAAGGCGCAGTGGGGCATCGCGATCTACCCGGCGTACGTGCTTTCGGACGGCCTGGACGGCACGAACACGAACGGCGGCAACGGCGACGACGTCACCTTCGCGTCGGAGCTGCTCTTCGACTCCGCCACCTCGCCGGCGCTGTTCATCCACGGCGACGCGGACGGCTACTCGGCGATGGGCTCGGTGAAGTGCTGGGAGAAGATGCGCTCGATGGGCGTGCAGAGCGACCTGCACACGCTCGCGAAGCGCCCGCACGGCTGCTTCAACCCCGCGTCGCCGGACACGGGCAGCTACACGTGGATGGACCGCGTGTGGGAGTTCATGACGAACAAGGGCTACAACAAGTAGCCCGCCGCGCCGCTCAACGGTTCGCGGAAATCTCGTCGGCGACGGCAGTGCCCATTTCGGATGTCGAAACGCTCTTGCCGTCCGCCGAGGCGATGTCCACCGTGCGAACGCCGCGGGCGATGACGGCTTCCACCGCCTTTTCGACCGCGTCGGATTCCTCGGTCAGGCCAAAGGAGTGGCGTAGCATCAGCGAGACGGAAAGAATCGTCGCAAGCGGATTGGCGATGCCCTTGCCCGCGATGTCGGGGGCGGAGCCGTGAATCGGTTCGTAGAGCCCGTGACCGCCCGCACCGAGCGAGGCGGAGGGGAGCATGCCGATCGAACCGGTGATTTGAGAGGCCTCGTCCGAGAGGATGTCGCCGAACATGTTCTCCGTCAGCAGCACGTCGAAGTGGGACGGATTGCGCACGAGTTGCATCGCGGCATTGTCGACGTACATATGGTCAAGCGCGACGTCGGCGTATTCCGCGTCGTGAAGAGCCGTCACCGTCTCGCGCCAGAGCCGCGAGGTGGCGAGCACGTTCGCCTTGTCGACGCTCGTCACGCGGCGGCTCCGCTTGCGAGCCGCCTCGAAGGCGATTCGGGCGATGCGCTCGATTTCAGCCGTGGAATAGGGCATGACGTCCCGCGCCGACTTGCCGTCCGCCGCGCGTTCGTGCGTGCCGAAGTAGATGCCGCCCGTGAGTTCGCGTACGACGAGCACGTCGATGCCGCCTTGAACGATTTCGTCCTTGAGCGGACTCGCCCCCTTGAGTGCGCTCCACACCTTCGCGGGGCGGAGGTTGCCGTAGAGCCCGAGTTCCGAGCGGAGTGTGAGAAGAGCGCGACGTTCGGGACGCTTCTCGGCGGGGAGGGCATCCCACTTCGGGCCGCCGACCGCGCCGAGCAGAATCGCGTCCGCCGCACGGCACGCGGCGAGCGTCGCGTCGGGCAGACAGTCGCCGCAGAGGTCGTAGGCCGCTCCGCCCACGGGGTAGACCGTCATTTCGAACTCGTGACCGAACCGCTTGCCGACGGCGGCGAGAGCCTTCATGGCTTCGCCCGTGATTTCGGGCCCGATTCCGTCGCCGGGGATGACTGCAATCGTCTTCTTCATGTTCGTCAGATTCCTTTCTTGCTCAGGTAGGCGGCGAGACCGCCGGCGGCGATGAGGTCGCGCATGAAGGGCGGGAACGGCTCGGCGGTGAAGGTCTGGCCGCTCGTCTCGTCCGTGATGCGTCCCGTCTCGAAATCGACCGACACCGTATCGCCCGCGGCGATGGCGGCGGCGGCTTCGGGGCATTCGAGGATGGGGAGCGCGACGTTCAGCGAGTTGCGGTAGAAGATGCGGGCGAAACTCGCCGCGATGACGCAGGCGACGCCGCTCGCCTTGATGGAAATCGGCGCGTGCTCACGCGAACTGCCGCAGCCGAAGTTGCGACCCGCGACGATGATGTCGCCGGGCTTGACGCTCTTCACGAAGTTCGCGTCGATATCCTCCATGCAGTGCGCCGCGAGTTCCTTCGGGTCGGGCGTGTTGAGGTAGCGGGCGGGGATGATGACGTCGGTATCGACGTTGTCGCCGTATTTGAATGCTTTGCCTTTTGCGTTCATTTGTCAGATTCCTTCCGGTGCGGAGATTTTGCCCGTGATGGCGCTCGCGGCCGCGACGGCGGGCGAGGCGAGGTAGATTTCGGATTCAATGTGGCCCATGCGGCCGACGAAGTTGCGGTTCGTCGTCGAGACGCACCGCTCGCCCTTCGCAAGCACACCCATGTAGCCGCCGAGGCACGGTCCGCACGTCGGGGTCGAGACGACGCAGCCCGCCTGGACGAACTGCGTGACGAGCCCCTCCTCCACCGCCTGCAGGTAGATCTTCTGCGTCGCGGGGATCACGATGCACCTGACGCCGGGGGCGACGGTGTGGCGCTTGAGCACCTCCGCCGCGATGCGCAGGTCGCTGATGCGCCCGTTCGTGCACGAGCCGATGACGACCTGGTCGATGGCGATGTCGCCGACCGCGTCAATCGTCCGCACGTTCGACGGCAGATGGGGGAACGCGACCGTCGGCTTGAGTGCGCCGAGGTCGATTTCAATCGTCTGCGCGTATTCCGCGTCGGAGTCTGCCTCGTAGACCGTCGGCTCTTTCGCACCGTGCTCGGAGAGATAGGCGCGTGTCGCCGCGTCCACGGGGAAGATGCCGTTCTTCGCGCCCGCCTCGATCGCCATGTTCGCCACGGTGAAGCGGTCATCCATCGTGAGTTCGGCAACGCCCGGTCCCGTGAATTCGAGGGACTGGTAGCGCGCACCGTCCACGCCGATCATCCCGATCAGGTGGAGGATGAGATCCTTTCCGCCCACGTAGCGGCGGGGCTTGCCCGTCAGCACGACGCGGATGGCGGAGGGAATGCGGAACCACGTCTCACCCGCCGCCATTCCGGCGGCCATGTCGGTCGAGCCGACGCCCGTCGAGAACGCACCGAGCGCACCGTAGGTGCAGGTGTGGCTGTCCGCGCCGATGACGAGGTCGCCCGCCGTGACGAGCCCCTTCTCCGGGAGAAGGGCGTGCTCGACGCCGCAGTCGTGCCCGACCTCGAAGTAGTTCTTGATTCCCTGCGCCTTCGCGAACGAGCGCATGCAGGCGCACTGCGCGGCGGCCTTGATGTCCTTGTTCGGTGTGAAGTGGTCGGGCACGAGCGCAATCTTCGTCCTGTCGAAGACCTTCTCACGCCCGAACTTCGGGAATTCGCCGACCGCGACGGGCGTGGTGATGTCGTTGCCCAGCACGAGGTCGAGTTTCGCCATCACGAGTTCGCCCGCGTGGACTTCCTTCTTCCCCGCGTGTGCCGCGAGGATTTTCTGCGTCATTGTCATTGCCATAAGACTGACTCCTTCAAATCATTTCACTTGTCGGTGTGGCCGCCCGTGAGCATGTCCTCTTCGTAGGTCTGCTGGGCGATGGCGGCCGCGCCCGCACCGAGACGGCCGGTCTGCCCGGCCAGCATCCCGTTCGCCGCGTCCAGCGTCGCGAGAATCGAACTCTCGATGACGTCCGTCGAAACGCCCTTGCCGCGATACACGCCCGCCTCGTCCGCAATCTTCACGTTCACCTCGCCCAGCGCGTCGCGGGACTCGGTGACCGCCTCGATGCGGTAGTCGAGCAGCTTGAACGGATGTCCCACGATCTTCTCGATGGCGCGGATCGACGCGAAGACCGGACCCGTTCCGTAGGCGGTCTCGGTCGCCTTCTCCCCGCCGCGCTCCAGCGTGACGCAGGCCGTCGAATACATGCGGTTGCCGCTCGACACGACGTAGTTGACGAGCGACCAGTCGCTTTCGCGCTTGGAATGCCCGACCACCGTCTCGACGAGCGCAACGATGTCGCGGTCTTCGATCGTCTTCTTGCGGTCGGCGAGAACCTTGAAGTCGGCGAAAAGCTTGTCCTCGACCGCCTTTTCCAGCGTGTAGCCGAGTTCGGCGAGCCGCTGGGCGAAGGCGTGCTGACCGGAGTGCTTGCCCAGGACGAGCGCGGTCTTCTTGAGCCCCACGCTTTCGGGGGTCATGATTTCGTAGGTCTTCGCGTTCGCCATCACGCCGTGCTGGTGGATGCCGCTCTCGTGCGCGAAGGCATTCGCGCCGACAATCGCCTTGTTTGGCGCAATCTTCACGCCCGTGATGTTCTGCAGGAGTTGCGCCGTCTTCGCGATTTCCTCGGTGCGGATGTTGTAGCCGATGTCGTAGACGTCGCGCCGCGTGCGGAGGTTCATCACCACTTCCTCGATTGCGGCGTTCCCCGCCCGTTCGCCGATGCCGCAGATGCACCCCTCGACCTGCCGCGCACCCGCCGCAACGCCGGCGAGCGAGTTCGCCACCGCGAGCCCGAGGTCGTCGTGGCAGTGCATCGAGATGACGGCCTTGCCGATGTTCGGCACGCGCGTCATCACGTTCGTCACCATCGCCGAAATCTCAGCCGGGGTCGCGTAGCCGACCGTGTCGGGCAGGTTCACCGTCGTCGCACCCGCGTCAATCACCGCCTCGACGACGCGGCACATGTAGTCCTTGTCCGTGCGCGAGGCGTCCTCAAGCGAGAACTCCACGTCGTCGCAGTAGTTGCGGGCGTATTTCACCGCATCGACCGCGCGCTGCAGGGCCTGGTCGCGCGTCATCTTGAGCTTGTATTCGAGATGCAGGTCGCTCGTGGCGAGAAACGTGTGGATGCGCGGGCGCTTCGCGCCCTTCACCGCCTCATACGCCGCATCGATGTCCTTCACGAGCGCACGGGAGAGGGACGCGACGGTCACATTGCTCACCGCCTCCGAAATCGCCTTTACGGACGCGAAGTCGCCGGGCGAGGCGATGGCGAAGCCCGCCTCAAGCACGTCCACGCCGAGGGCCTCGAGCTGCCGCGCCATGCGTATCTTCTCCTCGATGTTCATCGAGTAGCCGGGGGCCTGTTCGCCGTCCCTCAGCGTCGTATCGAATATTTTGATCGTATCCATCGTATTTCCGTTTTCTTAGAACAAAACAACCCCGCTCTTTCGTGCGGGGTCGCTTGCCGTGTTTTGCCTTGGTTGTCGAAACCTTACGAAACCGAACGCGCCCCGCGCCGCGTAAGCGCGAGATCGAGGCTTCCAAGAAGGAAGAATGTGCCAATTGCGTTGTTCATGCCTGTTCTTTCGACAACGCCGCGTATTCTACCAAAACTGCGCCACCGCTGTCAATAGCCGCAGGGTCGTATCACCGTGCGAAAGTTTTGACTGTGGCTTCCAGAAGTAAACGCACGGAAGTCGTGCGTTTACTGTCCGTAAGTACT
>CAVDWI010000092.1:0-7922 GCA_963612485.1 Barnesiella intestinihominis
AAACATCACTGATGTTTGGGTCAAACATCAGTGCACTTTGGGTCAAACATCAGTGCACTTTGGGTCAAACATCAGTGATGTTTTTTAGCCCAATAAATAAAGGGGTTCGGCGGATGGTCTCCGCAACGGTCAATTTTAGGAACAGAAACGTCACATTTTAGGCAAAATGTCACAGCCGAAGGAGCAATTCAGGCGTAAGTTGCGAACGCCTGACGGTGGTCGAAAGGCTGAAAGATTCTGCGGAATGGGGACGTCACGTCAGCGGATTCGGATGACGAGCCCGGGGTTGCCGTCGTATGTGACCCAACGGTTGACGAGCGTCTTCGTCGTTCCCGAAACTCCCGTCGTCGACCAGTCGGCGATGATGAGCCCCTTCGGGTTCTTCACGCCAGGGAAGTTCTCGCGGTACTTCGCCTTCCTCTCCGCATCAAGCGATGCCCACGGCGTCACCTGCTCCGCATCCTCCAGAACGGCCTTCCACGAGGCGTTGTCCTCGGGATTGGGGACGCTGACGATCATCCCATACGGGTTGTCGTCGAAGACACTCCCCGTCTGCGTGAAGTCGAGATTGAAATCGCCGAGGAAGCGGATGCGGCGAAAGTTCGGCATTTCCCGGAAAATATCGTTTTCTGAGATTACCCCGACGAATTTCGCCCCGAAAACAATTTCGTCAAAACCCGACCCGTAGAAGCAGGAGGCTGGAAGAGCGTAAGCATTCTCGCCGTTGCAAATCTCAACAGTGCCACGAAGCGACGAAAGCCCGCGAAGCGCATTGCCGCCAAGGCTCTTCAACCCAGTCGGCAAGCAGGGCGTGAAACTCGTGACGGCAGAGCAATTCGCAAAGGAGTATTGGTCAAACGACTCACAAGCCTCGCTGAGCGTCACCTCCGTGAGAGACGTGCTACCGGAAAACGTCGCATAGCCCAGTTTCTTGCAGTGAGAACCGAGCGTAACGGTCGTGAAACGGTTTCCCCTAAAGTGATTGTACCAACCAAATCCGACATCGGCCGTGCCGAATCCGAGTCGCACATCGCCTTCAATCGGAGAATCCGCAAAAGCCTCGTGATTGAAGAACTTGACGCTGTCGGGGAAAAGCGGCGACACCTTCTTGAGCGACGTGCAACTCGCAAACGACTGCCAGCCGAAGTCCTTCACCGTCTCGGGCAGATACAGTTCCTCCAGCGCGGTCGTCTGGTAGAACGCCTTCTCGCCGAACGCCACGATTGCAACGCCATCCGGCATTGCCTTCGAGAAGTCGAGATAGGCAATCGGGTCGCCCGTGTAGCCGTTGACCGTCAGGCTGTCGCTACTGCCCGAGACCGCCAGCGTCCAGTAACTGTCGGTCAGCGTCGCGCCGTTCTCCGAGAGCGTCCAGGTCGAGGGAAAATAGGGCTTCAGCGTCTTCGCCTGGTCGAGCGTCACCGTAATCGACCGCGCCGTGGGGTCTGCGTCGCCGATGTCGCCGAACCAGCGGACGAAGCCCTCGCCGACGGCGGTGTAGGTGACGCTCTTGCCCGGCTCGAAGTAGCCGCCGTCATAGTCGGCCGTTGTCTCGACCGTAACGGAATAGGCGCCCGTCTGCGGATAGGAAAGAGCGGCCTTGTAGGCAATCGGCTCGAAGTTCCACGTGAGGATGACGTTGCACCCGAGCGAACCGTCGTAGGTGAAGGTCAGCGCGGACGACGTTTCGGACTCACGCACGGCGTTGCCGTCCTCGTCCACGTATGCCGCCGTGTAGCCCGTCGTGCGGTAGAGCGTCGCACCCGACGCCGCCGTCTCGGTCATCGTGCAGGTGACGGGGTAGGCGGACGGCTTCGTGATGCCGTAGGGAAGCGAGGGCGTCCCCGCCTCCACCGGACTGCCGCCGACGATTACCTGCACCTCCGCCGCCGTGTCATCGGTAATCCAGCGGTTGACAAGCGTCTTCTTCGTCCCCGAAACGGTGGCATCCGTCGACCAGGTGGCGACGATAAGTCCCTTCGGCCTGTTCTCGTCCGGGAAATATTCCGTGAATTTCGCCTTCGTGTCGGCATCGAGCGAAGCCCACGGCTTCACCTGCGTCACGTCGCCGAGGACGGTCTGCCACGATTCGTTGTCCGCCGGCACGTGCACAATCACCTGATACGGCCGGTCATCGAATATCTCATCCGAGGTGAAGTTGAAGTTCGCATCGCACAGGACGCGGATATGCTGGAGATTCGGCATGTTCTGAAACGTCCGTGCTCCTATCGTTCCCGCAAACTTCGCCCCAAAAACAATCTCGTCAAAGCCCGTGTTGTTAAAGGCATCGTTCGGAATGTTGTAACTGTAGTCGCCGTTGCAGAGTTCCAGCGTCCCACGACACGATTTCATGTTTCTAAACGAGTAAGTATCAATGGATTTGAGGCTTGTCGGGAGGCAGGGCGTGAGGCTCGTCACCGTGCCGCAGTCATTGAACGCCCCGGAACCAATCCTATTCACAGAATCGCTGAAAACCACCTGTTTCAAGGCCTTGCTATTGCAAAACGACCAGTTTCCGAGATCCTTGCATCGAGGACCGAACGTCATCGTCGTGAAATAGTTTTCCCGCAGACAGTAGTATCCGCCGAAGGTCACGTTGACGGTGTCCGTGCCAAAGCCGATGCGCATATCGCCCTCAATCGGACAGTACTCGAAAGCATAACTGCCAATCGTCCGAATGCTGTCGGGGAAGAGCGGCGACACCGTCTTGAGCGACGTGCAGTTCTGAAATGAATTCGCGCCGAACTCATAGAAGCCGTCCGGCAGATAGAGTTCCGCCAATGTTGTATTTTCCTTGAAGACATTCTGCTCGACCTTGACAACGCAGAATTCGCTTCCCTCCGTGTCAGTGACGGACTTGCTGAAGTCCAGCACCGTCGCGCCCTCCGACTGGGAGACGAGCGAGGTGACGGAAAGCCCGTTCGAGAGTGTTTTCGTATCGGTCTTGACGCCGAGAACCCAGTCGCCGTCGGTAATCGTCCCCGCCTCGGCGGAGTAAGTCCAACTAGCCGTTACTGAATCGCTCGTCGCGGCATTCGCGCTGCTGGTGAGGCTCTGCCCCCCCCCCCGAACAGGATACCGCCCGCAAGGATCATTGCAGCGCAAGCGAGATGAGACAGGACTGATTTCTTATTCATGACAGACTTCCATTCAAATTGGTTGTAGAGGAACTCACCACCTACAGTATACCATAAACAGCCCTCCGTGTGCAAGCAAGGCGAGATTCCCGATTTTGGCGGGGCAAATGCACGTTTAGGGCGATCCGTTGCATTTACCCCGCCAATTGGTCAGCTTCAGAACGTGAGCGTGACGTTCACGCCACCCCAGCAGATCTGATCCTTACCCTCACCCATGTAGTCCAGGTGGCGCAGGGTGTGGCTCGGAATCCACGTGTAGTTGACCTGTGCGCCAAGCGAAAGGTAGTCCGTCACCGCATACGTCACCGAAAGCCCGACCGTCTGGTCTGTGAGTTCAGTCCCGGCGCTCTCGTCCGTCACGTATTTCGTCCATGCGTTGCCGCCGAAGCCGAGAGAGGCGTTCGGAGTAATCGTCAGCGCATCGGTCAGCGCGAACTCGTGGCTCAGCCCGAAGGAGTAGTAGAACATACTCGTATCGGTATCCGCCGAATCGGAGTAGTTCCAGTAGGCCGTTGCGCTCGGCGTCACGAACGGGTTGTCGTAGGAGATCGACGCATAGAGTTCCTGGTCGCTCGGCCCGTTGCCGTTCGGGAAGACGTACCAGATGTGGCCGACCTCAAGGCCGACGCCCGCCAGTTTGACGGCGTACGAGAGCGTGTAGTCGATTTCCTGTAGGCCGCACGAACGGCGGGTCTCGGTCGCCGTGCCGCGTTTGTGCGTCAGGTCGAAACTCGACCACACGCTCGCGGATACGCTTCCGAAGTCGCCCGCATCATACGAAAGCGAGACAGACGGCTGCCAGACGGGGTTGTCGTTGCAGATCGTGCCGCGCCACATGTAGTCGCTCAGCACATCAACCGAGACCGAAACGGAGAGCGGAAACGACTTTTCCGTTTCCTCACCCTGCGTCTCGGCGGACTCTTCTGCCCGTGCGGACGACGCGACGAGCGCGGCGGACAACGCCGCCAAACCAACGATTCTGTTCATTTTTCTTTTTACTTCCTTTCTTTTGTCGGTTGGACAGGTTGTTCACGACGTGTGAACGCCCACCACATTAGCAAAAGCCGTGCCAAGTGCCGTTTTGCCCGCCGCACGGGAAATCCGCTGTCTCCTCCCGCTCGAAATCTTACACAAAACGGAAAACTTACAAGATTCGATTTGTTATCATCACGGATTTTGAGGAAATAGCCGTGGTGACCGGGAGAATCGGGATCAGAACTCGTAACGCATCGTCAGCGTATACGACCGCCCTGCGCCGGGCCAGTAGTTCACACCGTATGTCGCGTAGTCGCAGTAGTTCTTGTCGAAGAGGTTGTCGATCGTGAAGCCGATTTTGACCCCCTCAATCCACGAGGCGAACGCCGGGGCGTATTCCACGCCGATATGGAAGAGTCCGAAGTCGGGGATGCGCCCTTCCCGCCGCGAAGGCGCGTAGGCGCCGCTGTTGTTGAAGTCCGAAATCGCCCACTGCGCCGTCTGGTAGCGGTAGCCGCCGAAGACGCAGCACTCGTCCCACAGCCAGACGCGCCCCGTCAGCGAGACCGTCTGTTCCGGAACGAGCGGAACTTCCTTGCCGTCGTACTGTCCGCCATCGAACTCGGCGTGGACAAGCGAATACGTGAGACGAACGCCCGCCACCTTCTCGCGCTCCCAGCCGAGGCGGAGGTTCAGTCCCTCGCGGATCGTGTCGTCGGGCGAGTTCATGTTGACGCCCCAGCCGAGGTAAGGGTTGTAGAAGATTTCATTCTCCAGCTTCGAGCAGTAGAGGTTGCCGCCGAGGGAGAACTCGTCAAGGAACGTCCAGTCCGCGCCGACGTCAGCCATGGAACCGCGCTCGGAGTCAAGCGTCCCGCCCGAATAGGCGAGCTCGTCCAAGTCGGGCATACGGAAGAAGCGCGAAAAGCGCACGTAGGCCTTCAAGTCCTCGACGGGCGTGAAAAGCAGCGCGGCGTCGTAGGCGTATTCGTTCTTGTTGCGCCCCATCTCGCTGTTGTATCCCGTGTCGCGTCCCCAGAAGCGCGAATACCGCCCGCCGAGCTGAAGGGCGAGGGAGTCCGTGAAGTGGAGCGTATCCTGCGCGAATACGCCCAAGTTCTGCCGCGTGATGCGTCCGCGCCGGGACGAATATCCCCATGTGGACTTTCCCCACGACCGCGCGTCGTTGCGGTCGTGTCGGAAGTCCATGCCGAGGATAAACTCGTTCTCAAGGGAGAAGAGGTCGGACTTGTTGACCCACTGCGGACTCACCTCGTAGGAGGCCATCTGGTAATCGCGATTCCAGTAGCCGTACTCGAACGTGCGCATTTCGCGGCGGGAGGCCGTCCCCTTCACGCGGATGGCGTTCTCGTCGTTGACCTGCGCGTTCAGCGTCGCGTTCAGCCCGTAGGTCGTGCGGCGGTAGTAGTCGTCATTGTAAAGCGACAGCTTCGGGTCGTCCTTCCACTGCTGGCGCGAGAGAGAACTCGGCACCTGATAGTCGCAGTGGTTTCCGAACGCGGAGACCTTCAGCCACGAGCCGTTCGCCCAGTTCTTGCGGATGCCGCCGTTGGCGTTCCAGATGTCGAAGCCTGAATTGTCGCGGTAGCCGTCCGAATGGTCATACGCGCCGCTCGCCCAGTAGAGAAGTCCCTCCTCCTCGATTCCGCCGCGATAGGCGAGCGAGGCGCCGGCCGTGCCCCAGTTGCCGACGTGCACTTCCGCCGCGCCGTGCCGCTCGTAGTCCGACGGCTCGGTGACGATGTTGATCATGCCGGCCGAAGCCCCGTCGCCGTGCAGCACCGTCTGGGGTCCCGAGAGAATCTCAATCTGCTTCACCGAGGCGAGCGAGACCTGGGCGAGGTTCGGCGCGTTCATGTCGGGGTTGTTCAGCCGCTCGCCGTCCACGAGCACGAGGACGCGACCGAAGCCGTTCTCGCCATAGCCGCCCATCGAGATCTGGGTGAGCGCGGGATTGTTGCCGCCGAGGCGGTTCACGCTCACGGACGGGGCGACTTTCGAGATCAGGTCGGCGACGTCATGCGCACCGGACCGGGCGATGTCCGCCGCCGTGATGACCTGCACGTTCTGCGGCAGGTTCATTGCCGTCTGATCGACTCGTGAAGCATAGACCACCACGGGCGGCAGCTCCGCAACAACATTCGTCGCGGCGGAAATCGCCGCGAACAGCAGTGTATTCATTTTCCTTCTTTCCCCCTCATGCGAGGGTACTTGAGTGTTCGTTGACTATTGGGCGTTCCGCATTCCGACTCTTACGGCTGCGCGACAGCGCCTGATTTCCACAGGACTTTCCGGAACGCCCAAGCGGGGCATATTATATCAAAAGAGAAGCACCCGTTTTCAGCGGGCTTCCGTCGCCTTGATGCGGTCCCACGCCTTGTTGTAGAGTTCAAGGGCTTCCGGGTTGTCGGCGAAACCCTTGAGAACCTGCCCGTTCTTCAGCTGCTCGTCCGAAAGGACGATGAGGCTGCGGTAGTCGGGGTCGAGTTTCTCGATGCCGGGCTTCACGGGATTCGGTCCGCAGATGTAGTCCATGTTGGCGGCAGCGACGTCGCCGTCGTAGATGTAGTTGATGAAGGCGTAGGCGAGATCCTTGCGCTTCGCCCCGGAGGCGACGACCATTTCATCGAACGCAATCGTGTAGCCCTCCTTCGGGAGCGCGAAGCCGATGTCGTCGCGGGCGGGCGCACCCGCCTCGTCGTCACCGACGATGACCTGCGTCGTATCGGTCGAATAGCCGTGGCCGAGGTAGGTCGCGCCGCCGGGGACTTCGGTCTTGTAGCTCTCGCTGTCGAACTTGCGGACATTCGCCCGCCACTTGAGAACCTGCGCAACCGCCGCGTCAATCTCCTTCGGGTCGGTCGAGTTTATTGAGTAGCCGAGATACATCAGTCCGCCGCCGATCACTTCGCGGATGTCGTCGAGAAGCGAGATACGCCCCTTCAGCGCGGGGTTGCCGAGAATCGCCCAGCTGTTCACGTCCGCCCCTTCGGGGATGCGGTCTTTCGCGTAGGCGAAACCCGTATACGTCACGGCATACGGCACGTTGTACTTGAAGGACGGGTCGAGGATCTGCCGTGCGAACGACGGGTCGAAGTTCTTGCGGACGTTCGGGATCTTCGCGTGGTCGAGTTCGTCAATCATCCCCTCGCGCGCCATCGACTCAATCTGGTAGGAACTGGGCATGATGATGTCGTAGCCCGTTCCGCCCGCCTTGAGCTTCGCGTACATCGCCTCGTTCGAGTCGAACGTATCGACGACAATCGTCACGCCAAGGGCCTTCTCGAAACTGGTCAGCACGTCGGGGGCGATGTAGTCGCACCACGTGTAGATGTGGAGCGAACCCCCGTCGCCGCCATCGGGTGGACGGAATCCGCTCGCCTCCGCCGCCGCAAGGGCCTGTGCCGAGAGATCGACACCCCCTTCGCTTGCGCTCTTCGAGCAACCGCCGACAATCGCGGACGTGGCGAGAACCGCCGCCGCAAACTTCATTTTACTACTCATGTTCATGATCTTTCCTTTCATTTTCACAGGTGTTTTTTGTGCCGTTTTTTCGGCGGGGGGAAAGTATACCAAAATTCACCGTTCACGGGGGGAAAGATTTATGCTACCGTCGGTAACGGTGCCGCAGCGGCCCCGTTTTTGGTATAATGTGCGGTATGAAACCGATTGCCACCAACATCGCGGACTTCGAGACCCTGCGCAAGTCCAATCTTGTCTACGTGGACAAGACCGCGCACCTGCACCGCCTCATCACCAAGCCGGGCAGCACGTTCTTCTTCTGCGCCC
>CAVDWI010000093.1:0-7853 GCA_963612485.1 Barnesiella intestinihominis
ACCGGCAAATCCTTGCGTTTACTTCCAGAACTTGCGTTTACTTTCGGACGCGACGTTTTTTTTCTTGGGATTGACGTATTCGGAGTAAGGGGAGGGCGAAAGGAGAGGGGAATCCCCTGATTCTCGCGCCCGCTGAAAGGAGAAACCTTCTACTTCCCGGTCATTCGCGAATCCGCACGGCCTGTATGGTGATCGCCTTTTTCGTCTTCGGGTCGAACTCGATGACCGCGCCCTCAATCACGCACGGACCCGACGCGACCTCGAAGCGGCTCGGAATCCCCGTAATGAACTTACGCGTCACGGGTTGAAGGTCACGCCCGATGGAACTGACGTAAGGTCCCGTCATGCCAAGGTCGGTGACAAACGCCGTCCCGTTCGGCAGAAGCCGCGCATCCGAGGTCTGGACGTGCGTGTGCGTTCCGGCGACCGCCGTCACGCGACCGTCGAAGTAGTGGGCGAACGTCACCTTCTCGCTCGTCGCCTCGGCGTGGAAGTCAACGAAAACGGGCACGTCCTTCGGAATCTCGGCGAGCGCCCGCTCGGTCGCCTTGAAGGGACAGTCCACTGGTTGCATGAAAACGCGCCCCAGAACGTTTATGACGACGAACCGGAAGGTCGGCATCGTCACAAGTTGCCACCCCTTGCCGGGACATTCCGACGGATAGTTGACGGGTCTCACCACACGGTCAAGCGCATCGATCTGCCCGGCGAACTCACGCTGTCCCCACGTGTGGTCGCCGAGCGTAATCGCGTCCACCCCCGCATTGAGAATCTGCTTCGCGTGGTCGGCCGTCAGTCCCGAACCGTGCGTGCAGTTCTCGGCATTGACAATCGTCGCATCAACTCCGTAAGTCCGCTTGAGATTCGGCAATTCACGCGCAAGAATCGTCCGTCCGGGAGAGCCCACGACATCGCCAATCATCAGAATCTTCATAACCCTACCTCTTCGTATAACCGTTCTTCTCAAGCCACCTTGCCGCCGGGCCGTCACCCCGCGCCGCCCGTGCGCGCATCGACCAGACGAGCGACTGCATCGAGTCCTTCGCCGTGCCAAGCCCCTTCTCGCTGCACTCGGCGAGACACTCCATCGCATCGGCGTTCCCCTGCGCCGCAGAAGCCTTCAGCAGTTCGACAGCCCGTGCCTCATCCTTCGACTCGCCTTCGCCGCGCAGGAGGGCGAGCGCGAAGTTCAACTGCCCGTAGGAATTGCCCATTTCCGCGCTTTTCGCGAACCACTTCGCCGCCTTCATGGGGCTTCGAACTGTCCCGACGCCGTCCCGGTAAAGCCCGCCCACGTTGTTCATCGCCTCCGTATGCCCGGCTTCCGCCGCCGCCCGAAAGGCGCCAAGGGCGAGCGCGACGTTCCTCTCGCACCCCAGCCCCTGCAAGTAGCACGTCCCCAAGTTGCAGAACGCATTCGGGTCGGACTTCGCCGCCGCACGGCGGAAGCAGAGAAAACCCTCCCGTGCCGCCGTGGCGAAGGCGTTCGTATCCACCGACCGACTCGCCATCGCCTTCATCAGCGTCATCGTTCCCCAGGCGTTCAGCGCCTGCACATTTCCGCCGTCCGCCGCCTTCTTGAGGAGTTCGATGTCGTTGCTCTCCATCGAAAGCAGATACCAGGCGAGTGCGTTGTTCTTCGTCTCGGCGAGCTTGCGGATGCGGGGACGGTTCTCCTCAAGGTACTTCAACCGCCTCGCTTCGCTGAGTTTCGCCGTGCGGGGCGCGTTTTCGTCCGCCGCGACGAGCGCTATCACGTATTGCTGGAGCACGCCGCCCGCCTCGGCCTCGCGACGGACGGTCTCCGCCGCCTCGGCATAGCCGCGCGGACTGCCCGCCGTGCGCAGGTTCAGGAGACGCTGAAGCGCGTCCGCACTACCGGCGCCGAACAACGAAAGCGACGAAGCAAGGCAGGCAATCGCGAGAAGCCATCTCATTTCCGCCGCGCCCCGCGCCTCAAAGGGCAATCTCCGTCTCTTCGCGCGTCGCCATGTCCTTCAACCGCGCCACGCCCTTTTCCACGTCATCCGGTCCGAGGAATACCGCCTTCGCCGCACCGCACGAATCGGCGTGCGAGAAGAACTTCTTCGGCTTCTGGTTGCGGAGGGAGAGGTTGACGCATTCGCCCGCCCCGCGCAGTTTCGCCGCGAGTTTGACCGCCGCGTCGCGCTGTTCGGGGAACATGAACCCGACGGCAATCCCCTTCTTCGACTTCGCCGCGTCCGCACCGAGGCGCGACTTCAGGAGTTCCGTCACGACCACGTCGCCGAAGCCGAGCCCGACCGCCGTCGCGGGGTCGCCGCCAATCGTCGTGAGCAGGTTGTCGTAGCGTCCGCCGCCGAAAATCGCCCTGAACTCGCCCTTTGTGTCGAAGCACTCGAAGACGATGCCCGTGTAGTAACTGAGCCCGCGAATCACCGAAATGTCGAACTGCAGACAGTCCGCAAAGCCCGCAATCTCCGCAAGTCGGAAGAGTTCCACCAGTTCGGGACACGTCTCGTAGGACTTCGTGTCCATAATGGCGAAGGTCGCCGCCACGTCCGCATCCGTCAGACCGCCGTCGCGGAGCATTGCGGCGATTTCCGCGTCGGGCATCTTGCCGCGCTTGTCGAGCGCGAGGAACACCTGCGCGTGCTTCTCGGCGGCGATTCCGCTCTTTTCGAGAAGTTCGCCAAGGAACTTGCGCGAGGAGACGTGAACCTTGAAATCGACGGACGAAAGCCCCATGCGGCGTAGCGCGTCGCATGCCGCGCCAATCACCTCGACCTCGGCGAGCACCGACTCCTCGCCGATGATGTCCACGTTCCACTGGTAGTGCTCGCGCTTGCGCCCCTTCGTCATGCGCTCGTAGCGGAAGCACTGCGCAATCGTCGTCCACTTCAGGGGAAAGGCGAGTTCGTGCTGGCGCTGGGCGACCATCCGCGCCAGCGTCGGGGTCATCTCGGCGCGGAGCGCGAGATGGCGCTCGGACTTGTCGAGGAAGTGGTAGATCTGCTCCCCGACCTCCTCACCAGCCTTGCGGGCGAGGAGGTCGTAGCTCTCGACCACGCACGCATCGTACGGCTCGAATCCGGCGGCTTCACCCGCCGCACGGAACGCATCAAACACCTTGTTGCGCCAGACCATGTCCTCGGGATAGAAATCCCGCATGCCACGCGGCGGCTCAAAACTAATCTTATCCGACATGAACGTAATCCTTCGTCTTTACTCTTATATTATAGCAAAAACCGCACAGCCACGCCCGATGGCCCTGGCTGTGCAGGGAATGCTCACGCGCCCTGGCCGCCGATGCCGCAATGGCGGAGGTCGCGTCCGTCGAAGTAGCCGAAGGAGGGAACTGAACCGCCCTTCGGAAGCGAAACGGAGCCGGGGTTGAAGATTGTCATACCACAGGGGAGGCGTTTCAACTCCGGGATGTGCGTATGCCCGTGGGCAAGCACGGTTCCCATGCCGAGCGGAGGCAGATTGCGTTCGTTCCAGCGGTGGCCGTGGGTCAGAAAAAAGGTCGTGCCGTCCGCCTCGAGAAGCGCATAGTCGCTCATGATGGGGAATTCAAGCATCATTTGGTCAACTTCCGCGTCACAATTGCCACGCACGGCGACAATCTTCTCCTTGAGTCCGTTCAGCCGCTTCGCCACCGCCACCGGGTCGTAGAAGTTCGGCACGCCGTTGCGCGGCCCGTGATAGAGGAGGTCGCCAAGAAGGACGAGTTTGTCGTATCCGAGCGTCTCCGCCGCCGAAAGCGCCGCGTCCAGCGCCGAGGGAACGCCGTGGATGTCGCTGATGAAGGCAATCCTCACGCGACCGCCCCTTCGGACAACTCGTCCCGCAAAAGCTTGCGGGCAGACCCGACCCCGCCGAGAAGACGCACGAAATAGCCCTCAATCTTGTCCGCAAGCGGCGTTTTCGTCAAATCCGTGCCAAAGACGGACGCATTGGCGAGAATCTCGCGCAACTGCCCATGGTAGGTCTTCGGGTCGTTCCAGACGATTCCCGCGAGTTTCGCCTGCAACTCGTCCTTCAGGGGATCGGCGGAAACCTCCATCGGCTCACCCCTGTCGTTCACCGCGAGCAAATAACGCATCCACCCGGCAATCGCAAGGGGTATCGCCACGAGCGAACCGAGGTCACGCCCTTGCGCGAGATAACTCTTCACCGTCTCGCCAAAGCGGACGCCGACCTTCTGCGAGGTGTCGGTGGCAATCCGACGCGGGTCGTCGGGCATAAAGGGATTGGGCAGTCGTTCGTTCACCACCTCGTCGATGAATGCTCGCGGCGAGAGAATCTTCGGGTCGACGACAACGGGCAGACCCTCGACGTAGCCGAGCCGCTTCACCAGCCGCACGATGTCCGCATCCTTCATCTCCTCGCAGATCAGCGTGTAGCCGAGCAGACAGCCATACATGCTCATCGCCGTGTGAAGCGGATTGAGGCAGGTCGTCACCTTCATCTTCTCCGTCTTGTTCACCGTTTCGCGGTCGGTGAAGTAGACGCCCGCCCGCTCAAGCGGCGGTCGTCCGTTCGGGAACTTGTCCTCAATCACGAGATACTGGGGCTTCTCGGCGTTCACGAACGGCGCGATAAAGGTCTTCTTCGAGGTGACGATCGGGTCCATGCCCTCGATGCCGGCGGCGGCGAGGTCGGTGCGCACACGCTCGTGCGGACGCGGCGTAATCTTGTCGATCATCGACCACGGGAAGGAGACGCGGCGTTCGTCCGTCAGATAGGCGATGAAGTCATCCGCGACAAACCCGTTCGCCTTCCATGCGCGGGCGACTTCGAGGACGGCGTTCATCAGTTTCTCGCCGTTGTGCGAGCAGTTGTCCATCGACACGACGGCGATTGGCGCAGCACCGGCATTGAAGCGTTCGAGCAGCAGGGCGCACACGATGCTCATCGCGTGCTTCGGCGCGGCAGGGCCCGCCTTCGCGTCCTCCTCGACGACGGGCAGAAGCGTCCCGTCCGTGCGGTGCAGCTGATACCCCTTCTCGGTGATGGTGAACGACACCATCCGCAGGGACGGCGCACGGAAGATTTCGCGCAGCCGTGCGGCGGCGGCGGCATCCGCGAAGTCCGCCTTGAGAGCCTCGGCAACGGCGGCGAGGACTTCCCGCGTCGTCGTGCCGTCCGGATTCAGCGTGACGTTCAGCGTGAGGTTGTCGAAGTCGCCGTAGATGCGGTCGATGATGTCGTAGTCGAAGGTGTCCGCCGCGATAATGCCCGTCTTCGCCAGACCCGCTTCGAGAAGCCGCTGGTTGAGTGAGGCGATGAACCCTCGGAAGATGTTGCCCGCGCCGAAGTGCACCCATTCGGGCGTCGCCGCCGTCGCCGCACGAACTGCCGCGATGTCAAAGGACGGCAGCCTAACGCCAGCCCCCCGCCAGTCCGCCGACTCCCGCGCAATCGATTCCAAACTCAATTTCATTGTTGTATTCCTTTTTCTTGCTTTCTGTTCAATGCCTCAATATTTTACCATATTTGCCGTCAGAAGCGCGGCAGTTTGGCGAGGGAATCGACGCGGCCGCCTTCGCGTGAGCGAAGCCGCCAGATGCGCCCGTGTTCGTCGCGGAGGGCGCGAAGCCGCCCCTCGTCGCGACGATGGCACGCGCAGTCGATGAGGTTCGCCATGTAGACGATTTCCTTCGCCCAGTCGTTCCTGTCCGCCCAGCGTTCCGCCGCGATTCGGCAGCCGTGGGCGACGCCGCTGATGTCGTCCAGCACCGCTTGCGTCAGACCCGGATGCCGCGAATAGCCGTGATCGTAGAGGAGAATGTTGAAGAGTTCCGAACAGTTCGCCCGAATCGCGCCGCCGCGCAGATAGAGCGTGCCGAGCCGGAGCAAAGTGCCGCCGAGCGGCGCATCCATCACCGCGTTCAGTTCGCGTTCGAGATCCATCTTCGCCGCCTTCGCACCCGACGCGGCGAACGCCCCGCCGAGGATGATGCCGGGCAGGGAGGCGGCGAGCGGCTGCCAGTGTCCCTCGTCCCCCCAGTCCGTCACGAGATACCCCTTCGCACCGCAGAGCCGCCCCGCACGCTCCGCCGCCTCCAGGTTCTCGCGCATATTCTCCACGCGCCCGCCGAGCGACCGCCACGCGGACGTGCCGGGACAAACGTAGAAGTCCAGCCCCGCCTTCTTGAACGCGGCGCATTCCGCCGCGAACGGGTGGTTGCCCTCGTAGCCCCAGTCGAGTGCGATCGCGTCCTTTGGCAGACGCGTCACGAGTTCGGGATGGCGAAGGACGATGTCGCCCCAGAACATCGGCCGCTTGCCGCGCTTGCGCACGCAGTCGAAGACCTTCAAGAGAAATCCGAGGTATTCCTCCGGGTCGGAGATCTCGAACGTCTCGTCGCACCCGACGTTGACGAGCGGCGAGGAGAAGTTCGGCAGGAGTTCCTCGAAGAGTCCGTCCACGAGTTCGAGACTCTTCGGGTTCGCCGGGTCGAGCGTCGTGGGGAACTTCTTCACCGTCCCCCACGGCGTGACCGCCCCGCCCTTCGGAAACTTCGCGAGCGCGTTGTATTCGGGATGCACGAGCCACCGCTCCATGTGGCCGAACGAGTTCTGGTTCGCGACGAGTTCAATCCCCTGCATCTGCGCGTAGGCGTCGAGCTTGCGGATTTCCGCCGCCGTCAGGGGGTCGGCCTCCTCCCAGACGGTCGGATGCGCCGAATAGGCGAAGGTGTGCTCGGTGTAGAGCTGGAACTGGTTGTAGCGACAGCGGGCGAGGATGTCGATGATGAGCCGAAGCGTCCGCACGGTCGGGACGCGGTCCCGACTGACGTCCAGCATATAGCCCCTCGCCTCGAACATCCGAACGCGGCGGAATCAGAAGCCGAGCACGTCGCGCATCGTGTAGATGCCGGGCTTGCGCGCCTTCGCCCAGACCATCGCCTTCAGCGCACCCGCCGCAAACGCCGAGCGGTCTTGCGCACGGTGCGTCAGTTCCACGCGCTCCACCTCGCCCGCGAACATCACCGTGTGGTCGCCGACGACCGAACCGCCGCGCAGGGCGTGAATCGCAATCTGCCCCACGGGACGCTCCCCGATGTCGCCGTGCCGCCCGTAGACCGCCTCGTCCGCGAGGTCAACGCCGCGCCCTTCCGCCGCGGACTTCGCGAGCATCAGCGCCGTGCCGGACGGCGCGTCCTTCTTGTGGCGGTGGTGCATCTCGACGACCTCGACGTCGTAGTCGGACCCGAGCGCCGTCGCCGCCTGACGCACGAGTTCGAGGAGAAGGTTCACGCCAAGCGAGTAGTTGCCCGACTGCACGACGGGAATCACCTTCGCCGCGTCATCGACGACCTTCTGCTCCTCCGCCGTCAGTCCCGTCGTGCCGATGACGTAGGGAATGCCCGCCGCCGCCGCCTTTCGGATCGCCCCCGGCACAGCCGCGTGATACGAGAAATCGATCACGCCCTCGACGTCCGAACGCCACTCGCGGTCGTAGCCCTCGGCGACGTCAACCTTCGAGACGACCTCCAGCTCGCCGCCCTGCGCGGCAAGGTCGCACAACTTGCGGCCCATCCGACCCGCCGCACCCAAAATCGCTATCTTCATTTGATTCCTTTCTTCCGCTCTGCGCGAAAACGAGGAAAGTATACTACATTATGCCTTCTGCGACAAGTGGGCCACGACCGCTCCGGCGGCTCGGGCGGGTGTCGCCCTCACCGCCTACGCTTAAGGAAGTGGTCGAACGCCACACAAGCAATGCCCAGCGGAGGGACAAAGGGAAATGGGGTGTCGCTTGCGGCGACAAACAAGTGAACACATGCGGCAGACAAATACAAATAGACGGCGTCGCGTCCGAAAGTAAACGCAAGTTCTGGAAGTAAACGCAAGGATTTGCCGGT
>CAVDWI010000094.1:0-7842 GCA_963612485.1 Barnesiella intestinihominis
TACCGCAACGCGCCGCTCGCAAGCGCGGCGACAATCCGCCTCTCGCGCTCACGGTCGCCTATTATACCATTTTTTTGCTCGTCGAATTCGGTTGACATGAAATCCACATTCTCGACCTTCAGCGTCTCGAACGTTCCGTCCTCGCCGAGGACGCTTCGCGGCAAGTCCGCCGTCTTCTTCGCGGCGGTCGCGGGGTTGCCGAAGTCGTATTCGTCGAGTTTCGGCAAGAGTGCCTTGACGGTCGCCGCACGGACTTCCGCGCCACCGTTCGCCTTTGTCGCGATGTAGACCGCGCCCGTGGGCGAGCGGCGAATCGCCCAGTCGCCGTAGGCCACCGCACCGTGGTCTGCCGTGGTCTTGACGAGAAGCGGCGTGACCTCGCGCTCCAACTGCGCCTGACGCTTGCGCGACGCGGCGAGTTCCTTGCGCAGTTCCTCCGCCTCCTTGTCGAGGCGCGCGGCGTCCGCCTCCTGTTTCTTCGCCATACGTTCGCGGTCGGCGAATCCAGCCTCAACGTTCTTCGCGTAGTCGGGATCGACCGACCGCAGCAACTCCGCCTTGAACGCGCCGAACGCCTGCGGCGAGAAGTCGGGGACGAACCCGACGTTGTTCACCTTCCGCGCCACGCCGAGGTCGCGGACGTTGATGTAGAACTTCTCCTCCGCGTCGTTCCAGACGAGCGTCAGCGGAACGCCGTTGAAGTCACCGAGCGTGAACGGCCCGTGGCTATTGCGTTCCCAATTGTCCATCGTCAGCCCCTTGACGACCTCCGAGCACACGAGGTCGGCGATGTCCTTCGCCTTTTCAAGGCTTCTGCCGTCGGTCGTGGTCAGCGCGAAGTCCTTGCCGTCGTTCGCCTTGCGCCACCGCTCGATGCCGGCCTTCGTCTCCTTCCACTCCTCGCGCTCGCGGGCGATGGCACGTGTGTTCATCTCGCTCTTGTCCTTCATCCGCCGCGCCGAGGTCGCCGTCGATTCGGCGTTCAGTTCGAGTTTGCGCGTGTTCTTGCGGACACCGATGAGTTCGAGCAACGCCTTGTTGCCGGACGCAAGCCCCATGAGCATGTCGCGATCCATCGCGCTCTCGTCAATCTCAACGGAACGCAGGGAATCGTCGCTGTGCATCACCTGCTGGATGAGGCGGCTCTTCGCCCCGATGAGTTCGTGGTTCTTCGTCTCGTAGGAGCCGATGTTCGCGTTGCCCTTCGTGAGGTAGTAGAAAATCTGCCCCTCCGGGTATTCGTTGCCGAAGCGGATGATTCGCCCGATTGCCTGTTCGTCCTCGGACGGCTTCCACCCCGGATGGAGAAGGTGGATCGCCGCGAGACGCTTCTGCACGTTCGTTCCCTCGCCCATCTTCGCCCGCGAACCGATGAGGACGCGCACCTCGCCGTTGCGAACCTTCTCGAAGAGTTCCTCCTTGTGCTGATCCTTGTCGCCCTTCATCTTGTCGAGGTCTTGGATGATTGCGATTTCGCTCTCCGGGATTCCCTGCTGGACGAGCATCGCCTTGATTTCCTCGTTGAGGTTGTAGGCGATGCCGCTCCTCGCGCCGATGTCGCGCCCGCCGAGGACGCGCCCCGCCGCCAATTCGTAGCCGTTCTTGAAGCGGTCGGTGAAGATGAGCTGCGCACCCCTGTTGCCGCTCGTCTCGTCGTAGACCTTCTTCACCTCCGAGACGACGCGGGGGATCTTGTTGCCGCCGTCCGTGAAGCCGAGCATGCGCGGACTGATGCAGGCGTATTTCGCCACCCACGTCATGTCCATATACTTGCTCGGCCACTCCTTGCCGCCGGGCGTCTTTGACTGTTCCGACACGGCCTCCATTACCGCCGCCTGAACGGGCGTCATCTCCACGTCGATCATGTGGTATTTCGGCTTCGGGCGCGGAATGTCGAGTTGGTCGGCGTTCACGATGTCCACGCGGGACTTGAACAGCCGCATGAGTTCCGGGATGTTCACGAACGCCGAAACCTTGTCCTTCTCCTTCGGTGTCTTGCCGTCAACATCAAACTCCGTCTCGGTCGTGATGCGCCCGAACGAGTCGATGAAGTCGTCGAAGTGCCACAGCCCCTGCTCCTTCAACGCCTTGGGCGCGAGGTAGCGAAGCATGACGTAAGACTCGACGGCGGGCGCGTTGGAGAGCGGCGTGCCAGTCGCGAACACGACGCCCCTGTCGCCGCCGTGGAGCGACTGCACGTATTCGCACTTCATTTCCATGTCGGTCGCCCGCTGGGAATCGCCTTGCTGAAGCCCGCCGACCTTTCCCTGCCGCGTCGCGATTTCAAGCCCCTTGAAGTTGTGCGCCTCGTCCACGAAGAGTTGGTCGACGCCCAGTTCCTCAAACGGCACGATCTGCGCGTCCTTGCCCTCGGAATCCTGCCGCTTCTTCAGGTTCTCGGCGAGGCGGGCTTTCATATTCTCGGCCTTATGGACCGAAATGCGGTTGCCCTGCTCGCGGAGTTCCGCGATGGTGAGGTCGAGTTCTTTCATCCGCTCCTCGGTGTATTGTTTCTGATACGCCGCGCTCATGCCGAGTTTCTTGGAGAAGGTCGAGTGCTTGACGACAATCGCGTCCCAGTCGCCGTTCGCCACTTGCGCGAAGAACGCCCGGCGGTTCGCGGGCTTCACGTCCTCCTCCGTCATGCGGAGGATGTTCGCGTTCGGGAACGCCTCGACGAACTCGTTGCAGAACTGGTTGAGCATGTGGTTCGGCACGACATACATCGACTTCCTGAACATGCCGAGGTGGCGACCGAGCATGCCGATAGACTGCATTTCCATTGTCTTGCCCGCGCCCACGCAATGCGCGAGGCAGAGCGACGAACCGCCGAGAACGCCGCGCGCGATGACCTGAGACTGGTATTCGCGCCCCTTCTTCGGCTTCGCGGGGTCGCCGTCCTCAAAGAGCATCCGCATCGCGCCATCGGACATTCCCGCCGCCTTGAACGGCATGACGTTCTCCGGCAGACGGATCGCCACGTTGTCGTTGTTGACGTCGTTATACCGCCTGAGGCTCGCATCCGCCCACTTCTCGTTCTCGCACAGGAACTGCCCGAACGAGCGGTGCAACTTCTCCGCCGCGAGCTTGTTCGCCTCCGTCTCCGCCTCGTCGCGCCACTTCTGCTTCGTGACGGGATCGGTGTGGATGGATTCGAGGCTCGCGTGGTTGAGGACGCGCTGGAGGAAGTCGGTGACGTCCCACGTCGTCTTTCCCCACGGCGAATCATTGTTCACGACGCGCCGCCCGTAGCGGGCACCGAGTTCGATGTCCCACGCGCCCGTGAGTTCGCTCTTCTTCAGGGTGACGCTCATCTGGCTGGAGCCGAAAGCGTCGCGCAGAAAGTCCTTCATCGCCTCCGGGTCAACCCACGGCGCACCGAACTTGACTTCCACGTCCTCCAGTTTCACGTCCGGCGGCTGGACTTTCTCCAACGCCGCGACGTTCGCACGGAAGGATTCGTCGCCCGCCTCGACCGCCGCCCGCGCCGCCGCGAGTTTCGAGCGCACGTGGCCGGAGAGATATTCCCACGACGGCTCGATCCGTCCCGTCTGCGGGTTCTCGAAAACGTCGCCGCTCTCCTTCAGTTGCTTGACGGCATCCTCCGCGCTCACGCCGAGGAGTTCGCCAACGCGCTCCGGCACGATTGTTCCGTTTTCGCTGTAGCACACGACGAGGGCTTCCTTCGGCGTGTCCGCCTTTTGCGCTTTCGCGCCGATGGAGATGACGCGCTTCGTGAAGATGTCCGCCTTGGAGAGCGTGTCGTCCTTGCCAACGCGCTCCAGCGCGAGAAGGCGGTTGCCGTCCGCTTTGTCGAGTAGCACGAACGGCGTCACCCACTTGTCGTGGAGCGAGCCGTTCTTGGCAACGAAACGGTCGTATTCGGCGTTCAGCGCGGCGAGAAGAGGCTTCAGTTCCTCGTCCGTGCATCCGCGCATCTCCGCGTCCACCACGGCGCGGAGTGCCGTGCGGAGTTTTACCACGCCGTCCATAACGTCCTTCGGGGTGCGCAGACGCTTCGCGAGTTCCTTCTTCAGCTTGCGGTCGGTCGGCATTTCCACGGGTTCGAGCATATCGCCCGACTTGATGTAAACCCTGCCGTCCTTGACGCTGATGTTGCCCTGCCGCAGTCCCGCGTCGTCGTAGACGGGTTCGTGCGTCGGCTTCTCCGCGACGGTGGCGGCATTGAGGAACGCGCCCTTGTCAACGCCCGCCAAGGCGCGGTCGATTGCCTGACGCACAAGCCCGAACTTGCCCCAAAGGTCGTCCGCGCCCGGCATCGTGTAGCGGAGGGTCTTGCCGAACCGTCCGTTCACCGCCTCCATCTTGCCGATGACCTGTTCGGGGTGGTCGGCGAAATACTGGTTGTAGGAGAGCGGCGTCTTGTCCGTCACCCACTTGCCTTTCTTGCGGTCCCAGCGTTCGTCCTCCTTGTAGTCGAACGGGTGCTGCCCTTCGAAAGCCGAGTTGTCCGCCTTGCCATCGACGCGCTGGATGACGACGAGATCGGCGGCGGCCTCGGTGTTCGCGTTTTGCGAGAAGAAGCCGTTGGGAAGACGCACCGCGCCGACGATTCGCCCGCCGTGTTCGGCGAGGAACTTGCGGAGCGTTCCGCTCCCCTTGTCGAGCGTTCCGGTCGAGGTGAGGAACATCATCACGCCGCCGGGACGCAGCTTGGAGAGCGTCTTCGCGAAGAAGTAGTCGTGAACCAGGAAGCGGCTCGCCGAAAGCCCCTTGTCGGTGATCGACACATCGGCATACGGCACGTTGTCGATGGCGAGGTCGAAGAACCCGTCGGGGAACTTCGTCTCCTCGAAGCCCATGACGTTGACGCGCTGGTTCGGGAAGAGAGCCTTGAGAATCAGCCCAGAAATCGCGTCCTTCTCCACGAACTGCCAGTTGACGGCGTTCTGGTATTCCCCTGCGGCGGAGGCGTAGTTGCCCACGCCCGCAGACGGGCCGAGGAAGCGTCCGCCCTTCAGCCCCAGGGCGCGGAGCGCGGCGTGTTCGGCTCGCACCATCTCGATGGGCGTGTAGAACGCCGTCGTGCTGCTGGCGCGGGCGGACGCGAACATCTCGTCGTTGAGAAGCCCGCGCAGTTCCTTGTGGAGTTCCCAACCGCGCTTGCCCATCGGGGCGCGGGCGGCGCGGTCGAGGGCGCGTTTGGAATCCCCGCTCTTCTCATACGTCCACGCGCTTTCGTAGTTGTAGTCGAAGATTTCGGAAAGCCCGCCCCAGCCGACGTATTTCGCGAGCGTCTCCTGTTCCTCCGGCGTCGCGCCTCGCTCGTTCAGCCCGCCCTTGAGGACGAGGCGAATCGCCGCGAGGTTGTTCTCGACGCGCTTGGTCTTGTTCGGTTCGAGGATTGCGTCCTCGACCGCCTTGGTCATCACGAAGTCGGGGCGGGCGGGCGCGACCTTCGTCTCCTTCGCGGCTTTCGCCGCAGCGCGCTTTACTCGTCGTCCTCGCCCTGCGGACGCATCGGTTCCGGCGTTATCCCCATCGCCTGCGCGATTTCCTGAAGCCGAGCGTTCGCCTCCCTCGGCCACTCCCGGATGTCCGACGGATCCATCTCCGTCAGAAGCCTCTCGCCCGGCGTCTCGTATCCGAACGCCTTGCGCAGTTCCTTCATCAGCCAGTCCTTCAGGTCGTCCGTGAAGCACCCCAGGTCGCTCACCGTCCACTCCTTGACCGGAATCTTCTCCCCGAACCGCACCGGCCAGCACTCCTCCGGATCGGGATCCCTCGCCGGCGGCGGATTCATCGCCAGCCACTCCGACTCGGCTATCCCCTCTGGCGCGGGGTGCTTCGCCAGGAAGTTCTCCGCGTATTCGTCGCAGAACTTGTCGTATTCCTCCTCCGTCATTCTCATTGGAAGCCTCCTTTTCGGTCTGTGCCTCTATTATACCAAAAACCCTCTCCGCCTCGTCGTCCGAGACGCGGGCGAGTTTCCTCTGTCGCGCCACGGCGTTCCAGACGTCCTGAAGGACGGGCTTCGCCCTCTCGAACTTCGCCACGTCAACCTCGCTGACGTAGCGGGCGAGCGATTCAAACGTGTTGTGGCCGTTCTCAGCGAGCGCGTCCACGAGTTTCCCGACTCCCGTGACGAGCCTGCCGAACTTCTCGTAGTCGAACTCCTCGGACATCCAATCAACGTCCGACGGCGTGGCGTTCTGCTTCTTCTGCGCCGCCTCCTTGCTGTCCGCGACCGGTGCGTCTGGCGAAAATCCGTTTTCGCGGTTGAAGCGGTTGACCTCTTCGCGGGAAAGTTCGCGCACAATCTTCACCGCGCCGCTGATGACCCAATCCTGTTTCTCGTCGGCGTTTGAATTTGTGCGGTAGAAGTAGTTTCCGCCGACCGGGATGAAGTCAAGCTGCGCCTCCTTGCGGTTCTTTTCGTTTTCCCGACCCTTCTCCTTCAGGAAAGGCGCACGATCCATGGCCTGCCTGTTGTAGTCAAGGCCATCGGGTATCTCGACTTCGCACCACACCTCATCGCTCTTGCGGTAGTGATTCATCCCTGTCGCGGCAACGACGCCCTTCATGCCGAAACTTTTGCCGATATGACCCGCGCTTGGCGCGTTCGTGGAGTGCCAGCCGGGGCGCAACGCGAAACCGGCAACGGAGCCTGCGCCATTGATGCCGAGGTTGTAAAACAGTTTCTTTCCGTTCGCGCCGGTCGTGACGGTCATATACCGCTTGCCGTCCCTCGTCGCGGCGTTCAGCTCGCCTATGCTCGGCATCTTGTCAACGGCAACGGCATTGTCGTTCGCGTCGAGAAGGTAAACCCTGCCCCACTTGAACTTGTCCGTTTTCGGTCCCGCCGCAAGTGTGCGCATCTTCTCGGCGGACGGCGACTTCGCCTTGTACCACTCGCCGACTTTCAGTCGGTTCGCGCTGTCAATGAACAACGCGCCATACGTTCCGTCAGGATATTTCCTTAACAGTTTGAACGTCTTGCGCGTCTTTGTGGGCGCGTCAGTCTTAACGGCCGAAGATTCGCTCTGCACGTCCTCAAGGTTGTTCGCCGTCTCCGTCAGCCAGTTCGCTTTCGCCCTTTTGCGGGAAAGCAAAGGCACCCCATTGATGTCCGTCACGCCTTTTAGTATAATGTCACGCGAAATGGAGGTGTTGTCACGGGGGGCGGTCGTGTTCTCACGATTTCCTAAATTGCCTGACAGCACCTCTATTTGTGCAACGTGATATGCGTATGCCCGCTGCGGCGTGTTCCTGTCCGCAAACTTCTTGAGCGTGATTTTCACGCGCATCGGAACATCGTTATACCTAACTGCGGCATACGCAACGCCGATTGTCACGCCGGGATTGATTCCGTTTTCAACGGATCGTCTGCCATTCAGACCTTTTTTGTAATCCGGATGCACCTCTTCAATGGACGACTCGCGAATAATGTTGCGAAGCTGGGTAATCATCGAGAAATGCGCATCCCTGCTTGCGCTCTTGGCTACCTGTGCCGGATTCAGCATTTCGCGAATGGAGCTTCTGCTGATTTCAATTTCGCCCTTGCCACTTGTCTCGTCGTTGGACATCTTGCCGACTACTCCATGTTCATCAGCCCACGCCAGCGCACCGTCAACATTCTTGAACGGAGCCGTTTCAACGTTGACAAAACGATAGTCATGCTCCGCGTCCAGATCCTCGCTAAAGAAGGTGATGTCGTCGAGGAGTGCCTTGACGCGCTTCTCCTCCTCGGCGTTTTTCATCGTCACCGTGCGCTTTTTCGGTTGTATCTCCGGCTTCGACGCAGACTTCTTCTCCACCTTCGCAGAATCGGGCGTTTTCTCGCCCTCTGCGGGCTTCGCCGCTTCCGTGGGCGCAGTTGCC
>CAVDWI010000095.1:0-7727 GCA_963612485.1 Barnesiella intestinihominis
CGCAGGAACACCGGCGTCCGGCACTTCTCCAGTTCGCGGATGTAGGAGGTGTTGTCCACGACGTAGCAGTCGCGGACGAGGTTCTCCCAGTTGATTACGCCATAGGGTATCTCGCGCTTCATGCCGCACATTATACCATATTCGACTGAAACGCCGCGTCATCCGAGAGAGACGCGTGCGCATCAAAAGGCGATTTTTACTGTGTCAACGTCCCCACGGGCGGGCGGGCGGACGGGCGATCAGGTCGTCGAGTATCTCGCCAAGGCGGCGGCGCGTGAAGCCTCGCGCCTCGTCCAATTGCAGCACACCGCCGGCATTGGCCTTTTCCGTCCACGTGTTCGACCCGTCGTCGGCGACGACCAATCCGCCGCGCACAACCCTAAAGTAGGTCTCCGCCCCCGTCACCGCCGCAAGCACCGTCAGTTCATCCCACGAACAGTGACCGCCCTCCTCGCGATCCCATGCGCCGGGACTGCGCGTCGATTCGCGGGACGGCAGACAACGCACGAAGATGTCGCGGACGGGATTCCGAACGAGATACGCGCGCTCGGTCACGCCGCGTCCAGAATAGACGTCGCGTCCGAGATTGAAGTCAGAGACATAGATTGCCGTCGGCCACTTCGCGAACACGATTTTCCCCGATTCGGCGTCGTTGTAGACGTTGTATTCGCGTCCCTTCGGATAGTCCCCGCCCATCGCATAGAGGGCCTTCACCTTCTTCGCGATGAGTTCGCGCCCGCCGAGCGGCGAAATCGCGTCCGCTCCGGTCTCCAACAGGCGGCGCAGGTTCGTCAGGAATCCGACGCTGCAAAAGATGACGCTCCCGTCGGGTGCGGCGGCGAGCGCCTTGCGGTAGACCGCGTTCGCGTCCGGCGCGGCATCCGAGTTCGGGTGCTTCACCCATTTGGCGTACTCCTTCGCAAGCCGCGCATACTTCTCGTGTCCGCGCCGCTCCGGATCGTGTTCCGGCACCCCGACGACACCAATCCCTTTCGCGCACCCGACGGGAATGTCGGGCCGTCCGTAGAAGGCGTTGAGTATCTCGACGACGGCGACGGACTGGTTGTCGCGGGTGCAGGAGGCCATCGCGAGAATCTCGCACTTTCCCTCGTCCGCCAGAGTGTGCAGACACGCCATCGCCCCCACGTCATCATAGTCCGTCACCATGTCGGTGTCGAAAATGACGCCGGGCGGATTCGCCCGCCCCGTCAGAATCCCCAGTGCACACACGATTCCGGCGAAGACTCCCGTCGCACTCCTTGCCCTTGCCATCGCATTTATCGGTTTCATGCCGCCCATTATACCACAATTCGCGTCGTAGCGACAATCAGCAGCCGCCGGCGATGGCGAGGCCGCCCTTTGAGGTCTCGCGGTAGATGGCGGGGAGGTCGTGCCCCGTGCGGAGCATCACGCCAACGACCTTGTCGTAGTCGATGAGGCGGTTGCCGTCCGAAAGCAGGGCGAGTTCGCCGGTTGTGAGCGCACGGTTCGCGGCGATTGCGTTGCGCTCGATGCAGGGCACTTGCACAAGACCCTTGATCGGGTCGCAGGTGAGGCCGAGGAAGTGTTCGAGCGCGGAAGCCGCCGCCCACTGGCATTGCCTCGGCGAACCGCCGAGCAGGTAGGTGGAAGCCGCCGCCGCCATCGAGGCCGCCACGCCGACTTCCGCCTGACAGCCCGCCTCCGCGCCGGAAATCGAGCCGTTCTGTTTGGCGACGTTACCGACGAGTCCCGCCACGGCGAGCGCACGGTCGAGTTCAACATCCGAGCAGTTGTAGGTTTCCTTCAAGTAGCGCAGCACGGCGGGAAGCGTGCCGCACGATCCGCAGGTCGGGGCTGTGACGACGATTCCGAGCGAGGCGTTCTCCTCGTTGACGGCGAATGCGTACGCCGCGAGACGCGCCGTGCGCCGCGCATCGGGGCTGAGCCGCATGGACTGCTGGTAGAAGGCGCGCGCCTGACGCGGCAGATTGAGCCCGCCCGGCAGGACACCGTCCCTCTGCAAACCGCGCGCGAGCGACTCGGACATGACCTTCCGCACCTCGGCGAGATGCCGCCAGCCCACCTCGCCCTCGACTTCGTCGAAGTATTCCCAGATGTGCTTGCCGCTCTTCTCGCAGTAGGCGAGAATCTTGCGCATCGTGTCGAGTTTATACACCTTCGGCACGGGCGAAACCACCCCCTCTTCGGCGAGCGCACCACCACCGATGGAGTAGACGAGCCAGGAATCCATGAGATTATCCACCGCGTCGTAGGCGCGGAGTTCCATGCCGTTCGGGTGGAACTTCTTCACCTCCTTGCTCCAGATTACCTTCGTCCGCTCCGCACCGAGCGCATCGCAAATCGCCGTCGCGGTGAAGTGTCCGCCGCCTGTCGCCGAAAGCGAGCCGTAGAGCGTGGCTTCGTAGCGGACGGCGTTCGGCGTCCGCTTGAGGAAGATTTCGCTTGCGCGGTAGGGTCCCATCGTGTGGGAGGAGGAAGGCCCGTGACCGATGCGGTAGAGTTCGGTGAGCGCCTCCATGCCGGGCGTTTTCGTCTTCTTGGGTTTCTTTACCATTTGATTGGGGCGAGACTGTGTTCTCGAAGGTAGGCATCGCATTTGAGGTTCTTCGCGCGATTGACGAACGCCGCGAGTTTGGCGAAGTAGTCGCTCGCAAACTGGCAGGCCAGCACAGTTTTCAACAATTCTTCAATCTTCAGATCCATACAAATGTGTCCTCTGCAACACGACTACCAAAACTTCCACACGTCAGTTTCATCCGTGGCGAATATTATACCATAATTCCCCCGCCCAACCCCCGTAACAGGTTAGGGATTTAATCAGGGATGGTCACTCTTGTCATCGAAAGCCCGTCACTCGACGGTGACGGACTTGGCGAGGTTGCGCGGCTGGTCGATTTCGCACCCGCGCAGACGGGCGACGTGATAGGCGAAGAGCTGGAGCGCGACCGCCGTCACGACGGGTGCGCAGGCCGCACCCGTACGCGGCACGCGAATGACGTCGTCGCAATGCCGCGCCGCCGCCTCGTCCCCTTTCGTGACAACGCCGACGACCGGAGCCTCGCGCGCCCGGCACTCCTGCACGTTGCCGACCGTCTTCTCCTTGCCGGGGATGTCGTTCAGAAGCGCGACGACCGGGGTCTCGCGTCCGAGCAGGGCAATCGGGCCGTGCTTGAGTTCGGCGGCCTGATAGCCCTCGGCGTGGACGTAGGAAACCTCCTTCATCTTGAGCGCACCTTCGAGCGCCGTCGGATAGAGGATGCCGCGTCCGAGGAAGAACATGTCGTCCGCCTTCGCATATTTCGCCGCGACGGACGCAATCGCCTCGTTCTCCTTGAGGACTTCGGCGACAAGATCCGGGAGCGCGGCGATTTCGGCGCAGAGGTTCAGCCCCTCTTCGCGGGAAAGACGGCGGGTTCGCCCCAGCTTGAGCGCCATCATGAGAAGCACGGCGACCTGACAGGTAAACGCCTTCGTGGACGCGACGGAAATCTCGGGCCCGGCGTGGAGATAGACGCCGCGTCCCGCCTCGCGGGCGATTGTCGAGCCGACCACGTTGCAAATCGCCGAGACGAGCGCACCCTTGCCGATTGACTCGCGAACCGCCGCGAGCGTATCCGCCGTCTCGCCCGACTGCGAGATGGCGATCGCCCAGTCGTCCGGGCCGACAATCGGATTGCAGTAGCGGAACTCGGCGGCCTGTTCTGCGCTCGTGGGAAGGTCGGCGAGGGACTCGAAGAGATACTTCGCGACCATTCCGGCGTGAAGTGAGGTTCCGCAGCCGATGACGACGGCGCGGCGGATTGTAGCGAGTTCACGCGGCGGAAGGTTGAGCCCGGCGAGGACAGCCGTGCCGGCCGTGCGGTCGAGTCGTCCGCGAATCGTGTTGCGCAGGGCTTCGGGCTGCTCGAATATCTCCTTGAGCATGAAGTGCTCGTAGCCGCCCTTCTCGGCGGCGGCGGCATCCCACTCGACCTGCTGTACGTCGCGGGCGACGGGTACGCTGTCGATCGTGAAAACGTCCGCGCCCTCCGGCGTGACGCGAGCGACGTCGCCATCGTCGAGGTAAATGACCTGCCGCGTGTAGGAGACGATGGCCGAAACGTCGCTCGCGGCAACCGTCGCACCCTCGCAAAGCCCGATGACGAGCGGCGAACCGCGTCGGGCGACGATCATCTCGCCCGGGTGGCGAAGCGAGATGACGGCGATGCCGTAGGTGCCCTCGACCTGCTTGAGCGCCTGGGAGACGGCGGACATGAAGTCGCCGCCCGTGTCGAACGTCGCAATCAGGTGGGCGAGAACCTCGGTATCGGTCTGCGAGACGAACACGCAGCCGCGCTTCTCGAGTTTCGTGCGAAGCGCCGCGTAATTCTCGATGATGCCGTTGTGAACGAGCGCGAGCCGTCCGCCGTCCGCAAGGTGGGGATGGGCGTTCGCCTCGGTCGGCAGACCGTGCGTCGCCCAGCGCGTGTGGGCGATGCCGAGCGTGAACTTCGCGCGCTCGTCCTCCGGGAGTTCCCGCGAGAGGAGTGCGTCGAGTTCGGCAACCTTGCCCGTCTTCTTGAAGACGCGCAGCGAATCGGCGGATTCGAGCGCGACCCCGGCGGAATCGTAGCCGCGATACTCAAGGCGGCGGAGTCCGTTGACGAGCGGACGCACCGCGCTCTGGTTTCTGCTGGTGAAGCCGACGATTCCGCACATGGGAGGGACTCCTTTACTTCGCGCCCTTCTTCTGCTTCAGAGCCGCCGCGACAAGTCCGTCGAAGAGCGGATGGGGCGCAGTCGGGCGCGACTTGAACTCGGGATGGAACTGCCCCGCGATGAAGTAGGGGTGCGTCGGCAGTTCGACGATCTCGACGAGCTTGCCGTCCGGGGAAGTGCCCGAAACCTTCAGCCCCGCCTTCTCAATCGCCTGCTGCATGGGTGTGCCGAGCGCGAACTCGTAGCGGTGGCGGTGGCGTTCGGAAATCTGGAGGGACTTGTAGAGTTTCGCCGCGAGAGTCCCCTTCTTCACCACGCACGGATACGCCCCGAGGCGCATCGTGCCGCCCTTCGCCGTCACCTTCTTCTGCTCCTCCATGAGGTCGATGACGGGGTGGGCGGTCTTCTCGTCGAACTCGGTCGAGTTCGCGTCCTTCCAGCCGAGCACGTCCCGCGCATACTCGATCACCGTGCACTGCATGCCGAGGCAGATGCCGAGGAACGGAATCCCCTTCTCACGCGCCCACTTGATCGCCGCGACCTTGCCGGGAATGCCGCGATTGCCGAAGCCGCCCGGCACGAGAATGCCGTCCGCCTTCGCAAGCAACTTCGGGTTCTTCTCCACGTCCTCCGCCTCGATGCAGTCAACGTGAACGCGCGCGTTGTGCGCCATGCCCGCGTGCTGCAGAGCCTCGTGGACGCTCTTGTAGGCGTCGCGGATGGAGATGTACTTGCCGACGAGGGCGATCGTGCACTCATGCTTCGGCTGGGTCGCCTTCTTCACGAGCGTATCCCACACGGTGTGCTTGATGGGCCAGATGTCGAGGTGGAGTTGCTTCAGAACCTGCTCGTCGAGGTGCTGCTTGTGGAGTTCACGCGGCACGGCGTAAACGGAGTCGGTGACGTCCTTCTCCTCGATCACGCAGTCGCGGCGGACGTTGCAGAACATGGCGAGTTTCTCAAGATGCTCCTTCGGAATCGGCATTTCCGTGCGGCAGACGAGGATGTCGGGGATGATGCCGATGGCGCGGAGCTGTCCGACCGAGTGCTGGGAGGGCTTCGTCTTGAGTTCGCCCGCCGCCCGCAGATACGGCACGAGCGTCAGGTGGACGAAGCAGGTGTTTTCCGTGCCTTCCTCAAAGCGGAACTGCCGCGCCGCCTCAAGGAAGGGCAGCGATTCGATGTCGCCCGACACGCCGCCGATTTCACACAAAACGATGTCGCAGTCGTGCTCGCCCGCCGAACGGATTGCCGCCTTGATCTCGTTCGTGACGTGCGGCACGACCTGCACCGTCCCGCCGAGATAGCCGCCCGCGCGCTCCCGCGCCAGAACCGCCGAATAAATGCGCCCCGACGTGTAGTTCGAGGCCTTCGAGCAGGTCACGCCCGCGAAACGCTCGTAGTGCCCGAGGTCGAGGTCGGTCTCCGCCCCGTCGTCCGTCACGAACACCTCGCCGTGCTGGTAGGGACTCATCGTGCCGGGATCGACGTTCAGGTAGGGGTCGAGTTTCTGCATGAACACCTTGTAGCCGCGGCTCTTCAGGAGAAGCGCAAGCGACGCGCTCGTGATGCCCTTGCCGAGGCTCGAGACGACGCCACCCGTGATGAATACGTATTTGACCTGTTTCTTCATTTGGAAATCATCTTTCTGAATTGTTCGAAGAGGTAGTTGGAATCGTGCGGACCCGGACAGGATTCGGGGTGATACTGCACCGAGAAGGCGGGGAGCGACTTGTGGCGAACGCCCTCGACCGTGTTGTCGTTGAGATTCACGTGCGTGACCTCAAGGCAGTCCGGCACACTCTCCGTAAGAACGGCGAAGTTGTGGTTCTGGCTCGTCACCTCAACCTTGTCCGTCGCAAGGTTCTTCACGGGGTGGTTGCAGCCGTGGTGACCGAACTTGAGCCTCCCCGTCTTCGCCCCACAGGCGAGGGAGAGAAGCTGGTGACCAAGGCAAATGCCCATAATCGGCACCTTGCCGAGCAGTTTGCGCACGTTCTCAATCGCATACGTCACCGCCGCCGGGTCCGCCGGGCCGTTCGAGAGGAACACGCCGTCCGGCTTCAGCGCAAGCACCGTTTCCGCCGACGTCTTCGCCGGCACGACCGTCACGCGGGCGAACGCGGCGAGATTGCGCAGGATGTTCGTCTTCACGCCGAAATCGTAGCAGACGACGTGAAGCGCCGCGCCCGAATCGGGATTGAACGCATAGGGGGACGCACACGTCACCTTCGCCGCGTAGTCCTGCCCGTCCAGCCCCTCCCAGTTGCGGGCGCGGCGAATCGCCTCCGCCTCGTCAAGCGGCTCGTCCGCGACGTGAAGGTAGGCGCGCTGGCTGCCGCAGTCGCGCAGATGAATCGTCAGTGCGCGGGTATCGACCGCACGGATGCCGGGGATGCCGTTCGCCGCGAGATAGTCGTCCAGGGACTGGGTGGCACGGTAGTTCGAGGACGCCGTCAGGTCGCCGATCACAAGTCCCGATAGAAAAAGCCCCCGGGACTCCACATCCTCGGGGTTGATGCCGTAGTTGCCGATTTCGGAAGCGGTGAGGGTGACGAGTTGCCCCGCATACGAGGGGTCGGTCAGAATCTCCTGATAGCCGCACATTCCCGTGTTGAAGACGGCTTCGCCCAAGCGATCCCGCCGCGCACCGAAAGCGACACCCTTGAACACTGTGCCGTCCGCCAGCGCAAGGAACGCACGGCGCTCGCGTTCGGCCTGCCATTTCGCCAAGAATCCATTATCCATAGTTTGCTCCGCTGAAAATTAGCACATCCCGTGCCAAGCGAGAGAACGCCGCGCCACCGCCGTCCACCTCAACACGAATTGTAAGTCGGGCAAAATCGGGCTTACATCTCCTGTAATCATAGTTCTCGGTAGCAAGTCTGCCGCGACCTCAAGACCTTCGCCAATGCAGTTCTCATACTCTGAAGGTGAATGGCTATCGCGTCAATTCACCGAACAGAATTGCGTCAATTAACCGAACAGAATGGCGTCAATTAACCGAACGAAATCGCGTCAATTCA
>CAVDWI010000096.1:0-7724 GCA_963612485.1 Barnesiella intestinihominis
AGATCCAGGCGGCATGGCTTCGCGTGAAGCTGCCGCGCCTCGTCGCCGACAACCGCCGCCGGGCGGAAATCGCCGCCCGCTATGGCGCCGAGATTCGGAATCCCGCCGTGCGCCTCCCCGCGAACCCGAATCCGTCCGAACTTGGCGACGGCTTTCTCCCGCACGTCTTCCACATCTTCACCGTCTTCTGCGACCGCCGCGATGCCTTGCAGAAGTTCCTCGCGGAACGCGGCATCGAGACCGTCATCCACTACCCGATTCCGCCGCATCGCCAGCCCGCCTATACGGAATGGCACGACCTCTCCCTGCCAATCACGGAGAAGATCCACGCGACGGAACTCTCTCTTCCGATTTCTCCCGCGATGACGGATGACGAAGTTTCCGCCGTCGTTCGGACGGTCAACGATTTCACCTGATAAGGAGCATAAGCAATGGAAAACGAACGCGTCAACGTCCTCTGCCTCAAATGGGGTCGCCGCTATCCCGCCTCTTACGTCAACCGCCTTTACCAGGGCGTGAAGCGCAATCTCTCGCGGCCGTTCCGCTTCGTCTGCGTGACGGACAACGCGGAAGGCTTTCTGCCGGGAATTGAGGCGGTGCCCTTCCCGGAAAACCCGGACGTGCAGGGTCGGCGCTGGCCGAACATCTTCATCAAGCTCGTGCTGTTCCGAAAGGGCTTCGCCAACTTGTCGGGTCCCACGCTCTTCCTTGACGTGGACGTTCTTGTGTCCGGACCCCTCGACAGGTTCTTCGACTATGCGCCGGGGGATTTCTGCATTATCTACAACTGGATCGAGCGGCGGAAGCGGATTTTTCGGAAGGTCCCGGAAGTCGGCAACTCGAGTTGCTTCCGGTTTGACGCGGGCTCGGATGTCGCGAACCGGGTCTACGAAATCTTCCTGCGCGACAAGGGTCGGAAAGACCTGTGGGCGAAATACCTCTCCTTCGGGTCGCAGAAGTTCCAGACGCGGGCGATGAAGGAGGCGGGAACCGTTCGCTGGTGGCCGGACGACTGGGTCTGCTCGTTCAAGCGCCAGTGCATCCCCCCGTTCCCGCTGAACAAGTTCCTCGTTCCCCGCTTCCGGAAGGGCTCCAGCGTCATCGCCTTCCACGGCAAGCCGGACATCACCGAGGTCATCGAAGGCTATCGGGCGGACGGCACGCTTCGCACGACGCACTTGACCTGCCTCCCGACCCCCTGGGTCAAGGATCTCTGGTGTGCGGGGGAAGAGCATGCAATTGGCTGAGTTCGACGAATCACTCGAGCGCATCCGTCGGGCTTGTGCCGAGGCGCGTGGCACGGATGATTTTCGCGCCGTCGTTCGGCGGACGGCGAATGACCTCTCGGAGGTTGTCCTGAAAGTCTTCGAGAGCCACGATGGTCAACTCTACACGCGACTTGTCACCTCCGTCCGCGCACTCAAGCGCACATACCCGGAAGTCGTTCGCGCAATGTCGCTGAAGGCGAAGCTGCGCTTTCGCCGCGTTCGCAAGACGAGGATTGCCGTCACGGCGGATGCCGCCGTCGCCTGGCCGCCCTTGCGCGTGAAGTCGCTGGAGGAAGTCGTCGCGAAGGCTCTCTCGTATCCGCCCGACTCAGTCTCGCTGACGCTCAACGGCTATCAGGGGTTCGCGTCCTCGGCCTTTCGCGGCGTCTGCGCGGACGGGCGCAAGATCTTCGTCAAGCTGGGTCCCAAGGCTTCGCTTGAGCGTTCGCGCGCCGTCCATGCGGCCTGTTCCGGGTTGCCATTCGTTCCCACTGTCCTGAACGCGCCCGACACGACGTTCGAGACATTCTCCGTGCTTGTCACGGATGTCGTTGACGGCATCCACATCGAAAAGCATGAGCAGCTGAACGAGGGGCAGTTGAAGGGGCTTGTGGACGGCTATGTCCGATTCTCGGCCTCCATTCAGTCGGTTGATGCCGCTCTCGTGAAAGCGAACTCGTATTACGGCGACGTCGAGGCGGACTTCGCCGTCGTCGCCGACTTCGCCCGTCGCCATGCGTTGCTGGCGCACGGATTTGCCGACTTGCTCCGACTGAAGCCGGAGGAGCGGTCGTTTGCGGGACGTGCGAAGTCCGTCATCCACGGCGACTTCACGCACACGAACTACGCCTTTTCGGCGGATGGTCTAGCGGCGATCTACGACTATGACTGCCTCGCGTGGGGGCTTCCGTGCTACGAACTCTCATTGAGCGTTCCGGGGCGTTACATGGATCGGCACGTCAGCTCGTCGGCGCAGCGCCGCCTGCGTCGGCAGTTTGTCGAGATGGTGCGCCTGGTTCCCTATTCGGCGGACGAGTGGCGACTCGCGCTCAACATGCAGCGCGTGCGTTGGATTGCCAATACAATCCGCCGCAACCCCTCGCCCGTCAAGGCCTGGGTCTCTTTGCGCCGGTCCAACCGCCGTCTGAAGGAACTTCTCTCGCTTGTCGATTCGTCGCAGTGACGTCGCACCCCCATTGACGGGGAGGAACAGAAAATGATATACTATCTGCCACTTGACCGGTGGGATGGCCGAGCGGTTAGGTCGCGGACTGCAAATCCGCTTACAGCGGTTCAACTCCGCTTCCCACCTCCATTCATTCAATTGAGAACATGATCGCATTCTGGGGCCTGATTCTCGGTATTCCGCTCCTCGCTTTCGGCGGGGGCGCAATTCTTTTGAGTGCCCGAACTTCCCGCTTCATCGACTGGTTCGAGTCGTCCCGCCTTGTCGCGGCGGTTCTGACGGTCGTGGCGTGGTTCTGGACGGCGTATGAGTGCGACACTATCGGAATTGACGTCTTCGACATGATTCTGAAGCGTTTTCCCGGCGAAGTGTGGATTCTCGCGGTTGTCCTTTCGTTCCTGACGTTCATCTGGATGCCGAAGAACCTCTCCGTGCGGGCATTGACGGGCATCCTGATGCTGATTCCGGCGGAACTTTTCAAGGTGACGCGGCTTCTTCTGCCCGAAAGCGGCGTCGGCGCGGTGCATTTCTTCGTGATAACCGCCTATATCGGTGCTGTTATCGGTATGTATGGTATGTTCTACCCCTGGCGGCTCGAGCGCGGGCTGCGCTGGTTTCAGTCCTCGCCCCTTCGGTTGAAGGGTCTGGGGCTTCTCTGCGCCGCGTGGGGGGCTGCGCTCATCCTGATTGGCTATTCAATATGAAAGACGTGCTTCTGATCCTCGTTACGGTTTGCGGAGGCCTCGGCCTCTTTCTGTTGGGGATGAAGCATCTTTCGGAAGGGTTGCAGGCGACGGCGGGCGGCGGACTTCGCAAGTTCATGTCCCACGCGACGAGCCACCGCCTCGTCGGGGTCGGCACGGGTATCGTCTCGACCATCATCGTGCAGTCCTCGTCGATTATCACGGTGATGCTGGTCGGGTTCGTTTCGACCGCGCTTCTCACCCTACCGCAGGCAATCAACGTCATCATCGGTGCGAACATCGGCACGACGGCGACGGTGTGGATCATCGCCTACGCGCCCGACCCGCAGTTGCTCGGCTTCGTGGGGCTTGCGCTCGGCGGTGCGCTCTACTTCTTCTTCCGCGGCGAGAAAGTCCACAACATCGGGCTGACGGTCATCGGTCTCGGACTTGTCTTTCTCGGGCTCTACTTCATGTCCAAGGGCGTTGCGCCGATTCGCGAGAATCCCGACATCAGCGCGGTGTTCGCGAAGATGGATGCCTCCACCGTTGCGGGCGCGGCGCTTGTCGCCCTCGTCGCCCTCCTGCTGACGGCGGTCATCCAGTCCTCCGCCGCGACGATCATGATTGCGATGGCGCTCGCCCAGCAGCAACTCATCACCTATGAAGTCGCCATCGCCGTCCTCTTCGGCGCGAACATCGGCACGACCGCCACCGCCTGGATTGCCGCGATTGGCGGCACGGCGGACGGCAAGCGCACGGCTCTCGCCCACACGCTTTCGAACGTCATCGGCTCGCTCGTCTTTCTGCCGCTCTTCCCGTTCTTCGTGAAGACGGGTCAGGCGCTCTTCCCGAACTGGAACGAAGTCGGCACGATGATCGTTTCGGGACGCGAGGCGACCGTCCTGCCGCACATTATGGCGCCGATCGCCGTGACGGATACGATCTTCGCCGTCTGTCGCGGCGTTCTGCTCTTCCCGTTCGTGAAGCCGTTCGCCCGACTCGTGGAGCGGCTCATCCGCCAGCCCGAGAACGAGAAGCCGCACCTCTCCGTGCTGAAGGTCGGCGCGAAGCTCTCGCCCGTCATCGCCTGTGACCAGGCCCTGCAGGAAGTCCAGTTCATGCGCGACAGCAACCTGAGCCTCCTCGACTGCGCCCGCAAGGTCATTGCGGGGGAATCCGACGAAGATGAGGAAAAACACATCCTCCACCGCGAGAGCATCCTCGACAATGTCCAGCGCGAAGTGACGGAGTTCCTGGGGAGCATCATGACCAAGCGTCTCGCGGCGGATGTCGCGGAGCGGGCGCGGCGGTTGCTGCGCCTCACGGACGAACTGGAGAGCGTGTCGGACGAAGCAGCGGTCATCCTGCGCGTCGTGCATCGGCTCAGGAAGAACAGGCAGGTGATTTCCCCCGTCTCACGCGGCGTTTTGCTTGACGTCGCCCAGCGGGTGGAGGCCTTTGCGCAGGAAGTGACTCCGTGGATTCGTTCGCCGCGTCCCGCCATCGACATCGAGGCAACCCAGAAGCGGTCGCGTGAACTCCACGAGTTCCTGCGGGACTGCCGCCGCGCCCAGCTCGGTCGCGTCGGGCCTGACGACCCCGCCTCACCGCTTCGGGTTCTGGGCGAACTCGACATCATCAACGCCTACGAGCGCGTCAGATCCTATTACCTTAATATCGCCGAAACGCTGGCCGGCGGGAAGCCGACGAGGTAGGCGGCGATGAAGCGTCATCTGATTGGCGTCGGCGGCGTCGGGATGAGTGCGCTCGCAACCGCACTCGTTCGGCTGGGCGACGAAGTGACGGGGGCGGATAGGAATCTTGCGACGAAGAATATCGCCTTTCTCGAATCAATCGGCGTGAAGTGCTTCCCCGACGACGGGAGCGGTGTGGACGCGGCGACGGACGAGGTCATCGTCTCGACCGCCATCGAATCGGATAACCCGGGGCTTCTGAAGGCGGCGCGACTGGGCACTCCCGTCACGCACCGTGCGAAGGCCCTGGCGCGGGCGTTGGGCGGTCATCGCCTTGTCGCCGTCGTCGGCACGTGCGGCAAGTCGACTGTCACGGCCATGCTGGGGCACATTCTCGCAAGTTGCGGATACGACCCGTTCTGCGTCAACGGCGCGAACGTGCCGGGGTGGGAGGGTGCGGTGCGCTTTGGTCGCGGCGAATATGCCGTCGCCGAGGTGGACGAGAGCGACCGCTCGCTCGTCGCGTTCCATCCCTACGCGGCGATTGTCACGAACGCCAGCACCGACCACTATTCGAAGGAAGAGATGGATGAGGTGTTCGACGCATTCGTGAGGGACGTTCCCGGTCCCGTGGTGGACGGGCGAAAGCAGACTGGCGAGGCGGATGTCTCGATACCGGGGCGGCACAACCGCAACAATGCGTGGCTCGCCCTGCGGATGGCGGTTGCCCTCGGATGCAACGAAGACGCGGCATGCGCCGCGCTCCTCTCGTTCGGCGGCGTGGAGCGTCGCCTTCAGCGGTACGGTTCGTGCGTCTATGACGACTACGCGCACAACCCGGAGAAACTGCGGGCGATGTGGACGACTCTCGCAGAACATTACCCGGACGGCATTTGCGTCGTCTGGCGGCCGCACGGCTACGCCCCGCTCCGCAAGATGATTGATTCGCTTTCGGCGATGTTCAACGAAATGATTCGTCCGCAGGATAAGTTGCTCCTTCTGCCCGTCTACGACGCGGGCGGCACGACCGACCGCTCCGTCAATTCCGATGCGCTCGCGGCGAAGATTGACGCGGCAAAGTGTGAACTGGTTGCCGACTTGGACGCGGCATATGAGTGGATTTCGCGGAACAAGTCCCGCTTTGCCGCGTTCGCGACCTGCGGAGCGCGCGATCCCGACCTGCCCGCCCTTGCCGCACGAATTGCCGCACCCTTGAGCAGATAGTTTCGCAACACGGACGTCGCCCACCGACGGAACTCGACGCCGCGTGGGGATGTCACGCGATAGCCAACCGAGATCACGACATCAAGGTTGTAGATGTCAACCTTGTAAACCTGATTGCCGATGCAAAATCTCACTTTTAGTTAAAACCGAGATTTTCACATCGCCGTTCGCGCCTCGTTTTCCGCTCCGTCAATCCCGCAAGACCGAGATCGGGCAGATGATCACGCCGTCCTCCTTGCGCCGATAGGCGTAGTCTCCGACCGCCGTCAGCACCATCTTGAACGCGGGCGCCTTCATCTTTGCGGGGTCTATTTTGTCCGCAAGTCGATTGAGAGTCGCCGCTCCCTTTTCAACCAAAGCCTTGCCGCCCATCTTGACCTCGACCAAGCCGAAGCGGCCGTTGCGGAGATGGACGACCGCGTCGCACTCAAGCCCGTTTGCATCATGATAGTGTGAGACGGAGCCATCCAGCGCGTCCGCATAGACGCGCAAGTCCCTAACCGCCATCGTCTCGAAGAGCAGCCCGTATGTGCGCATGTCGTTCAGGAGGTCGTCTGGTCCGACGCCCAGTGCCGCCGCCGCGATGGATGGGTCTGTGAAATACCGCGTGTCCGCCGTGCGGATGACGGCCTTCGACCGCAAGTTTGGACACCACGCGGGCATGTCCTCGATTACGAATATCTTGCGCAACGCGCCAAGGTAGGAGGAAATCGTTTCCTCGCCGAACGCCGCCGGCTCGTTCTCGGACAAGTCCTCGCGAATCGCCGAGAGCGTCGACTGCGTTCCCTGCAGCCGCGCATACGAGCGCATTAGCCGCCTCGTCCGCGTCTCGTCGCGTCGAACGCCGTCCGCACGGGAGATGTCCGATTTGACGACTGCGTCCAGATAGGCGAACGCGCGTCGGAGCGCGGTTTTGCCGGACAGTTCGCACGCGAGCGGCCAGCCTCCGCGGCAGAGCATGAACGCGACGTTCTCGATGTCGTTTCCTTTCGCGGACGCCCCCGTCGGGTCTTCGCCCGCGAAAAGCTTTCCGAGAGAGACCTCCCCGGACGACTCGCACGATTCCCAGAGCGACATCGGGCGCATGCGGATCCATGAGAACCGGCCCGCGCCGGAATGTTTGATCTCATCCGTTTCCGGAGGCACGGACGAACCCGTCAGGATGTATCGCCCCGGGCCCTCCCCGTGATCAATCCGATAGCGAATCGCGTCCCAGAGCGAGGGGGTCAACTGCCATTCGTCGATGAGGCGCGGACACTCGCCGTCCAAAATTCGTTCGGACTTTGTGTGCGCCAACAGGTCGTATTCCTCGAACTTGCCCGGCTCGTCAATGTAAATCGCACTCTTTGCGGCCTGTTCTGCCGTCGTTGTTTTCCCGCACCATTTCGCGCCCTCGATCAGCACCGCTCCGGCACCAGCCAGTTCATCGGTCAATAAGACATCGCAAATCCGCTTTTTGTAGGTTTTCATGAGCGATATTATAGCATATCAATCGTTCGTCTGTCATCGTAATTCCGCCATTTGTAGATTTTTTGTTCCGCCGATTGTGGATTTTGCATTCCGCCGATTGTGGATTCAATGTTCCGCCATTTGTGGCGCGAGATGCCGGAGGCGGAGTTGTCCGCACGCGGCGTTGGCATCCTTCCCCCGGCTGCGGCGGAGCATC
>CAVDWI010000097.1:0-7692 GCA_963612485.1 Barnesiella intestinihominis
CCCGCCTTGAACGACTTGAAGAACGCCTTGAAGAAGGACTCCCGCGACTGCTCGTTGTCGTGTCCGCAGATCGCGTCGTAGTCGCCGTCGCGGCGCGAGACGACGAGTTCGTTCGTGAAGTTGTCGTATTCGTCGATGATGACGTAGAGCGGGGGAAGTCCATTCTGCTTCACCACGGTGCGTAGCGAATCAACAATGCCCGCCGCCGTCGGCTTGTCGAGGGCAGCAGACCAGTCCGCCAAGGCCTCGTAACGCCTGACAAACTCAGTCGCCCTCGTGCGGACATGGTCGATGAAGTCGCGCTCAATCTCCGCAACCGTCCCGACCTGAATCGTCGAGAAGTCGAACGTCAGCACGAGAAAGGAATTCGCAAGCGGCGTCGGGTCCTTGCCGATGTCGAAGCGTCCGAAGAGTTCCGCGAACCTGTCCTTTCGGTTGACGTCATAGTAGTACTCGAGCATCGAGCAGACGATGGACTTGCCGAAGCGTTTCGGCCGTAGGAACACCGGTGTCCGGCACTTCTCCAGTTCGCGGATATAGGAGGTGTTGTCAACGACGTAGCATTCGTTGACGAGGTTCTCCCAGTTGATTACGCCATAGGGTATCTCGCGCTCCATGCCACATATTATAGCAAAAAATCAGAGGGCAATCCCTAATGACGGGTAATGAGTCGCCCTTACCGCAAGGGGCCAGCCTTGGGGTCGAACGCCTTGAACACCGTCCAGGACGAGAGGGCGCGGATGTAGTGTCGCCCCGACTCGGTTTCGTCGAACGGATTGCGCTTGCGTCCGTCGTAGCGGCTGCGGATGTCGCGGACGACCTTCTCGGCGGCGGTGAACTCACCGTGCTGTGCAAGTCCCGCCGCGACGACATACTCAAACCCCGTCATATTCTCGCAATAGTAGGGAAACGGTTTCTTCGGCATCCGACCCTTCGGATACCACGCCATCTTGAGTGACGGCTCGCCGGGAAAGGCGAAGTCGCGTCCCCGGTTGTAGGTCGGCTCCTGGTTCGCGGACGCACATCGTGCGAGAATCGTCGCGAGCGTCGTCCGGGCGTGGGTCTCATCCGCCACCGGCCCAACGCCGACGTGACGTGCGGCGACATCGCCGAGGAGCTGATCGACGAGACAGCCCGCCCCGAGTTGGAAGTCGGGAGCTGAACCAACGGCGGGAGTGGTGAAGCCCGTGCGTACGGCGAACGGGCCTTTCGGCACGACAATCTTCTGCTCGTACCACGCGCCGTTGAAGAGATTGGACTCCGTCCATTCCGCGCCCTTCGCCGCGAGTGCGCGGCACTTCTCCGCGAACGCCGCGTCGCCCGCGAAGTCCGCCATCTCGGCGACGGCCTTCAGCGCGGCGAGATAGAGGAACTCCATCTGCGGGTTCGGACCGAAATACTCGACGTCCATCGTGTTGTGCTGTCGTCCCTCCATCACGCCATCCTGGTCTGCGTCCCAGCCGCCCGGCAGCCAACAGTATTCAGTCGCCCGACGCACCTTCGGCCAGAGCGTCCGCATCCAGTCGTCGTCTCCGCTCTTCCGCCAGTTCTCAAAGGCCTTGATCAGGCAATTGAGCTGACCGTCGGCGGCGACGAGATGCTCGGCACGTTTCGGGTCGAGTTTCGGCGGCAGACGGTAGACAATGCCACCATCCGCCGCCATCCCGACGCCGAATTGGAGGTCGGTCATGTTCTTCGCAAGTTCAGGCCAGAGGTCGATGAGGGCGTGCTCGTAGCCCCAGACGTGCGTACAGTTGCCGTAGCAGCAGCCCCAGCGGTCGGAAATCCCCTCCCAACTGAGGAAGTTGCCGTCCGCCGTGCGATAGCACGTCTCCGTCCGAAGGTTCGCGAGGTTGAAGAGCGCGGACTCCTTGACGACGTCCGGAGCGTTCGCGGCGAGGATGCGGCGGACGAACGCGACGGTCTTCGCCTCGAGGTCCGGGAGGTCGGCGAGCAGGCGTTCGGCGGCGGCCTCGGGGGTCGGATAGCGCACGGCAGACCAGTTGCCGACGTCGCGCTCCGGCTCGAACGGGCCGACGATCGGCGGCTCGAACGCGAGCTTCCCCGACCACGCGGCACGGTGCGGGAAGCGCCAGGCGAGAACGAACGGGACCGTCGCCTCGCCGTTGGGCGGAAGTTCGACCGCAACCGAGAGCGCAACCGCCGCGAGATCGCCTTTTGCATTCGGCCCCGTGCTGTCCGCCGCCTTCCCGGTTTCGACGAATTGCTTCCAGAAGAGGTCGAGGTGGACTTTCCAATCAAAGTCGGCGATCGTCAGGGCTGCGGCGGTCTCGCCCATTCCCTTCGGCAGAACAAGGAGAAGCCGCCCGAGCGTCGTATCAGTCGGCGACACGTCCCGACTGCCAATCGAAACGCCGTCCAGTGCGTCCGTCTGAACGCGAGCCTTGGCGACTTCGCCGCCGGCGGCGTTCACGAGGAAGCCGAGGATGCTCGCCTTGACGGGGCGCGACGTGCGATTGACGAGCCGCCAGCGCAAAAGCGCGGCGGGAATGCCACTCGCCTCCGCATCGCCGGGGACGAGCGGGGTCATCGCCTCGAGCGTCGCCGCGATCGGCAGACGGTCGTCGGCAAGCGCAACCTGCGCGAGCGGATACGCCGCACGGAAGGTTGCCGAGCGGAAGCGCGGGAAGCCGTGGTTCGGGAAGCCGCCGCCCGCATCGCCGTCAAAGAGTTCGTCGTCGGGCGGACCTTCAAGAATCCGCGCCGAGACGCGCCCCTCGTCATCCTCAACGCGCAGCCAAAAGCCGGTCGCCGCGTCCGCGGCGGTCGGCGTCCAGCCATAGGCCGGTTCGTTGCGGACGGCCCAGTCCACGAGAGCGCCGCGACCGTGCAGCGAGACGGTGCCCGTACCGACGCCGCCGAGCGGCATCCGGACGCGGCGAAGGTTCGCGCCAGCGTATTCGCGCAGGACGGGCCAACCGACAGACGGCGCACCGTGCGCGACAATCGCCGCGAAGAAGCCCCCGGCAAGGACGATGAAGAATGCAAAGGACGAACGGGACTTTACGTTTTCAGTTTTCACAGCAGATGACTTCCTCATAACGGAGGGAAGTATACCACAAAACCCCGCCCCAAAACATGAATGCCATGTCAACTTCTTGAGGTGCGCTTTGAGCCGTCACGAAAGAAGAACGTCGGATGCCGGCAACGTGGCGGCAAAATAGGCGTTCTCAAGAACCGACGGCGCGAGATGTCCGTCATAAACGAGAACCGGGCGGATTGAAACGCCATTCGGATTCGGCAACGCGGCGACCTTCCTCTTCATCTGGTCAATGACATCAAGCCCGATCTCATTTCGGCGCTTGACCTCGACGGGATACATCGCCTGCCGCAACTGGATCAGGACGTCAATCTGACAGCCGTCACCGACCGCGCCTCCTGTCGTCCTGCGGGACGGGGTCTTCCGATACGGACCCGCCGAAAGGACAAGCGAGCGGTCAAGCCCAAGTCTCGCAATCAGTGCCGAGACGTTGTTCAGCATGAGATTCTCGAACTGCAGACCAAGTATCGAGTCCCAGCCCGGCAACGCCTCAAGAGATACAAACGTAAACGCGCCCTGCCGGATCATCGCGGCGTAAGGCTCGATGAAGCGCAGGTAAAACCGCGTGTAGTTGTCGCGAATACGATAGCGCGCAATCTTCGCCTCTCGCCCCGTTGCCGGATTGACCCCGCCGTCGCGCTCGATAAAACCTGCAAGTTCCAGTCCCTCCAAGGCCTCCGAGAGATGCCCGTTTCGCTTCTTGCCAAGAGCCGCAGTAATCTCCGACAGTGTCCTGGACTCGAACGCAAGCGCAGACAGGATTTCGCGCTTGTCCGCTGCTTTCGCACCGAAGACATCGTTGAAGATGCGCGTGAAGTCCTTAAAGAGCGTCCCGCCTTTCGAGAAGGCCATGCGTCGCAGGTTTTCGTTCGTCGTCAGCGTCGGGTCAAGCTCCTCCAGATACATCGGAACGCCGCCCGTGACGGAGAGCAAGTCGAACACCTCGCGCGACGAAACGCCGTCCGCCGACTGCCGCCAGAACTGAAGGCAGTCGCGAACCGGCAGCTCGCCGAGGACGATTTCCAGCGAGATGCGCCCGACGAATCCCGTGCTGTCAAGAATGTTTTTCTGAATCCACGACGAGACGGAACCGCAGAGCACGAGAATCAAGTTGTCGTGCTTCTTCAGGGCGTCGTCCCACGCATCTTTCAGGTAGCCCGGAAAGTCGGGATCGTACTTGCCCATCCACGAAATCTCATCCAGCAGGACGACCATTCGCTCGGACGTATGGCGCACGACTTCCGCATCGAGGAGCGAAAACGCCTCTGACCAGTTTTTCGCCGTGAGCCCCTCAACGCCCGACTTCTCGCCAAGTCGCTGACAGAAGTAACGCAACTGGTCGTCATTCGTCATACCCTTTCGCGGGGCAAGTCCCGACAGTTTCAGGTAATGACATCCGCTTCGCGCCGCGAACTCGTCCATCAGCCGGCTCTTGCCGATCCGCCGCCGCCCCTGGCACGTGACGAGAGAAGACGTCGCCTTGTTCCAAAGCGCCATCAACTGTCCTATTTGTTCCGTCCGACCGATGAACTTCATAAATCGCAATTCCTTTAGACAGAAAGTTGTTTTGCGCGAATTATATCATGTCATCCGCCCAAAAGTCAATGCAGGACGGGCACGAAATCCGATTTTCTGTGATTTCGTGCCCGTTCCGCATTCCAGCCGACCCCAAAGTGGACATCGAAGGGTTCAAATCAAGTGCTTTTCTACCCGCCGAAGTGACGGGCAGAGGTTTAGGTGCGCATCCTATCGGCCGTCGATATTCTCGAAACGGTGGCCGCGTGGGGACAAAACGAACCCGTCCACCATCGTGAAGGGCTTTTCGCCGAAGTTGACCGTGACGCGGACGCCGTTGGCAAACGCGCTCTGCTGCACGAGTCGGTCGGCCGTAAGCCAGCGGTAGTCCGTCATCCGCACGCCAAAGGTGGCGCGAGCGACGGGTGTCGTCACCTTCACGGATTCCGCGAGACGGTCTTGGATACCCTCAAAGACCTGCCGCGTGAAGAAATACATAGGCGCCGTTCCCGTGACGGCGTTCAGCAGGTCGTGCTTCCACCACGCCTTCGGGAACTTGTTGTTGTAGTCCGTCCAATACCACGTCGAGACGATGCAGTCGTGGAACACCATCTCCCAGAACGGGACGCGCGTCGTCGGGTCAAGCCCCTTTTCGATGATTTCCGGCGTTTCATCGTAGATTTTCCACATATACCGCCCGCCGTCCACGCGATACGCCCACGAGGAGAAGTTCCCTTCGAGATAGTCGACCTCCGGCACGTAGCACTCGATTCCGTCCTCCGAACCGCAGATGAGGTTGAACTCCTCGCCCGGAAGCGCGAGCATCCGCTTGCACGCCTCCGCACCCGTTCGGTGCGTCAGGGGGTGCTTCGGATTCGAGCAGTGGCTCACGCACGTGCCGTTCCCGTCAAGAAACCGCGCCCCGTAGCCGGGGGCTTCGGCAAGCCGCTTTGAGATGCGCTCGCGCATGTAGGGTCGCATCCGCGCCGGACAGACAATCGAGCACCTCACCGTCGGCTTCTTCGTCGGGTCGTCCTTCAGCGCCACCTGCCACCCGCCCGCCGGCGAGCCGTCCTCCAGGCGGATGATGTCGTCCCGTTCGCAGGCGTCGAGCGGCCAGTGCGGACGCACCGCGTCAATCTTGTCGAGCATCGCCCGCGGCATCGTGTCCGAGTAGATGTCGTATTCCGTCTGGAGAACGCCTGGGATCTTCGCGATCTCCCGCACTTCTTCAGGCGTAATCCACACGTTCAGGTCGCGGCGCGTGACGCCGCTGAAGATGAAGTTCCTGAATCCGAGTTCCTTCAGCCGCCGCGCCACGCCGGGCTTGTCCCCTTCCGTCTCCCAATACCAAACGATTGGGGCGCCCGCGAGCAGATCGTAGCGTTCCGCCATCTTCGGATGCCGCGCCCGCTTCTGCGCGAACGTCACCGCGAGACCGCGCCGCTCCATCTCCGTGCGTACGCGCCTCGCCATCTCCATCGGCGAACCCTTCACGAAGAATACGAAACGCATCTTCCGCGCATAGCCGAACCGCTTGTCCTCGCCACCCCACGAAACCCCCGCCTGTCGAAGTCCGTTCCCACGAACGGACGCATCGAGCCAGACGTCCGCCGGAGTCTCCACCATTCCGAGAACCGCACCCGCGCCCTCGAGCGAACCATCCGCCGCAACCGTCTCGCCATACTGTCCCCACGCGCTCATCTTCATCTCGCGCTTCCAGAACTTCGCACGGTCGAACTCCGTCGTCCCCAAGTCCGCCCACTCGACGGGAATGGCGTAGCCGCACCCGTTCGGCAGCAGAAGCCGCTCGCCGCGTTGCGCCGCGAACGGACGCGGGAAGTCGAATGATTCCGCGACGGCGTTCTCCGCCGCCGAGTCGAGTTCCACGGCAAGTTCCGCACCCTCCAAAGCGAGACGCATCGCGACCTCACCGTCAACGCCATCAATCTTCAGGCGGAACGCCGCGCTCCGTCCGTTCGGATTGACCTCGGCGGAAAGAACCTCCACCTTCGCCCCTTCGGTCGGCAACTGCCGCCACGTGCGCCCGGTGCGCAGGTCGGTGACGTCGAACGCCGCCGTCTCGCGGCTGACCTCGACGCGCAGCGTCTCGTTCGAGAGTGCAAGCGGGGGCGCACCAACCTCCCGCGTCTCGACCGTCCAGCCCGCCGGCACGTCGGCGACGCGCACGACGCCGTTCTCGCGGCGGACGCGGATCTTCCCCTCGCCGACGGGGAACGCACCCTCCACCCACGCCAGTTTCGCCCGCACGTCCTTCGCCAGCACGAGCCGCTTCGCGAGCAAATCGACCTTCTCGACGCCGAGCACACACCGCGCCAGCAGAACCGCCGCGTAACTCGCGAAGCCGTGGTTGCAACTCGCCTGCGTATCGTCGTGTTCCCAGAGCGTCCCCGTCTCCTCCGCCATCTTCAGGAAGTAGCCCTTGCAGTCCGCGAGAACCTGATCGCCGAGCCCTTCGCGTTCGAGAATCTTGAGCCGGAGGTAGTTGCCGATGAACGCGGCGGAACGGTAGACTTCAGGGTAGGTCTTCTTGTCGTCGCGCTTCGGCCCGAAGTCCGTGAGCAGTGACTGCCAGAGTTCTGGATGGAGTTCCTTCGTCGCGACGCCGGAGAAGAAGGCGTAATACTGACAGGTCTCGGTAATGTCCGCGTCCTGCACGACGAGGCGACCGTCCGCGCCGCGCACGGCGTGGTCGCGGAAGAAGCGACCGTTCCAACTCTGCTCGCGAATCTTCGCCCTCACGCGCTCCGCCTCCGCCGCGAGGTCTTTACGTCCGTAGAGGCGGGCGACCGCGTCCAGCACCTGCGACCACGTCATGTTCGAGGGATAGTTCACGTCCTGCACAAAGTCGTTCGCCTTCGACCACTCGACGAACACCCAACTCGGCAGTTTCTCAAGTAGCCCGTCCGAATTGCGGAACTTCCAAAGGAACTCGACGAGCTTCTCGATGCGCGGACGCAACGCATCGACCGTGGCGCGGTCGCCACTGCGCACGAGATACTCCTCGGTCTCGAGCACGAACCACATCGCCCAGTTGGGAATGAAGTTGTCCTCGCGGTGGTCGGAGGGGTAGCACATCGGGAACATGCCGTCGG
>CAVDWI010000098.1:0-7674 GCA_963612485.1 Barnesiella intestinihominis
CGATGAACGGCGTGAGAAGGAGCGCGTTCGCAAGCGAGTTCTCCTTGAACGCCTCCACGACGTCACCAGCCGAGAGCGGAACGCCAAGCGATTCGCCGACGTGCGTCCATCCACTCTTCTCCCTGCTCTGCGCGGCGCGGTCCCAGACGAGTTTGTCGCCAAGGAAGTCCTTGCCCTCGGTCAGGTCGACGACAAGCCCCGCAAGCGGCGAGAGTTTGCCGCGAATGAATCGCGTAGCCGTCTGCCCGCGATCCCGGTTGCGCGTCACGCCGTCCATGCCGACTGTCTTGCCGGTCAGGAATCGCGCCATGAACGTCCACCACTGCTTGATTGGGCCGAAAGCACTGATGTTGGTATTCCCAATGCGGACGGTGAGGAAGTTGGACGAGAGCGGATTCAGCACCTCTTCCAGCCATTCGGGGTCCTTGCGTCCGAGAAGGAGCGTTGCGAGGAGCGTCCACGCCGCCATTGAAGCGATTTGCCGCGCATATTCCTTCGCCGCCTGTTTGGACGAAACCATCCTGTCCGCGTAGGTGCGCTCGGTAATGTCGCCGCGCATCTGCGGGGCGATAACATTCCAGCCGACCGCCATCTTGAAGCCGGAGGCCGCGAAGCGCGGAGCCCAGAGTGCCGCCGACATGACGCGATCCCACGCTCCACGACCGCCGTTATTCTCATAGCCGCGTCCGGACGCGACATTGAGCGAGATGGCAATGTCCTTTTTCTGCGCTTCGGATGGACCCGTCGGCCCCCAGCCGCCGTTCGCCTTGATCGCCTTGTAGACGCTGACGTTGAGACAGTTGAGGAACACGCCGAAGGAACGCTCGGACGCCTTTACGCCCGGAATGTCGTCAAGGCCATACTGCTTGCCGCGAATCGTGACGAGTTTCTGCGAGATGCCGCGGAACTCCTCCGGCAATCCCTTTTCGTCAAGGTTCGAGACGTTGTAGATATGTCCGCCCATTTCGGCAAACTCGGCGAAGTCGGGGTCGGCCATAAGAGCCGCCATGATCGTGTCCGTGTTCGCCTCGCTGTAAAACGCCTTGACGGAGTTCTCTAACGCCTGATAGCCGAGAATAGGGCGCGACGCGAACATGGCCGCGCCCTGCGTCATCGTCGCGGAGAGGTCGAGCATCGTGCGGAACACGCGGGGCGCGGCCATCAGCGACTCAAACCAGTCGAACGCACGGCCCGCGTTGTAGGGAAGCACGGAGCGTTTGTATCGTTCGCGTTCCTGCATCAGCCGCTTGGACGCGGCGTTGCGCAGGCGCGTCGCCTCGATAACGTCGGGGTCGGCGGCGACGCGCTTCGCGAGGGCGGACGGTTCGCGCTTCGACGGGGCGAAGTCGCGGGCGTTCAGCTTCGCCTCGATGCGCTCGATGTTCTGCGTCAGCGCGCGCTTGCGACGCTCGACCATCGCACGGAACTCCTCGTATGTCCCGGCGGGGAAGTGGAGGTCGTGGAGGTCTTGGATGTCCTCCTTCAGCTCCGCGATCCTGTTCTTCAATTCGACGACTTCGCGCTCGTCAAACTTCTCGCCCTTGCGCTTGCCGAGCAACGCCGCGCGCTCCTCGTCCGTCTTGGCGTATTCGAGGGCAGTCTTCTTCGCGTCCAGTTCGGCGAAACGGCGGTTGAGGGCTTTCAGATACCGATCCAGCTTCTGCGCGTGGGTCAGCGGCTCGGCGGGGAACATCTCGCGATACTCCTTCCGCTTCGCTTCGAGCTCGCGGCGCTTCTCCAGCATTTCGGGCGTATACTGGACTGTCCCCTTTGTGCGCATGATCTTTTCGCCGCTCTCGATTGCCTTTTCAAGGTCGGCGATCTCGTTCTGCCACCGCTTCATGAGGGAATCCTGAATCGTCTTCAGACGCCGCGTCGCGTCTTGCATCATCAGTTCAGGATGCTTCTCCATGAAGTCGCGCATGAGCTCGCGGGTGATCTTCTGCGCTTCGCGGAGAGCCTGCGTCGGCTCGTCGCGGATGAGGCCGGTCTTGTCGGGAAGATGCCCATCGTCCATCATGTCTTCCCACTTCTGATACTCGTTCATCAGCGCGCGCTGCTCGCGCATCGCCTTTTCGAGTTCGGAATTGTCCGCCTCGTAGGTGTTCCCGTGCCCGGTGATGATCTGCATCACGTCGTGGTCGTCGGTGACGATTCCCGCTTCGGCGAGGTCGCTGCGGACGAGCGAGAGGACATCTTCGACCGAGAGGTGACGCCCGGCTTCAAGAGCCGCCGCCATGTGATAGCGGCGAATCGCGTCAACCCACTTGCGCCCGTCGGGGAGGTTCAGGAGATAGCCGCCCGAACGGTTCGCGTGGACGATCAGATGGTCTATCGCCGCGACGTAATCGCGCTCGATCTCCTTCAGCGTCCTCGTGTCGCCGAGCTTGTGCAGATCCGCCTCGCGCTTCAGGTGCTTGCGGAGAATGTCCTTCAGCAGTTCGCTCGTCTTGCGGATCGTCACCTCGTCGAGTTTGCCCTGCGCGTCGCGGTAGGCGTCCCAGAGCATTTTCGCGCCCGCCTCCTCTTCGGGGGTGAGTTGCCGCCCGATGTCGGCGCGGATGTCGCCCGTGAACTTCGCGAACGTGCCGTTGCGGTTGAGCATGAAGCGGCGGGCGATGCCGGTCAAGCCCCACTCGCGCGCCGCCGCGCGGTTGGCGCGGTCGAGCGTGTCGATCATGTCCTGAACCTGCTTGCGGGCTTCGCGGATGGCCTGCGCCTGTTCCTTGTTGCCGTCCATCTCGGCCTGGTTGATGAGGTCGGTCTTCGCGTCGTAGTCGCGTTCAAGTTCGATGCGCCGCTGCTGGACGGCGTTCGTCTCGACGGCAGTCCACCCGTGCGGGGTCTGCGCGGAGACGTTGATGAATCGGTCGATTTCGTCCGTGTTCGACGCCATGTATTTCCCGGCGCGGACGATTCGGTCTACGGTCGTTTTCTGCTTGTTGACGATTTCGGGGATTCCGCGCGCCTTGCGCCATGCGTTCACCTCGTAAATCGAGATCGCGGAGTATTCGTCGTCGAGTTCGAGGTCGCGGGAATACCAGAGCGTCAGCTCGGCCATCTCCTTGTCCGTGAGCGCGTTGCGGTTGACGAGTTCCCTCTTGATCATCATCCGCATATGGTGAATCGGGTCGGTTTCCGAGTGGCGGTCGTACTGCTGGAAGTCCGACGCCTGTTTCACCAGTTCCTGATTCGACATTGCGACGATTACGCTCTTCAACTGGTCTACCTTGTCCGCGAGGCCTTCGCCCGCGCCGTTGTAGGCGTTCACATAGGCTTCGAGGTTCTTGCCGAACTCCGCCGTGCGCTGTTCTGGCGTCATCGCCAAGTAGTTTGGACCCGCGTTCTGCGCACTCGAAATGCCGCCGTCGTCGGGCATCGCGGGGTAGCGTTTCAGGAACGCCGCGACGCTCTCCTCCGTGCGCGGGATGAAGAAGCGCGGCGTATATGCAATGCGCTCGATTGTGCCGAGGCCGTCGGCTTCGAGTTTCTGCATTTCCTTCAGGCTTTCCACGCCCTTCAGTTCGATGCGGTAGTCGCCGTTCACCTTTGCGCGGCGGATTTCCCACTCGTCGTGCTGGAGCTTGACGGACTTGCCCTCCTGGACGATTCGGCTCATCACCATCGCCGGGGTCAGTTCGACCGCCTGCGGGGTCTTACCGAAGCGGCGGAGGACGTCATTCACGTTCTCCGGCTTGATTTCCATGCCGAGGAACGAGACGTTCGCCCCGGTCGGCGCGATGCGGTAGATGCGCGGGTTGCTCGCGCCGAGGCGGTCCCAAATCGGAAGAAGCGTGCCGTGGACGAAATACCGCTTCGTCGTCTGCATTTCGGGGAGCGCGGCCACCGCTTCGTCCCAGAGTTTCTGCGCCTCGCCGTCGGGCAGTCTCGTGAAGTTCATGCGGTCGCCGTCGAGGCGCACGTCCCTTTCAAGGACGTTAATTGCCTTGCCGTCGGGGGCGAAGCAACGGTAGACCGTGTTCACGATGCCGCGCTCGTCCGTGCGCGTCGCGTTCGTCTCGGCGAAGCCGAAGATTTTGCCCGACTTGACGTTCCTCGCGAAGAAGTAGTCGCGCCCCTGCGCACGCACCGTCATCTGGCGGAGGGCGGATTCAAACGGCGTTTTCTTCGTTTTCTTGCCGACGCCGACTTCAACGATGTCGGTCGATCCCGTTCCCTCGCCCGAATTCCAGATTTCCGTGCGGTTCAATTCCTCGATGGAATCGCCCTGGAGTTTTTCAAGGCCGGGGTCGTATTTGCCCGCGTCCTTCGCCGCCTCGATCGCGTTCTTCATTTTGTCCGCGAACTCGTCGAAGAGTTGGTTCTGCATCGAGACGCGGCAGTTGAGGATGCGGTTGAGGAAGGTCGGCACGTCGGGAATCTTGCTCGGGTCGAGATCGCGATCCTTATCGAGCATACCATTGACTTCCTCGACTTCGCCCGTCCGATTGTTCATCTTCGGCTTGACGAAACCGAGTTGCTTGCAGACGATGTTGAACCGCCCCCGGTCGTCAAGGAACATCTCGTTGAAGAGCTGCTTGACCGCGTCGCTGGCATACTGGTTTTCGAGGTTGTCCTCTTCCGAGAACACGCCCGACCCGGCGGATGCGCGGTCGCCCGCCGTCAGCGAGCCGAGCTGCGCGAGCCGCCGCGCCACCGTGGAGATGAACCGCTGATGTCCGCGAATGTCGGTGGAGCAAAGCACGTATTCCGGCGGCTGCTTCTCGTTGGAGCGGTGCGTGCGCCCGAAGCCCTGCAACGCGCCGTCCGCGCGCCAGCCCGCCTGAACGAGGTAGTGGATGCGCTTCGACTGGTTGGCGAAACGCCTGTCGGCGTGGAAACTCTTGCCCGTATTGCCGGCGCCCGAAAAAACGAGAACCCTGCGCTTGCCCGCGTTGAATTCTTCGATTTCCACTTCGCGTGTCGCGGCGGTGCGACGGACGAGTTTGATTTCCACCTCGCCGTCGGCGTTGCGGACGGGCTGGCGGCGGCGGGAACGCCCCGTGATTTCGGCGACGTTATCAGCCCCGAACTCATCAAGGAGAAGTTCAAGCGGGTTATTGTCGAGTTTCATCATGCGGAGTTTCGTCAGCAACTCCTCCTTCGCCTCCAGCGCAATCGGGTCATCAACGGGCTTGCCCTCGGCATCAGTGAGGATCACCCATTGCGTGTTGCCGTCTGCGTCCGTCTGCTCCACGTATTTCGCCGTCGGGAACGAGTGCTCGACGAAACCGATCAGGATGTCGCGCGGCGAAAGGTCGAGTTCTTCTGGGTTGACTTCCTCGCCCTTCGCCTGCTGCGCCTTGATCGCCCTCTCCTGCGTGGCCTCGTTCGTGTTGACAAGCTGGAACACCACCGAATTGCCAGCCTCGAGCTGCTTCTTCGCGTCCGCAAGGACGGACGGCATCTGCATGGCCGTCAGGACTTGGTTGAAGAACCGCTGCTGACCATTCCAAAACGCGGCTATTGCGTTCTTAACCGCATCGCCGTTCTTCGCGCCGCCGGACGAGACGAGTGCTTCCTTCACGTTTTCCGCCACCAACTGCCACGCATCCGCGAACTCGTCGTATTTGCGCGTCTGCGATTCGGTCAACTTGTGTTCCAGTTTGCGGTTGACGATTCCTTCGTAGGATAGTGTGCGAGCCGCGTAGACGCCCATTGACTTCATGTCGCGGGCGACGATTTCCATAACCGAGAGGCCGCCGGACGAGACTTTCTCGATGAACTGCTCGCGGTCGCGGAACGCCGTCCCTTCGCCCCAGAGGCCGAGGCGCGTCGCGTAGGAGAGGTTGCTCACCTCGGTCGCGCCCGTTGCCGAGACGTAGAGGATTCGCGCTTTCGGGAGAGCCTGTTGCAGCGCCACGACCGCGCGCCCCCGCTTCGAGGCTTCCACAATCCCGCGCTTGCCGCGAGTTGCCACCGCGTTCCCCGCCTGATGACATTCGTCAAACACGATCACGCCGTCAAAGTCCTTGCCGAGCCAGTTGACGAGATGCTGGAACCGGGTTATCTTGTTCTTCTTTGTCGAAACGACGTTGCCGTTCGAACCAAACCCGATATCTTGCGCAAGTGCCTTGTATGACATGAACGCGATACCATGCGCACGTCCGAGATTTCCTTTCTTCTGTGGGTTGAAACTGAAAACCTCGCCCTCCATACCGAAGGTTTTGAGGTCGCGTTGCGCGTCAGGATAGAGGTTGTCGCCCTTCGACACCCACACCGCTTTCTTGCGTCCGTGGTTGTAGTTGTCGCAGATGACACCGGAGATTTCCGTCCCTTTGCCAACCCCCGTGCCGTCGCCGATGAAGTAGCCGCGCCGGTCGCCGTTCGCAAGGAACTGCTCGTGCGCCTGACCCGCGTAGACAATCTGCTCGATCTGCGCTTCGGACGGCTGACCGCTTTCTATGGCTTTCTTCGGGAGAATCGGCTGATAGGTCGGGTCGGGCGGCAGAACGCTCGCCATCGCCGTGGATTCGACGAGAGGTGTCGGATGTGGCTTCGCACCCGGGACGCGCACCTTGCTCGGACGGTATTCGGAGAACGTGCCGTTGCCGACTTCGCGGACTTCGGTATCAGCCGAACCGTCTCCGGCGGCGTTGACTACTGTAGCGTCCGGGGATTGAAAGGCAGCATCGTGGACACCGAATCCATTATTGACGCCATCAGTTCCGCCGCGCTCAGATCCTCCATCCAGTCCGGGCTTTCCCCCATTTCCTCCGACAGTCTCTTTGCCACCGGCTCCGTTAGGTGACGATACAGATCCCCCCAGTCCTGATACGGATCCGACAGGTAGTCCAGGTTTTCCTGATCCAGTTTTTCCCCTGCCAGTTGCATGAGGTGCAGATTCTGGCTTGACGGGACTTCTCCCATTCGGCGCAGCACTTCCGCCGCCGCCTTGTTGGCCGGCAGCTGGTTGAGCATTTTCAGATGTGGTAGCAGGGCGATCATTTCTTACTCCTTCCATCATCGACGGGAGTTCGTCGATGCTTTGTATTATACCAAAAACTGGCTTCTTCGCGGCGTTTGGCTTCACCTTGTCGATGACGATGAGGTCGTTGTCGTAGGTCGTGCCGTATTTCGCGTATTCCTGTCCGTTGACGGTCACGTCGGCGCGGACTTGATACTGCGAGCCGATTTTCCGCCACCACGCGCGCACCTTCGGGGATTGCGCGTCGTGCACCATGCCGTGGCCGACGATGGCGACGAGGCGGCCGCCGGGTGCGAGCATTTGCAGCGCCTCCTCGATGTGCTTGCCGCCCACGCCGATTGTGTCCTTTTTGTCCGTGCGCTGTGAGTTGGAGAACGGCGGGTTCATCACGACGACGGTCGGACGCCGGACTTCGCCCTTGCCGACGAGCGGGTAGAACATCGACCAGAGGTTTTCCGCGTCGAAGTTGTAGACCTTCGGGGCGATGCCGAGCTGTTCGAGGGTCTTGGCGCGTCCGTCCGCGTCAAGTTCGTTGAGGATGAGTTTCGCGCCCGCGAGGTGTGAGAACACGGCGATGCCGCCGATTCCGGCGGACGGTTCGAGCGAGACGTCGTTCGGGTTCACGTTCGCCACCCACGCGGCCATGAACGCCTCGTGCGGCGGCGTGGAGAACTGCTGCATCTTCTCCTGTTTCGCGAACTCGTCGGCGGTCGCGGAACTCTCGCGGAGTTTCGTCAGCGTCTTGC
>CAVDWI010000099.1:0-7479 GCA_963612485.1 Barnesiella intestinihominis
TAGCCGTTCTCCGCGCGCATCCGCGCGAAGTCGGTCACGCCATACATGATCTGCTTCATCTTCTCCATACCGCACATTATACCAAAAAAGGGAACGCTCCGCTCGTGCAACACCAGCAGGATCTGCGGCGCGTGTGCGCCGTTTTTTAGGCAATTTTCGATGGTCGGACTATTTGCCCGACTGGAAACGCTCGGGTTTCAATTGGCGGCGGCTTTAGAAAAGGTTGCCCTGCACGGGAGTGGCGGAGGCCGGCGAAGGCGGCGGAAGAGTCTCTTCCGCCGTCGTCTGCCCCAGCAGTTCGAGCAGTTTCGCCTCGTCGATGACGATCGTACCGAGGGCGCGTGCCTTTTCCGTCTTCGTTGCCCCGACGTTCGCCCCGGCAATCAGGTATTTCGTCTTCGAGGTGACCGCGCTCTGCACGACGCCGCCCGCCCGCTCGATCAGTTTCGCGTATTCGCCACGCGGACGCGAGAGACTGCCCGTCAGGACGCATCCCGCCCCGACGAGCGGACCCGACGCGGCAACGACTTCCTTTTCCGCCCGCTTGGGGTCGATGCCGAGTTCACGCATCCGCGCAAGGAACATCCTTCCGTAATCGCTCGCGAAGAAGTCCAGCACGGCGCGGGCGGCTTCCACCTTGATGACGAGTATCTTGCGTTCCTTCCCCTTCTTCGCGTCGTTCGCAATGACGTTCCGAAGGACTTCGCTTTCAGGAAGGTCGCTCATCCGCGCATGTTCGGCGGCGATGTCCCTCGCCACTGTCACGCCAACCTGCGGAATGCCGATGGCGTAGAGCCAGCGGTCGAGCGGCAGGCTTCGCGCGGCGTTCACCGCGTCCATCAGGCTCTGCGCGTTCTTGCCGAAGCGTCGCGGCGCATTCTCCTCCCCCACGTTGAGCGCGGCGAGTTCGTCCGCCTTCAGGGTGAAGAGGTCGAGCGGGTCGCGCACGATGCCGCGCGCCACCAGCACGTCGGCGATGCGTCCGCCGAGAGCCTTGAGGTCGAGCGCGTTGCGTTCGGCAAAATGCTCGAGCCGCCGCTGGAGTTGCGCCGGGCAGAGCGGGTTCACGCACCGAACCGCCACCTCGTCGCCGAGATGCTCGACCTTCCCGCCGCAGACGGGACACGCGGTCGGCATATGAAAGACCTTCTCCGCCCCCGTCCGTTTTTCGGGAATCACCGACTCGACCGCCGGTATCACGTCCCCCGCCTTCACGAGCCAGACGTGGTCGCCGACACGGATGTCCTGCCGCGCAATCTGGTCGGCGTTGTGAAGCGTGGCGCGGGCAATGACGGAACCGGCGAGCGGCACGGGCTTCAGTTCCGCAACAGGCGTGAGGATGCCCGTTCGCCCGACCTGGACGGTGATCGACTCGACGACCGTCTCCACGCGCTCGGGCGCATACTTGTAGGCGCGCGCCCAGCGCGGACCGTGCGCCGTCGCACCGAGAACCGAATAGAAGCGGCGTTCGTCAATCTTGAGCACCGCCCCGTCAATCTCGAAGCGGAAGGTGTGCCGCAACTTCTCCAGTTCGTCAATCGCGGCGAAGACTTCCTCAATCGTCTTGCACGAGCGACTCCACGGCGTGACGGGAAAGCCCCACCGCCGAAACGCCGCGACCATCTCGCCATGCGTCGCGAACCCGTCGCATCCGACCCCGCCCGCGTTGTAAATCACGATGTCGAGCGGACGCGACGCGGCTTCCCTCGGGTCAAGCTGCTTGAGCGACCCCGCCGCCGCATTCCGCGGATTGGCGAACGGTTCGCGCCCCGCCTCCTCCTCGCGGGCATTCAGTTGGACGAATCCCTCCCGCGTCATGTAGACTTCGCCGCGCACCTCCAACGTCTCCGGCACTTCCGACGGCAGGACGAGCGGCACGGAGCGAATCGTCCGCACGTTCGCCGTCACGTCGTCCCCGACGATGCCGTTGCCGCGTGTCGCCGCCCGCACGAGGCGGCGATTCTCGTAGAGGAGGGACATCGACACGCCATCGACCTTCGGCTCGACGCGGTAGGTGAAGCCCTCGACCTCCTTGCGCACGAATGCGTCGAAGTCGGCGAGTTCGCCCTTCGAGTGGGTCTTGTCGAGAGACTGCATCGGCGGATTGTGCCGAACCTGAACGAACCCCGCAATCGGTTCGCCTGACACGCGCTGGGTCGGGGAATCGGGAGAGGCGAACTGGGGGAACTGCCGCTCCAGCGCGAGCAGTTCCTCGTAGAGGAGGTCGTAGTCGCGGTCGCCGATGACCGGCTTTGCCTCCACGTAGTAGAGGCGGTCGTGGCGGTTGATTTCCCCGCGCAATTCGTCAATGCGCCGCTCGGCTTCTGTCGTCGTCATGTCGTCCTCCTCAGAAAAAGGTCATCTGCCCCGGCATCTCGGAAAGTTTCTTGCGCGGACGGCGCACGGCCTTGTTCGGCGCGTTCACGTCAATCTCATTCGCCTCAAGGTTCTTGAGAATCTGCGCGGCGCGATCGACGACCTCCTTCGGCAGTCCCGCCATCGCCCCGACGTGGATGCCGAAACTCTTCTCGGCGATGCCGGGCGCGATGCGCCGCAGGAAGACGATGCGCCCGCCCTCCTCCTTCACCCGCACGGTGTAGTTCTTGATGCCCGCGAAGGTATCCGCAAGGTCGGTGAGCTCGTGATAGTGGGTGGCGAAGAGCGTCTTCGCCTTTGCGGACGCCTTGCCGTGCAGATATTCCGCCACGCTCCACGCGATGGAAATGCCGTCGAACGTCGAAGTGCCACGTCCGATTTCGTCGAGGACGATGAGAGACTTCGGGGTGGCGTTGTTGAGGATGTTCGCCGTCTCCTGCATTTCGACGAGGAAGGTGGAGCGGCCGCGCGCGAGGTCGTCGCCCGCGCCGATGCGCGTGAACACGCGGTCGAGCACGCCAAGGCGCATGGACGCGGCGGGTACGAACGAACCGAGCTGCGCCATCACCGCGATTGTCGCAACCTGACGGATGTAGGTCGACTTGCCCGCCATGTTCGGACCCGTGATGAGCATGATCTGGTCGGTCGTGCAGTTCAGGAACGCCGAATTCGGCACGAACGGCTCGGCGTCGGGCAACTGCTCGACGACGGGGTGGCGTCCGTCCGTGATCTCCAGCACGTCCGAATCGTCCACTGTCGGGCGCACATAGCCCGCCGCGAGGGCGCGGTCGGCGAGCGAGAGGATTGCGTCCAGTTCGCCAACCGCGAGGGCGGTTTCCTGAATCTCCACCGTCTTCGCCGCGATTCGGGCGAGGATTTCCCTGTAGAGTTGCTGTTCGAGGGCGACGGACTTCTCCTGCGCACCGAGAACCTTGCGTTCGTATTCCTTCAGTTCGGGCGTCACGTAGCGTTCGCCCGTCGTCAGCGTCTGGCGGCGTTCATAGTCCGACGGAGCCTGCGGCACAAAACTCTTCGGAATCTCAATCACGAATCCGAAGGTCGAGACGTGCCTGACCTTCAGCTTCGGAATGCCCGTGCGCTCCTGTTCCTTCGCCTGGTATTCGGCGAGCCAGCGGTGGCCTTCCTGCGCAATCCCGCGCAGTTCGTCGAGTTCCGAATTGTAGCCCGCCGCGATGAACCCGCCGTCCGTCAGCATCACGGGCGGCTCTTCGGCAATCGACCGGGCGATGAGATCGACTATCTCCGCCTGGGGCTTCATCCGCGAGACGACGTCCGCAATCGGCTGAGCCGTCGCCGTCGCGACAATCTGGGGGATTGGCGAGAGGGAGGTCGCAAGGGCCTTCAGGTCGCGGGGGTTGGCACGACCCGAATCGACCTTCGCAATCAGGCGTTCGAGGTCGCGCACACCCGTCAGAAGCGCACGAAGCGAGGCGAGCGCGGCGCGGTCGGTGACGAACGCCCCCACCGCGTCAAGCCGCGCATTCACCGCCGCCGCCCGCGCAAGCGGACGCGCAATCCAGTTGCGCATCGTCCGTGCGCCCATCGGCGTGCGCGTCACGTCCAGCACGCCGAGAAGCGACGCGGAGCGCGTCACTTCGCCGCCCGGCAGAAGCTGAAGGTGGCGAATCGTGCCCGCGTCCAAGACGAGCGCGTCGTCCGAGCCGCGCAGGGCGACCTTCCGCACGTGGTCAAGGGAGTGGTGCAGGGTCGTCCCCACGTAATAGAGGAGAGCGCCGGCGGCGGAAATAAGGTCGTTCTTCCCCGTCAGCCCGAAGCCATCCAGGCTCATCACCTTGAAGTGCCGCGTCAGGCAGTCGAGCGCGGCGTCGATCGAAAACGTCCACTGGTTGTTCTCGTCCTGTGCGAGCATTTCCGCCGGACGATACCGTTCGAGCGCCTCGTCGAGTTGCTCCCGAGAGCCGAAACCCTCCACGCTGAACTCGCCTGTCGAAAGGTCGAGCAGGGCGAGCCCCAGCCCCGAAACCGCCGCGACGTAGTTGTTCGCCGTCTCGTCGAGAAGTCCGTCCTCCGTGACGGTGCCCGGCGTGACGATGCGCGTAATCTCGCGGCGGACGAGTCCCTTTGCAAACTTCGGGTTCTCAACCTGGTCGCAGAGCGCGGCGGTTTTCCCCGCACGGATGAGTTTCGCGAGATAGGAGTTGAGCGCGTGGTAGGGCACGCCGCACATCGGACTGCCGTTGCGCTGGGTCAGCGTCGCACCGAGAATGGGCGAGGCGACGAGTGCGTCCTCGCCGAACATCTCGTAGAAATCGCCGAGACGGAACATGAGTATCGCGCCCTGGGGTATCTCACGCTTGAGCGCGAGATACTGGCGCATCATGGGTGTCAATTCTTCTGCCATTGGATGTATAGTATACCAAAAACCGCCGCCACCGCACGATTTTCACGCACGAACTCAAGTCTCCTCCCTGTAGTGCGTTTGCATTTCGGGGCGGAGGTTCGACAGGAACTCCTCGAACGGACGGTTCTTCGCCGTGCGCACAAAGTCAACGGCCGGCGCGTAGCCGATCTGCCGCGAGACATAACCGTAGGCGAAGTGCTCGAGCGTCCGCCCCATTGCGCGGCAACTCATCACGAAATCCGTCACCCGCCGAAAGGCGAGATCAACCGCGACATAGCAGACAATCCCCTGTTCGCCGAAGCGGTCTCGCGTCCGAAAGACGAAGACGCGCTTCGTCGGGTCGGCGAGGAGCGCGGCGAATTCCTCTCGCGTCCGGCGAATCGTCGTCGCATTGAACTGGTTCGTCTTGCCCGCCATCTGCGCGAGGCGGTCGAGGTCGCCTTCCTGTGCCAGGGAGGGACGGACGCGCAGGTCGAGTCCGTCGAGATAGTCGTCGAGCGTCGCCGCTTGCGCGGCACTTTTGCGCCGCAGGGCTTCCGCCGCGTAGTCCCGCGAGCGAAGCGCGTCTTCAGCCGTCCTTCCCATGTCCGCGAAGAAGTGGGCCTTCAGCCGCCGCAGGAACTGATGCGGATGCGCCATGTCGGACGGGAACGGCACGACGGCGACTTCGGGAAGATGATTGGACATCTGCTCGCGCTCAACCGGATTGTCGTCCACGAATACAACCGAATCGACTCCGAGGTTCAGCGCACGGCACGCCTCGATGAGGTTGCCCGCCTTTGGTCCCCAATTCGTGCAGACCGCCGCAAAGTCGCCGTTCGCGAGCGACATATCGCGGCGGAATTCAAACGGGTCGTTCTTCGAGAGAAGGACGAGCAGAACGCCCTCGTCTCGCAAGCGCAGAAGCCCCTCCTGAAAGTCGCGGTAGGGTTCGACCGCATCCATCCCGTCCTCCGAAATGATGCCGCGCCAGAGCGTGTTGTCGGCATCGACGGCGAGAATCTTCTTTGGCGCGGCAAGCCGTGCGAACGCCGCCTCCTCGACAATCGCCCGTATGCCGTCCAGCGAATAGGGCATGGACGCAAGACGCCGCATCCGCTCGTCGTAGAAGTTCGGCACTTCGCGGGAAAGCGGTTCATCCGCCGCCGTCACGTCGTAGATGAAGTCGGGCTTGAAGGCGCGAAGCCCGGAGCGTGGGTCGAGCAGTTCCTGTCGCCACGTACCGAAGCCGGGCGGAACGTAGACCTCGTATCCCGCCTCGCGGAAATACGGGGCCATCAGTTCAAGGGCGACGTCCCCGACAAGGGCGATTCGGATGCGTTCGGCGGACACGGTCAGCCCTCCAGTCCAAGGAGCGGAAGCACGAACAGGAGAACGAGATTTGTCGCATTGAAGAGCGCGTGGTTCAGCATCGCGCACCAGAGGCGACCCGTCTTCCGGTAAAGCCAGCACTGCGCCGCACCGAAGAAGAATAGTGCGAGAAACGCCGCGTCCGGCCACGGCTGCCGGATGTAGTGCGCCGCCGAAAAGAGCAGGGAGAAAAAGAAGAACCAGCCCCAGTTCCGCAGCCATCGGGTCGGAAGCCGAAAGACAACCTCCTCGACTATCGGCATCAGCACGACAACCTGGGCGAGGAGAAGCGCGGCGGACAGAAAGTGACGCGGCGACGCGAAGGCGTTCTCCAGGCATCGCTTCACCACATCGACGCTCCGCTGGTCGGGCAAGTCGAAGCCAAGCCAGCCCGCGACGGCCTGCGTCAGAAAGCACAGGCCGATCGTCGCCGCCGCGACGACCGGCCATGCCCTGAGGGTGAACGCAAGATTACCCTTCAGCCTGAACCTCGCTTCCCGTGCCGCGAATCTTGATGTGGAGTTCGCGAAGCTGCTGTTCGGTGACGTAGTTCGGCGCATTCATCATCAAGTCCTGCGCCTTCTGGTTCATCGGGAACGCAATCACCTCGCGGATGTTCGGCGTATCCGTCAGCAGCATCACCATGCGGTCGACGCCCGGCGCGATGCCGCCGTGCGGCGGCGCACCGAACTGGAAGGCGTTGTAGAGGCACCCGAACTTCTGCTGCACGACTTCCTTCGGATAGCCCGCGATCTCGAACGCCCTCTCCATGATGTCGATGCGGTGGTTGCGGATCGCGCCGGACGAGAGCTCGATGCCGTTGCACACGACGTCATACTGGTAGGCGACGACGGCGAGCGGGTCCGGGCCGTTCAGCGCCTCGAGGCCGCCCTGCGGCATCGAGAACGGATTGTGCGAGAAGATCGTCTTGCCCGTCTCCGGGTCCTTCTCGAAGAACGGGAAGTCGACGATCCAGCAGAACCGGTAGCAGTTCGTCTCGCAGATCTTGTTCGTGAGGTGGTTCGCGATGTCCGTGCGCACGAGGCCGGAGAGGCGGTGGCACTCGTCCTTGTCGGCGGCCATGAAGAAGAGCGCGTCGCCCGGCTCCATGCCGGCGATCTTCTTCATCTCCTCAAGCTGCTCGGGCGTCAGGAACTTCGCGATCGGGCCTTTCAGCTCGCCCTCTTTCGTCCAGCTGATGTAGCCGAGGCCCTTGCCGCCGTTCTCCTTGACGAACGCCTCGCGCTTGTCGAACCAGGTGCGCGTCTCGACGCCGACGATGCCCTTGACGAGCAGCCCCTTGACGAGTCCGCCCCCCGCGACGCACGCGGCGAACGCCTTGAAGCTCGCCTTCGCGAAGAAGTCGCTCA
>CAVDWI010000100.1:0-1979 GCA_963612485.1 Barnesiella intestinihominis
CCTGTGCGGCGGTGACGTTGTGTGGGTTCGAGGTGTTGCCGGTGTGGGCGGAGAGGGACGCGGAGAGCGCGTCGTCGGCGTTTTCGCGGGCGGTGGATTCGTTGCCGACGAGGCTCTCGACCTGATTCATAATGCCGGAGCCCGCCTGGTTGATGGCGTGGGACATTTCCTCGGTTGCGTTCGCGAGGTCGTTTGTGGTCGCCAGTCCGTCGAAGGTGACGTTCGTCACCACCTGTGCGTCGGAGTAGATTTCCGCCTTTGGGGCGGTCAGCACCTGCGGCGCGGCAATGGCGGCGAGGGGCGCGGCGAAGCAGAGCGCAATGGCGGAAACCGTTCCACCGAGCCACTTGACGATCTCGTTTATCTTCTCGCGCAAGTCCTTCTCCGTCCACCGCTCCGGCAGCCCCTCGAGTGTCGCCGGGTCGATTGCGACGGTCGCCGCGTAGACCTCGGACGGCGCGTCCGTGACCTTTACCTTCGCCCACGGGAGCGAGCGCACCTCGCCCGCCGCGTTGCGGAGCGAGAGGAATACGCGGGACGTGCCGAGGGGGAACGCCGCCGTCTCGTCCGCCGAGAACGAGAGGGTGACTTCGCCGCCCGCCGCGAGGCCGGAGAAGGAGCGCGTCACGCCGCAGAAGTCGGCGAGGAGTTCGCATCCCGAATAGTCGTAGCCGTCGGCGAGGGAGAGGGTAATCTCCTTCGCCGTGTCGCCCTGCAGTATCGTCGGTATCGCCATAGTCAAGTTCCTCACATTTGGACTGCCCGTCAAAGGACGGGTTCAACTTTCCACCAGAGGCCGTAGGGGCCTATCGTCAGCCTGAATGTCGCCGTATTCAGGCCCGCCTCGACTTCCGCCCTGTGGTTCGAGGGGGTGCTTGCGTAGTCGCCCTCGGTCGCATCGAAACACCTTATCGCGCACGCACCGCCCGCGTGGGATTCGTCCGGCGAGAGCGACGCGGTGAAGTAGATCTCGCGGGTCTCCGACGACGAGTGCGGGGCGCCGTCGGCGACGGGGTGCGGGATGATGTGACCGGTCACATGACCATAGCAGACCGCACTTCCGTTTACGTAGGCGTCGGGACTGCCCCATTCGGACTGGGTGAAGTCCCACCACACGTTCAGCGCGATGTTCGTCCCCCGGAAGCTGGATGAGTAGACCAGCCCACCGTTCGCGGAATGAAGCAGCCTGTTCCCGCTTTCCTCCGCGATGTCGCCGTAGAGGAGGCGTTCGTCTGCGGCGGCGGCGATGGTGTTGTCCGGGTCCTGCCTTGTCGAGATGCGGACGTTCCCCGTCCACCCCAACAGATACGCTCCGTCGGAGTAGGTCGCGGACAGTTCCTCCAGCGTGTCGAGGTCGTAGAATCGAATGCCCTCGATCGCGCTCATCCTCAGGTAGACGGGGAACTTGAGACGGACGGCGGAGTGCGGCTCGATTGTCGCGCCGTTGACGGTGAGGCTCTGCTCGGTGGCGTTGAAGACCGTGGAATAGGGGTCGCCGCGCGCGGTCAGCACGATGTCCGACACGCTTGACTGCACTCCGTCCGCCCTGACGGCCTCGACGATCTCGACCGTCCCCAGTTCGGTGCGGCCCGTCTGCTCGTAGAGGGTGACGCACCCGGTGTCGTCGACGTCATCCCAGACGAGATCCACGCCCTTCGATGCCGACGGGTCGCTTGAGATGCCGCCGCCGGACGAGGAGTCCTTCCACCAGACGGTTGTCGAGATGTTGAGCCGATTGCGGCTGGTGAGATAGCCCGGTACAGCCCCGACCTCCTGCGTCAGCCAGAGATACCTTGTGCTGAGGTTGCTCCCGTAGTTCGTCCTGTAGACGCTCGGCAGGGAGGCGAACCTCGCGCCCACGCCGAACTGGATGTGGAAGGCGGGCGCGTGAAGCGGGGCGAGCGAGAGCGCGGCAAGGATTGCCGCGAGGCAAAACCTGAGGGGGGTTCTTCTCATTGGGCGGTCTCCGTCTCGTGTTC
>CAVDWI010000100.1:1989-7266 GCA_963612485.1 Barnesiella intestinihominis
GTGGGAGACCGCCTCGAATACGTCGAGCCAGTCGCCCTCGTTGCCGACCTCTCCGTAGAAGGTGATCGTGCGGCACTTCTTCTGGAACTTGTGCGAATCGGAATCGTAGCGGACGTCGGTGACGACGGAGAGCTGATAGGACGCGGCCTGAATTCCACCCGAACCGGACGAGCCGTCGGCGAGCCCCGTCGCGGAGATTGTTATCACGCCCTCCGCGTTCTTCGTGACGTTGATGCCCGCACCGGCGAGGATGACGGTGTTCGTGCCGGGGAGAACCGTCCCCCACGAGATCGTTCCGCCCTGGGACTTGACCGGGACGGAGTTCGCGCCCGCCGACGAGAAGCCGCTGATGGAAATCACCTTCGTCCCGTCCGTATTCTCCACCTCCACGAGCGATACGCCGTCGGCTGGCGTTCCCGCGCTCTCCCACGAGAGTGCGTTGCCGCGCCTGACGGGGGTTGTGCCTTCAACGGCGGTCGCCCAGCCGTAGAGGGATGCGACTCCGGCGGAAGCCGCCCCGTTGGCGGCGTTGGTGGTTATCGTCGCGTCGTCCACGGGTGCGCCGCCCGTCACGCCGTCGCCGATTTTCACGTAGTGGAGTTCTCCGCTGTCGGTCTTCTTGGCGAGGACGAGGTGGGTGGAGGCATCGCTCGCCGATGGGTTGGAGAGCATCGAGGAAAGCGAGGCGTCGCATGCGGAGGCGGAGGCGAAGCCCTTGATCTGATACTCGCCGTCCTTCGCCTCGAGGCTCTTGCCGTCCGCCCAGTTGGTGGGCGCGTCGAAGGAGGCGGTGAGTCCGCCGTTCTCGTTGTTGAAGTGGAGGTTGCCGGGGGTGGTCGAGTAGAGGTATCCGAGGGTCTGCGAGAGGTAGGCGTCCATCGTGTCGCCGGGAAGTTCGAGTCCGCCGTCGTCGGAAACCTTCGCGTCGTCGCCGATCCACGCGGTGGCGGAAGCCCACTTGCCCGTACAGGCGCAGGCGGCGAGGTTGGTGATTGACGGCAGGGGGATGTAGGCGATGCCGCCGCCGACGTTCGCGAGGAAGAGCGGATCGCCTGAATAGGAGTAGTTCCAGCCGCGCAGCCCGAAGAGTTTCTCCCCGCCGTCCGCCGGGGGCGTGTAGCCGGGGACGGACGGGTTCGAGGAGATTGTAATCTCGTCGCCGCGCACGGCGTTGGTGGTGACGTTCGGGAGTTCGTGCCATCCGAGCGCGGCGGACTTGTCGGCGGAAGTGCCGAAGTAGTGGCGGGAGTGTGCCCCTGCGTAGGTGGACGCGCCCATGACCTCGAGGTGGGTGTTCCCGTTCCCGTCGGTATGCCAGTCGAGCGAGGATTCGTCCGCCCACTGGTCGGGAGTCCGCCAGAACAGTCTGCCGTCGTACTTGTATGGGATGGCGTAGTCGCCCTGCGAACTCCAGCCGTGGAGGGATGCGACGCCCTGCTCGGTTGCGCCGTCCGTCAGGTTGGTGGTGACGGAGAAGCCGTCGACCGCCGCACCGCCCGTCTCAAGCTTGTCGCCGAATGGGACGTAGTGGAACTCGACGCCGCCGGTTTCGGTGGTGTAGCGCGTGAGGACGGCGTGGGCCTCGCGGTCGCCGTCGTCGTCGTCGGTGAGGATTTTCTCAAGCGTGGTGGCGCACTCCGCCGAACCGTCGCGCCATCCCTTGAGCGTGAGCACGGTGCGGTCGCCGTTCTTCCACGAGGCGAAGGCGGTGTCGTCGAAGCCGCCGTATTTCTTCCACGCGAGTGCGCCCGTCCCCTTCAGGCAGGGAATGAAGAATCCGTAGTCGTTCCACCATTCGGCATACGAGGACGTCGCGGAATCCGAGCCATAGAGTTCCACCCTGTTGTCGGCGTTCCAGTGGAGGGTGCGCTCGTCGGCGTGGTTGTAGGCGCTAGAGGGGTCTGTGACGGAGATCTTGCCCGAATCGTTGACGGTCTGCTGGAGCGAGCCGCCGCTGAAGCCCATCGTGTAGGTGTGCGTCCCGCCGTTGGGGTCGGTCGCCGTGACCTCGATGCCGGTGGAGAGCCCGATGGCGTTCAGGTTCTCGCCGATGGTCTCGATGCGCTCCTTGTTCCGCAGGGCGACGAACTCGGCGATGAGTGCGCGTTCGAAGGCGACCCTCGTCGCGTCGGACGCAGGCACGTCGCCAGACCATACAACAATGGGTTCGCCCCTGGTGTCATAGGAAACGATGCAATCTCCCGATTGCTTGTTCCCCTGCTGCCAGTAGGCGTGTGCGTATTCTGTCTCGAAACCTTCGGCGGGCGTATACCAGCCCTCGGCGGAGGTCGGAATCGCGGCGCGGACGGGAAGGGTGAGGGATAGCGCGGCGGAGACCGCCGCGAGGCAAGACTTGAGGGGCCTGTTCACTGCGCGACCTCCTGAATGGCATTGGTTATGGCGAAACTCGTGGAAGGCTGGATTCGGACGCCCTTGACGTCGAACCAGCCCGCGAACCTCTCAAGCCCATCGGACGCGACGCTCCCGACGGCGCGCCAGAGAAGGTTCGTGGCGGTTGCCGTGACGTTCCCGGCGGGGCTGACGTATGCGCCCGCGCCGTTCCAGACGAAGAGCGTGCCGTTTGTGACGGACGCGGCGACGGCGGTTGCCGTGCAGTTCGTCGCCCGAAGCGCGGCATCGGATGAGGGCTCGACCGTCATCGTGCCGCCGGTCGGGGTGGTGATTGTGGTGATCCCGTCCGCCATCGAGGTGGTCGTGCCGATCTGGACTTCCGCCGCCGAATTGGCGACGTAATTCGAGACGAAGTTCTCGACCCACGCCTGCGAGGCGGCGATGCCGAACGCGCCGTGTGCGGCGAGAGAGGCGACCGCGCAGAATATCAGAAGCCGGTTCATTCCGACACCTCCGTTGCGTCGTTCGCCGTGGCGGACGCGACCGCCTCCGGCATCCACTCGTAGCCATCCCACTTCATCACGACCTGCACGAACCCTCCTCCCGCGCAGGGCAGTTGGGCGACCTCCTGCACCGTCCCGACCGCAACGGGGGTCGTGGTGGTCGAGAAGGACTCGACCCTGATCCAGCCCGTTCCGATTGCGCATGGCTGTTCGTCCGCAGCCGTGGCGTGGACTTCGTACCCGAAGTCGCCCGCCGAGGGGAAGCACGCCGCAGGGATGCGGGCCGTCCACTCGCCGCCACGGTGCTCGTGGGCGGTTATGTCGAAGTATGCGCCGTTCTCCCTGAACACGCGTACGAATACCGCCGTCACGTCGGCCGGGACGTGGCGGAAGAGGGCGACGAAGCAATGCCCCTGCCGCGCCCTGAACGGACGGAGCGGGCGGTCGAGCCTCGACACGTCGCAATCTACTGTTGCATTCACCTGTTCCATTTCGATGTCTCCGCATATGGACTGCCCGTCAAAAGCGATTTTTCACCTGTTCAAATTGGACAGGTGGAACGCCCTCTCGCGTACGCGTACACGCGCATGCGTACTGACTAGTATACTACTAGTAATATATTATATATATAATAATAGCCAATATGTAAATAATAGCCAATTACAGGTACACACCTCTCCTGATTCCAAATATTAGGGCTAGACGGTGTACTAGTGCGAGTAAGCACCTTGCCAAAAATGCGCGTGCGTACGCGAGGGGCGTTCCACGTAGCCAACTTGGCTACGTCACCTGTCCAAATTGGACAGGTGAAGAGGGGGTGTGGCAACTGTCCAAATTGGACAGTTGAAAAGACATCCCCGAAAAACACGCCCTCGCAAAATCGCCGCGAGAAGGGGTCTACAATCGCTCCGCGCTTCGGACGATAAATCTATCATCCGAAACGCTCCGAGCGATTGTAGGGCATTGTAGACCCCTTGTAGCGCGTTCTGCCGACGGACTTGCGGAGTGCGGGCGAATTTTGGTATAATTTCGGCACGAAAGGCAAAAGGAAAGGCAAAATCACGCTATGAAAGACTGGAAAAACTATGCCATTTTTCTCCTCGCACTCTGGTGCGTCTGGCTCACATGGCGGACGACGCCCTCCGTCATCTGGAGCGCGAACTACGAACAGGAATACAACAGCAGGACGCCGGTCTACTGGTGGTGGGGTAGGAACTTCAGCAGGGAGGCGGACGACGGCTCGGTGACTAACCGCGCCCGGATCTACATGAAAGACGGCACGAGCCGACCCGCCCGACCGGACGAGTTGCAAAATCTCCAAAATCTCGCGGAAGCACTGCGCGCCCGAAGGCTCAAGGCGGAGCAGCAGTAGTCGCCGTCAGCCCTCGATCTCCCTGCGTCCCGCGAGTTTCTTGGCGCTGACGAGCAGACCGTCCTTGGAGAAGGTAAGGCGACACCGCTGGAGATAGTGCCAGTTGTCCTCGTCGGCGATTTCGCAGTAGCAGTCGAGTTTCAGCCCGTTGTCGCCGCCCGCCGTCCATATCCACGTCTCGCCCAGCGAATCGTCGTCGGCGTTGGCGTCGGTGTGGTCTGCGGGCGTTCCGACGGATGAGGACGGAATTTCGTCGTCGGAGGACATCTCGACGACGGTGGTCTCCGCGCCCCGCGTGATGTTTATGCCGCGCCCCGGCACGAGTCCGTTGACGAACTTCGCCACCGCGTTGAACCATGACGCGGGAACCTGCGTGATCGGCGAACCCGCCGAGAAATCGTCCCTCAAGTGTGCCATGAAGCCCCCTAACCCTGATTTGCGGCGACCGCGCCGTTGACGTAGAGAACCGCGTTCCTGACGTGGACGACGACCGCCCACATGTGCGGCGAGATCCGCGTGCGTTGGACGGCGACCGAGGACTTCTCCCACGAGAGTTCGTCGTAGGTCGGCGTGACGAGCGAGGGCGCGAGCGGCACGGTGTGGGAGACGCCGTCCACGTCGGTGACGGTCTGCGCGTCGGTGGAGTGCGCCTGCGCGTATGTCAGCCCCTCGAAGCGGAAGGTCTCGTCCGCGACCTTCGCGGTGAACACATTGTAGCCCTCCGACCACGAGAGCGGAGTTCCGTCGGTGTCGGTTGACGTGACGGTCTTCCACTTGACGGATGCGACGGGCTGGAAGTAGTCCGCCCTCTCCACCTTGCCGTCGAAGCACTGCTGGAACGTCGCCATGGTGTCAGCCCCCCTTCATCGAGATTAGTTCGTCGAGTTTCGCCGCGAGGTCTGCGGTGTTGGATTCGATCTTGCGCAGTTCGTCCTCCGCCGTGGTCTTCGTCCGTTCCGCCGCACTCGCCCTGACCATCGCCTCGACCTCCGATCGCCATGGGGTCTGACCCCATGGACGAAAACATGTTGATAACTCGGACGGCGGAGG
>CAVDWI010000101.1:0-7202 GCA_963612485.1 Barnesiella intestinihominis
GGTAGATGCCGAGCGGGAAGAACGGCTTGCCGTTGACGAGGAAGGTGTTGTCCTCATCGACGACCGTCTGGGCGGAGCGCGGCGCGAGGATCTCGAACGGGGCGGCGCTCTTCGCGCCGTAGACGATCGAACCGTTGCGCGTGATCGTAGCGCGGACTTCGTAACCGCCGGGCGAAAGCTCCTTCGGCAGCGGCATCGCGACCTCGAAGTCGGCGGGGATCGGCTTCTTCCAGTCCTTGTCGAAGGTCTGCACGTGCTTGAAGACGCAGTTACTGAGCGAGTCGTAGACGGAGACGGTCAGCGGAAGCCCCGCAATCTCCTCGCCGAGATGTGCAATCCGCACGCGGAAGCGCACATCTTTCAGGCGGCGGGCTGTGGAGAGGATGCCGCGATAGGCGGGCGGGTCAACCGTGAGCAGCGCGGGCATCGTCGCCTGACGGCGGAAGAGCAGGCTGCGCTCACCGTTCGGTGTCTCGAGCCAGAGCCGCGCCGTCACCGGACCGCGCACCTTCAGTTTGTAGTCAAGCGTGGCGGCGGAACCGACGAAGTTCGTCGCGAACAAGACGGACTTCTCCTTCGCATCAGTGAATTCATAGACGAGGCGCGTCCCCTCGGCGGCGGGCTTCGCGAGGGACATCTCGAGACGTCCGGGGCCGAGCGCGAACGGCGAGAGCGAGAAGTCCTTCACCTCTATGCCGGCCGCCAGCAGCTGCGCGGCGGCGAGATAGTTCTCGAGCAGCTTCACGCCTGGCTGGCGCAGGGCGGACGCGACGACAAGCCCCTTGCCGAGCCGCTTCGTAATCGTGACGGGGAAGCCCTCCGAGCAGTCCGCGACGACCTTCCATCCGGCGGGAATCTCCTTCTCGAAGTGCGGCCAGTCGTTGCCCTGGGTAATACGGTTCGGGAAGGCGCGAATGGGGTCGATCGGCTCGCGGTTCACCGTATGGCCGAGCACCGCCCACTGCGACGAGTTGCACTTGCCGATTCCCGGCAAGGCGAGCGAGGGATCGACCTTCGTGATCCAGCCACGCACCTGGTAAATCGCGTCCGCCACCACGAGCACGCCGCCGTTCGCGACGAACGCCCTCACGGCGGCGAAGTCCGTCGCGTCGGGCGAGAGGAGGTTCTTCTTGTCGCCGCCGTAGTCGAAGAGCGAGTCGACCAGCACGAGCTTGTATTGCGACGCCTTCGCGCAGAACTCGCGGATGGACGCGTCGTCGCACTTGTAGAAGTCGGTCTCGCAGCCGACCTTGCGGACGGCCTCGTCGAAGTCGGTCGACTTCGAGTTGCGTCCGTGCAGGACGGCAACTTCGGGCGCGGCAAACGTGGCGAACGACGCGGCGGCGAACACGGCGGCGAACAATGGTTTCAGTTTCAACGTTTTCATCGTCTGTTGTTCCTTTGTCTTAGTGAACCTGATACAACTTGTCGGGCAAATTGTATCAAATCCTGTTCTCTGCGTCAAATCGGCGGGCGAAAAAACATCAGTGATGTTTACCCCAAACATCAGTGATGTTGATTTCAACCATCAGTGATGGACACTTCACTTGCCCATGCCGAAGAGGCGGAGGGTCGAGCGGAAGTCGGCGGGGAGCGGCGAATGCGCCTTAATCTCGTCATGCGGCTTCATCGGGTCGGGCAGGACGAGCGTCGAGGCGTGAAGCATCTGCCGCGAGACGCGCATCATGCGCGGGTCGCGGGCGTTCTTCAGCCCGAACACGCGGTCGCCGACAATCGGTGCGCGGACGGACGAGAGGTGGCGGCGAATCTGGTTCGTCCGTCCCGTCTCAATGCGGATTCGCAGAAAACTCGCGTCTTCCGCCGCGGCTTCGCGCGTCACCTTCGACACCGCCGGCTCATTGTCGAGCGGCGTGTTGATCAACTGGTGCGAATACCTGAACTTACCGACCGTAATCGCATGATAGACCTTCGACACCTGATGGGTCTTGAAAACCTCGACCGCCGCGAGATGCGCCGCGTGATTCTTCGCGAAGAGCAGACAGCCCGTCGTGTCGCGGTCGAGACGGTGCACCGCCTCCAGCGTCGGAATCTTCTCCTGTTCGCGCAGAATCGCCTCCGCCGACTTCGGGTCGTCACAACTCACGATGCCCGCCGGCTTGTCGGCGACAAGATAGTTCTCGTTCTGCCAGAGGACGCGCACGTGCCGACGCGATGCCGACGCGGGCGAATTCGCCGCGCGCCCCGCCTTCGCGCCGTCCGTCGCCGCCCTCGAAGACTGCCGGACGGCGCCCTTGATGACGTTCGCCGGGACTTCGACGACGTCGCCCGTGTTGAGCGCGAAGCGGGCGATCCACACGCAGGAACGGTTCACCCACACGTTTCGCCCGTCAATCATCGCCTTTGCCGTGCGACGGGAAAGGTTGAACTTGAGGGCGAGAAAGTCCTGAAGAAACTTCGGGTCGGTCTTGTTGACCGCGAGCGAGGTAATCCCCGCCGAATGCAAAGGTGCGCGACGCATGGATGATTAAACCTTCAAAATGCTGCCGACAACGCCGCGAATGCGGTTGCCGATTCGATTCGGGGCGAGTTTGACCTCGATTTCCTCACGCCCCTCGTTTTCCGCCTCCGCCACGACGCCCACGGTCGAGGTTTCGCCCTCAAGGGCCTTCTTGAAGTCCTCCGGGAGGGGGGCGTCGCTCATCAGGTCGGTGAACAGGAGTTTGCGGGCGGCTTCCGCGTCCTCAAGCCCGAACATGTCGAGAAAGGCGCGGTTCACCTCGGTGAAACGTCCTTCGCGGTCACAGGCGAAGAGCGCGGCATTCGCCACGTCAAAGGCGTTTTCCTTCGCCCGTAGCCGCTCGTTCAGCTTGCGGCGGCGTTCCGTGTTGCGCACGGTGAAGACGAGATCGGACGGATCCATCAGGTCAATCACCGAAATCGTCACTTCGCACGAGAACTTCCGCCCGCCCTTGCAGATGCCGTTGCCGTCCACGAGCATGCGGTGGTTCTCCTCGAGTCCGCGGCGGATGCGCTGCACGACATCGGTCGAAAGCCCCGCAATGAATGTCGAAATCGGGCGGTCAACGACCTCTTCCTGCGCATATCCGAAGTGCTCCTCGGCACGCGGATTGATCTCAATCACGTGCCCGTTCGGGTCGGTGATGATAACGGCGTCATACATTCCCGCCAGGAACTGGCGGAACAGCGACTTACGGTCTTTTGGAACAAATAGGGGCATTTGGGGAGATTATACCATATTAGACGATGAGCATGCAATCGCCGTAACTGAAGAACATATACTGCGCACGAATCGCCATGGCGTAGGCGCACAGCACCCGCTCGCGTCCCGCAAGCGCGGAAATCATCATCAGGAGCGTGGACTGCGGCAGGTGGAAGTTCGTCAGCATACAGTCGCAGACCTTGAAGGTGTAGGGCGGATAAATGAAGATATTCGACGCGCCGGAGCCGGGAACGACGAGTTTTCCGTCGTCGCCCGCCTCGCGGGGACGGTTCGCCACCGTCTCCAGCGTCCGCACCGTCGTCGAGCCGACGCAGAAGACGCGGCCGCCGCGTGCCTTGCAGGCGTTGATCGCCTCCGCCGTCTCGGGCGGCACGGTGAACGCCTCGAAGTCCATCTGGTGGTCTTCGATGTCCTCGGCCTTCACGGGGCGGAACGTGCCCGGCCCCACATGGAGCGTGACGGCGACGCGCTTCACGCCCTTCGCCTCGAGCGCGGCGAAAATCTCCGCCGTGAAGTGCAGCCCCGCCGTCGGCGCGGCGACCGACCCGACGTGTTTGGCGTAGATCGTCTGGTAGCGTTCGCGGTCGGCGAGTTCCTCCTCGCGCGTCCCCTCGCGCTTCACGTAGGGCGGCACGGGCGTTCGCCCGAACTCGTCGAGCAAATCCATCAGCGGCCGCTCGCAGAGGAACTCGACCTTCCACATGCCGATGCCGGAGAGCGGCTTGAGCAGCCTCACCTTCAGTTCCTCGTTCGGACCGAACACGGCGACCTGGCCTTCGCGGCACTTCCGCCCGCTCCCCAGCATGCAGTTCCAGACGAGTTCCTTCGTCGTCTCGCTTTCCGGCGCGGCGGCGATCATCAGCACCTCGACCGCGCCCTCCGAATCCTCCCACTTGCCGATCAGCCGCGCCGGGAAGACCTTCGTGTCGTTCACGACGAGCAGGTCGTTCGGGGTGATGTAGTCGACGATGTCCGCGATGTGGCGGTGTTCGAGAACGCCCGTGTCGCGGTGCAGAACCATCATTCGCTCGGTGCCGCGCTTCTCGGCGGGATGCTGGGCAATCAACCGCTCCGGGAGCGGATACCAGAATTGTGACGTCTTCATTTCTTCTTGTTGTTATTCAACCGTTCGCGTATCAGGTCTTCGATTGGACGACCCGCCACCTCGATTCCCGTGAGGACGATTCGCCCGTCGCGGACACGGTAGACCGCCACGCAGTTCGTCGCGTCCGGGACGCGAAGCACCCGTTCGCCTTCCGCCGCGAGGTTCTCGTTGAGGAAATACTGATTCGGCAACAGAACGTGGGCAGTCCCCTTCTCGTCATATGACGGTCGGACGGGGCATTTCCGCAACCAGAGCCCGTCGTCCGTCGGCTTCTCGGCGACGGCGGCAATGCGTGAAAGACCCGTGCCATCTTCCCTCGGCTCGATCTTGACGGCGAGCGGACAGGGGCGATACCATGTTCCCCTCCTCCAGTAGTTCGTGGATATTTCTTGCGGAACAGGAGTCGGCATTTCGACGTTCAGGCGAAGGTAGCGTCCGCGAAACGGGTCTGCCGGGTCATACGCGGCGCAAGGAAAGCGGCATTCCGTCCCGTCCGTCACGAGACGCTCATAGCGTCCGATCAGCCAGGCGAAGGCGGCGAAATGCACAACCAGAACTGCCGCGAACGCGGCAAGACGCAGGGGCTTGCTCATTGTCTGACCCTCCTTTCGCGACGAAAGCGGATGAACAGGACGTTGAACACCGTCAATGCCACGCCGCTCAAAATAAGGACGATTCCCTTCACCGTGAAACTCAGGTCGCTCTGGAAGAACTTGCTGAGGATTAGCACGATAAGGAGGATGATGCCGAGGTTCGTGTAGGCGAGGCTGAACGTGCGAACGCCCCACCAGACGATGGCACAGCCGAGGAGAAGCGCGGCGCAATAGAACGGCAGGTTCGTGCTGTAACTGAGAGTGAACGCCGCGCAAACCGCGACAAACACGCAGACATACGGCCACACGGACATCTTGCGGCGAATCGCAATGAGAAGCGGAATCGCCGCGCACAGCCAGAAGACCGCCACGCCATATTCGTGGTCAAGACCGTCAACGGCTTTGCACAAGGCGTAATTGAGGATTATCGCGGGTCCCGCCGAGTAGGCGAGTCCCGAAAGGGTCTGCCCCCACGCGAGGGTCTTCGCACCGGGTTTGCCGCGCAGGAAGAGCAGATAACCCGGAATCGACGCGACCGTCAGGAGAAGCCCGACCGCCGGGATTGCCCACAGGTCATTTCGAAATCTGAAGTAGTCGTTATGACGGCAAATCGTCCACACGAGCGGAAAGGCGAGCCAGAGGATGCGCGAAATCGCCGCCGGCACGAACCACGCGATCGGGAGCGTCAGCAGGGCGACGAGCAGGATGAGATCCGAAACGTTCCCGCCGACCTGATAGGTCTGCGCCACAAGACTCGTACCCGCGATGACGGCGAGACTCCACAAGAGGGAGAGCGGCTCCCAAAACAGTGCGGACTTCACGCGCTTCGCGACGGCGACCAGTGCGCAGACGCCGCAGACCGCCGTCGGCGCGACCGAAATCGCCGCCCGTGCCGCCCGCCCGAAGCAATCCCAGTTCGCGGCGAGAAGCGCAATCACGCCAAGCCCGATCAGTGCCGCGCCGAACGTCCCGACCAGCATCGTGGTGAACGTCCGCCGCGATTCGTCCGGCGCGGAATAGCGCACCGTCAGCCGCTCGGCCGTTGCGCCGTCGATCAGTCCTTCCGCTCGCCACGCGGCGATTTCACCGCGAATCCACTTTCGTTCGTTCATGCCGCATATTGTACCAAAACCCACCCCGCCTTTCAATGTCAGGCGTTGCACCCTCTCGCAGCAGACTACGGTGTCGCGGCCGTTTCCAGCACCTTCACGGCTTGCCAGCCGCCCCAGACCCAAAGCCGCCAGGGTCGGATGTTGCGAACGGTGCGCACGACGCGATTCTCGCGGTCAAGGAACGTCGCGTCAATCGCAAAGCGCATGAAGAACGTGTGAATGCAGTTGCATTTCAGAATCAGAAGCCCGCGTCCGGGGGGAAGTCCCCGCCGCCCAATCAGTCCCTTCGCCCGCTCGGCGAACGTCTCGGCGACTTCCGCCCGAACGCCGCAGACTTCAACCGTTCGCATCGTTCGTCCCTCCCGCCGTCACGACGTCCGTCAGACGGATGTCGTGCGGCTCCGTCGGCAAGTCGTCAACGACCTGAAAGTCATAGGCGACGCCGATCTTCGGCACATCCGTCGGGACGGAGGCGAGAAGCCGATCATACCAGCCGCCGCCGTAGCCGAGGCGTTTGCCCTCCCTCGTGAAAGCCAGACCCGGAATCAGCCACGCGCCGACGGACGACGGCGCACACCGCACCGCATCGGGTCGCGGTTCACGGATGTTCATCGGCCCGGTCGCAAGGTCTGCCGCATCCAGTCCCGTGACTTCGGCGAGGTCATAGCCGCTCCCGTTCCAGCGCGGCGCAACCACCTTTCCTCCGTCACGAAAAACCGCCGCGATGAAGTCCGTCAGGTCGATTTCCTGCGGTGCGGCGAGATAGACGGCAATGGGCGCGGCGGTTTCAACAGCGTGGCGAACATCCGCACGGCGCAGAAGTGCCGCGCAAATCGCATGCGCGGCGAATTGCCGTGCCGCCGCGTCCACCGCCTTGCGGCGACGGCTCATTTCGCCGCGAATCCTCGACTTTGTCTCGTCGTTCGCCATCGCTTTCAAAGAAGACGGCGGACCGAATGGCCCGCCGTCCTTCTCGTGTTGTCCACGCAACGCCATCAGTCGGCGGACTGCGGACGCACCTTGCCTTCCTTGATGCGCTTGGCGATGACCTGCTCGGCAATCGCCTTCGGCACAGCCTCGTACTGCTTGAAGATCATCGTGAACGTGCCGCGACCCTGCGTCACCGTGCGGATGGCGTTCGAGTAGCCGAACATCTCCCCGAGCGGGACGGTCGCCTTGATGAGCTTCAC
>CAVDWI010000102.1:0-7106 GCA_963612485.1 Barnesiella intestinihominis
ACGGTAGGTTGAAATTGAAGTGTGGAGTGTTTATCCATCCACTGTTCGACTTCGACTATCGACTTCGTCTGATCAATTCACCACGGATTTCACGGATTGGAAGGCAGGAGGGATAGCCGTGGTGATCGGGAGAGAGGGAGAGGGAGGGCGTCGGCGGGAGGGACGCAATTCATTGCGTCCGTTTTCGGTCGCAGTAAACTGCGACCCTCCCGCGCCGAACGGCAGCGAGACCGAACCCATTACCCCCTTTCTGCCTACCCCATATTGCGCCATTAGGCAGAATATGGTAAATTGAAGTTCATTTCACGCTACAACGTTTCTTTTTACCAGTTCCGCCTTGCATTCGTCAACCATAAAGCGTATACTACACATCATTTGAACGACAAAAGATTTCAAAATGACAACATCATCACTACAGGTTCGCATCGACTCCAACCTCCGCCAAGAGGCAGAAACGCTCTTTTCCAATGCCGGCCTCGACATGTCGAACGCCATCCGCCTTTTTCTGCGCCAGTCGGTCATTCGCCGCCGTCTGCCCTTTGAAGTGATTACGGAAAGCCCCGATTCCTTCTGGTCTGAAGCCAACCAACGCGTTCTCGCGGAATCGATTCGCTCGCCTGACCGAGACGAAAGGCAAAGACAAAAGAGGTTGTCACCCATCGGTGACAACCTCTTCGTTTGAATGCGAAGAACCCGAAATCAGAGCGGCAGCGCCCGTCCGCTCGCGATGGCGCGGACGACGAGCGAAGCCCCGCTCGCGCAGTCGCCGACGCAGTAAATGTTCCGTTCGGGGGCGGGAACGAGCGCCGTGCGCGGCGTTTGGGCGAGCATCAGTTGCTTGACGATCGGGTGGTCGGTCGGCACACCCGTGAAGCCCATTGCGAGCAGAACGAGATCCGCGTCGATGACCTCCTTCGTGTCGGGCTTGGAGGTGAACTTCAGCGGCTTGCCGAGCGGCGAAAGTTCCCATTCAACCGTCTCGACCTCCACACCCGACACCGCACCGCGTCCGCGAAATTTCAGCGAATTCAGATTCCACCGCCGCGTGCAGCCCTCCAGATGGCTGGAACTCGTGCGAAGCTGGTAGGGCCAGAGCGGCCACGGAGTGGAGGGGCTGCGCTCTTCCGGCGGACGCGGCATGATCTCGATTTGCGTGACGGAAGCCGCACCCTGTCGAATCGCCGTGCCGACGCAGTCCGAACCCGTGTCGCCGCCGCCGATGACGAGGACGCGCTTGCCTTTCGCACTGATCGGGACGGACGGAATCTCGCCGCCGAGTGCGCGGTTCTCGCCGCCGAGGAAGTCGAGGGCGAGGTAGATGCCGCGCAGTTCGCGGCCGGGGATGCGCAGGTCGCGGGCGGCGGGCGTGCCGATGGCGAGGACGACCGCCTCGAAGGCGCGGGCGAGATAGTCCGCCGACACGTCCTTGCCGATTTCGGTGTTGGTCACGAAGCGGATGCCCTCCGCCTCGAGAATGCCGCGCCGGCGGTCGATGAGCGCCTTGTCGAGCTTGAAGTAGGGGATGCCGTAGCGGAGAAGTCCGCCGATGTTCTTCTCCTTCTCGTAGACCGTGACGTTCCAGCCCCGACGGCGGAGCGTGACGGCGGCGGAAAGTCCCGCCGGGCCTGCGCCGACGACGGCGACGCGCCGACCGTTCTCCTTCGCCGGCGGATGCGGCACGACCCAGCCCTTCTCGAACGCGGTGTCGATGATGAACTTCTCGCTCTGGCGCACCATCACCGATTCCTCGTCCAACTGCCGCACGCAGCACGATTCGCAGAGCGCGGGGCAGATGCGCGAGGTGAATTCGGGGAAGTCGCTGTTCTTCGAGAGAAGTTCGTAGGCGCGCTTGAAGTCGCCCGCGAAGACGGCGCGGTTCTGGTCGGGCACGAGATTGCCGAGCGGACAGCCCGCGCCGTGGCAGAAGGGCACGCCGCAGTTCTGGCAGCGCTCGACCTGCGGCTTCAGTTCCTCGTAGGAAAGCCGACGCTCGACTTCGTTGAAATCGTTCTTCCGTTCGTTGACGGGGCGGTAGTAATCGTGAATGCGGTTCATCTTAGTTCTCCTTCACCGGAACGACCTTGACGAAGCGGGGACGGTAGGATGACCAGTTCCCGAGGATGCGCTTCGCGAGCGGCGACTCCGTCCGTTTGTAGTGTTCGAGCACGAGTTCCCTGAGTTCGCGTTCGTCGTCCGATTCCGGCTCGACGGTCGCGAGGTCGATTGAATCGAGGTTGCAGCGGAGGTCGAAGTCGCCGCTGTCGTCCATCACGTAGGCGACGCCGCCCGTCATGCCCGCGCCGAAGTTCACGCCCGTCGGGCCGAGCACGACGACCTTGCCGCCCGTCATGTATTCGCACCCGTGGTCGCCGATGCCCTCGGCGACGAGCGTCACGCCCGAGTTGCGGATGGCGAAGCGTTCGCCCGCCTGGCCGTTCAGGAAGATCTTGCCCGCCGTGCCACCGTAGGCGATCACGTTCCCGGCGATCACGTTCTCCTCCGGCTTGAAGCCGGTCGTTTCATACATCGAGGGGTGGATGGCGGGACGGACGGCGATGATGCCGCCCGAGATGCCCTTGCCGACGAAGTCGTTCGCCTCGCCGTCGAGGTTGAAGGTCGCGCCCTTGGCGAGGAACGCGCCGAACGACTGACCCGCCGTGCCACGGAAGTTGACGCGGACGGATTCGTCGGGGAGCGCGTCCGCGCCGAAGCGCGAGACGAGTTCGCCCGAGAGTTCCGTGCCGACCGTGCGGTCGATGTTGTGGATCTCGCGGTCGAGCGAGACTTTGCCGCCCTTTTCGAGCGCGGCGAAATCGAGGTTCGGCAGCAGTTCGCGGCGGTCGTAGCCGTCGAACACGTAGGGATTCGCGCCCTTGGTGTAGTGAAGCGCCGCGCCGCCTTCCTGCGCGAGGACGCGCGAGAAGTCGAAGCCGGCGGCACGGTCGAGCGCGGCGTTCAGTTCGAGCAGATCGGTTCGCCCGACCGCCTCCTCCAGCGAACGGAGGCCGAGCGCGGCGAGGCGTTCGCGCACTTCGCCCGCGAGAAGCCGCAGGAAGTTGACGATGTGCTCACTCTTGCCCGTGAAGTGGCGGCGCAGGCATTCGCTCTGGGTGGCGATGCCGACGGGGCAGGTGTCGCAGTGGCAGCGGCGATCCTGCACGCAGCCGAGCGAGACGAGGAGCGTCGTGCCGAAGCCGAACTCCTCCGCACCGAGAATCGCGCCGATGACGACGTCGCGCCCCGTCTTGATCTGTCCGTCGACCTGCAGTTTCACGCGTCCGCGCAAGTCGTTCTTGACGAGCGTCTGCTGCGCTTCGGCGAGGCCGAGTTCCCACGGCAGACCCGCGTGCTTCATCGAGGTGAGCGGGGCCGCGCCCGTGCCGCCGTCGAAGCCGGAGATGAGCACGACGTCCGCGTGAGCCTTCGCCACGCCTGCTGCAATCGTGCCGACGCCCGCCTCCGAGACGAGTTTGACGGAGATGCGCGCCTTCGGGTTCGCGCACCGCAGGTCGTAGATGAGTTGGGCGAGATCCTCAATCGAGTAGATGTCGTGGTGCGGCGGCGGCGAGATGAGGGTCGTGCCGGGCCGCGCATGGCGCAGTTTCGCGACGAACTCGTTCACCTTGTGGGCGGGGAGCTGACCTCCTTCGCCCGGCTTCGCGCCCTGGGCGAGCTTGATCTGGATGTCCTTCGCGTTGCGGAGGTATTCGATCGTCACGCCAAAGCGTCCCGAGGCGACCTGCTTGATGCCGCAGTTCGCGTCCGTGCCGAAGCGTTCCGCGTTTTCGCCGCCCTCGCCCGAGTTGGACATCGAGCCGATGGAGTTGAAGGCGCGGGCAATCGCCTCGTGCGCTTCCGGGGAGAGCGAGCCGAGACTCATCGCGCCGCCCACGAAGTGGCGCATGATGTCCTCGACGCTCTCCACCTCGTCCAGCGGAATGCCCGCCGTCGGCTTGAAGGTGAGAAGCCCGCGCAGGGTGCAGCTCCGCCGCGACTGATCGTCGATCGCGGCGGAATATTCCGCGAACTTCGCCGCGTCATTGCCGCGCACGGCGAGACGGAAGGCGGTCACGGTCTGCGGCGTCCAGAGGTGCTCTTCCGCGTCCTTGCGGAAGCGGTATTGTCCGCCCGCCTCCAGCAGGGTGGACGGCGTCGCGGCGGCTTCGGCGTCGCGGCGCAGGGCGGCCTCGATTTCGCGGAAGCCGCGTCCGCCCACGCGCGAGGGCGTGCCGGGGAAGCAGGCGTCGATGACTTCCTTCGAGAGCCCCACCGCCTCGAACATCTGCGCACTGCGGTAACTCCGCAAAGTCGAGATGCCCATCTTCGACATGATCTTGAGCAGTCCCTTGCTGACGGCCTTGATGTAGTTCGAGGCCGCCGCGACCGCGTCGTTCGGACAGAGCGCGGAGACGGTCTCGAGCGCGAGATAGGGGTTCACCGCCGTCGCGCCGTAGCCGAGCAGGACGGCGAAGTGGTGCACTTCACGCGCTTCGCCCGTCTGCGCGACCAGCCCGACGGAGGGACGCAGACCCGCCGCGACAAGCGCACGGTTCACGGCGGCGACCGCCATGAGCGAGGGCAGCGCGGGCAGGTTGCCGGGGTTCAGTTCCGGCTTGTCGGAAAGGACGATGATTCGCGCCCCGCTCCCCACGGCGGACACCGCGTCGGACGCGAGCCGCCCGAGCGCGACTTCAAGGCTGCCGTCGAAGAAGGTCGGCAGCGTCTTCACGGGGAAGCGGTTCTCGTCCGCCTTTTCGATGCGCACGAGTTCGTCTTCCGTCAGCACGGGGCGGCGGAGTTTGATGAGGCGGGCGTGTTCGGGGGTTTCTTCCAGCACGTTGCCGAGATTGCCGATGTAGGTCATCAGCGACATCACGAGTTCCTCGCGAATCGGGTCGATCGGCGGGTTCGTCACCTGGGCGAAGAGCTGGTGGAAGTAGTCGAAGAGCGTCCGCCGCCGGTCGGAGAGACAGGCGAGCGCGGCGTCGTTGCCCATCGAGCCGACGGGTTCCTTGCCGGTCTTCGCCATCGGCGCGAGAATGAGTTCGATGTCTTCGTCGGTGTAGCCGAACTGCCGCTGTCGGGCGGTGAGGTCGCTCGGTACGCCCGACGGGACGATTTCGGTGAAGAGTCCCTGAATGGAAATGCGGTTCTCCTCCACCCAGCGGCGGTAGGGTTTGCGCCGCGCATAGCGCGTCTTGATCTCGGCATCCTCGAGCAGTCGGTGGTTCGGCAGGTCGAGATAGACCATCGAGCCGGGCTTGAGCCGCCCGCAGCGCAGGATTTCGTCCGGCGGGATGTCCACGACGCCCGTTTCGGAAGCGAGGATGAAAAGGTTGTCCTTCGTCAGCGTCCACCGTGCGGGGCGCAGTCCGTTGCGGTCGAGCGCGGCGCCGGCGGTGATGCCGTCGGTGAAGGCGACGGCGGCCGGCCCGTCCCACGGTTCCATCAGGGCGGAGTGGTATTCGTAGAAACCGCGCACGTCGTGACCCATGTGATATTTCGCGCCCCACGCCTGCGGCATCAGCATCAGCATCGCGTGGGCGGGGTCGCGTCCCGCCGCGACGAGCAACTCGAACACGTTGTCGAGCGACGCGGAGTCGGACTGCCCCTCGCGCACGACCGGCAGGAGTTTCGCCATGTCCGCACCGAAGGCGGGTGACGCGAAGGACTGCTCACGCGCCCGCAGGGCGTTCAGGTTGCCCTTGAGCGTGTTGATTTCGCCGTTGTGGGCGAGCATGCGGAAGGGGTGGGCGAGATTCCACGTCGGGAAGGTGTTAGTCGAATACCGCTGGTGCACGAGCGCGAGGGCGGAGGTGAAGTCCGCATCCGCCAGGTCGGGGTAGAACCGCTCGACCTGCGGGGCGAGCAAGAGTCCCTTATAGACGATCGTGCGCGAGGAAAGTGAGCAAATGTAGCCGTTTTCGAGCGTTTTCTCCATCTCGCGGCGGATGACGTAGAGTTTGCGTTCGTCACCGCAGCCGAGGAAGAGTTGACGGATTTTCGGCATCGTCTCGCGGGCGGTCTTGCCGATGGCGTTCGCGTCCGTCGGCACGTCGCGCCAGCCGAGAACCGCCGCGCCGTTCGCCTTGGCGACGGCTTCAAGCGCCGATTCTTCACCCAAACCGCCGAAAATCATCGCAATTGCGTATTTTCCCTTCGGCGGAAGCGTGGGCAGAATCTTGTGGAAGAAGACGTCGGGAATCTGCAGGAGCAACCCTGCGCCATCGCCCGTTTCGGGGTCGTTGCCCGTCGCACCACGGTGCATCAGCCGCTTGAGGACGGTCAGCCCGCCCTCAATAACTGCCCGCGAAGGGACATTTTCAAGATTGGCAACGAGACCGACGCCGCAGGCGTCGTGTTCAAATGAGGGGTCATACAGGCCCCGCTGGTGCTGTTCGCTTTCCATAAGTCGAATTCCTTGTTCCTCGGAGGATAAAGCATAATCCGTGCCAAAATACCGTCATTTCCCCGATATTGCACGATTTGTACGGTTCGTGTAATCCAAAATAGCCCAATTTACAAAATAATTCTAATCGTTGGTGCGCACCATTTGTACTTTTGGTGCGCACCAAAAGTTGCTCCGATGCGCACCAAAAGTTGCTCCGATGCGCATCAAAACCTCCGTTGATGCCCATCAGAACGGGCGGCGATGGGCTTAAGAACGGGCGGAGATGCCCATCAGAACGGGAAACCACCGCAGTGGTTTGCAAAAAGTACCGCAGTACTTTTGTAAAACTACCGCAGTGGTTTTCACAAACCACCGCGCTGGTTTCCCGTCCCGATGCCGAGCCGCGCCCGTTGCCTTCCGCATATCCGCCCGTTTTGGTCGGTTCTTCCGCCCTTTTTGATGGTTATCTTCCATGTTTCTTTTCGGGTTGTTTTGACAGGATGAACAGGATTAACAGGAAGCCTTATGAGTTGTGTTTTTCGCCACGGATTTCACCGATTCTCACAGATCTGAAGAGTGGGTGTTTTTGCCGTGGTGATCGGGAGAATCGGGAGAGGGCGGGGGTTGCACGAGAGGCGCGGCATTTGACGCGGTTGCGCCGTTTTTGGTAGAATCTGCGGCAAATGAGGGGTTTGTTCGCGAGAGTCGTGACGGT
>CAVDWI010000103.1:0-7106 GCA_963612485.1 Barnesiella intestinihominis
CGCCGCCCGCTTCGTCGAGCCGTGGATGCAGAGGGCGAGCGCGAACGCCGCCACGCCCCCGCGCAGCGCAACCGTCACGACTCTCGCGAACAAACCCCTCATTTGCCGCAGATTCTATCAAAAACGGCGCAACCGCGTCAAATGCCGCGCTCTCCAGCAACAGCGACGGAAAGCGACGGCACGGGGGAACCAACATTTTTGGTATAATATCCGCCCGACGCGCGGCAATGGATGCCGCCGCTGAAAGCGTGAGGTTTTGCGACAATGAAGCGTACAGACGTGAACAAGGTTCTTATCATCGGCTCGGGTCCGATTGTCATCGGGCAGGCGTGCGAATTCGACTATTCCGGCACACAGGCCTGCAAGGCGCTCCGCGCCTGCGGCTACAAGGTCGTGCTCGTCAACTCGAACCCGGCGACAATCATGACCGACCCCGTGATGGCGGACGCGACCTACATCGAGCCGCTGAACGAGACGCGGCTCGAGCAGATCATCGCGAAGGAGCGTCCCGACGCGATCCTCCCCAACCTCGGCGGGCAGACGGGGCTGAACCTCTCGATGGAACTCGCGAAAAAGGGTGTGCTCGACAAGTATGGCGTGAAGGTCATCGGCGTGAATCTCGACGCAATCGAGCGCGGCGAAGACCGCGAGGTGTTCAAGGAGACGATGCGCCAGCTCGGCATCGAGACGCCGCGTTCGGGAATCGTGCATTCGGTGGAGGCGGCGGTCGAGCTCGTGGAGAAGGAGATCGGCTACCCCGTGGTGGTGCGCCCGGCCTACACGATGGGCGGCGCGGGCGGCGGCTTCTGCTACAACGTCGAGGAACTGCGCACGATTTGTGCGCGCGGACTCGACGCCTCGCTCACGCACCAGTGCCTCATCGAGGAGTCGATCCTCAACTGGGAGGAACTGGAGGTCGAGGTCGTCCGCGACGCGAAGAACCAGATGATCGCCGTCTGCTTCATCGAGAACATCGACGCGGTCGGCGTGCATACGGGCGACAGCTTCTGCGCCGCGCCGTTCCTCACGATTTCCAAGGATCTCGAGAAGCGTCTTCAGGAGATGGCGTTCCGCATCGTTGAGGCAATCGGCGTCATCGGCGGGACGAACGTGCAGTTCGCGCACGACCCGAAGACCGGGCGCGTCGTCATCATCGAGATCAACCCACGCACGAGCCGCTCCTCCGCGCTCGCCTCGAAGGCGACGGGCTTCCCCATCGCGCTCGTCTCGGCGAAACTCGCGGCGGGACTGACGCTGGACGAGATCCCCTACTGGCGCGACGGAACGCTCGAGAAGTATACGCCGTCGGGGGACTACGTCGTGCTCAAGTTCTCCCGCTGGGCGTTCGAGAAGTTCAGGGGCGTCGAAGACCGTCTCGGCACGCAGATGAAGGCCGTCGGCGAAGTGATGTCCATCGGCAAGACCTACAAGGAGACGTTCCAGAAGGCGATTCGCGCACTCGAGCGCGGCCGTGCGGGTCTTGGCTTCGTGAAGGACTTCCACGAGAAGAGCCTCGACGAACTCCTGAAACTCCTCGCCGTACCGAACTCCGAACGGCACTTCCAGATGTATGAGGCGCTGCGCAAGGGCGCGACGGACGAGCAGATCTTCGTTCGCACGGGCGTGAAGGGCTATTTCGTCGAACAGATGCGCGAACTCGTGCAGGAGGAGGAACAGATCCTTCTGCACAAGGGCGGCTTCCTGCCGAACGACCAGCTCGTGCAGGCGAAGAAGGACGGCTTCTCCGACAAGTATCTCGCCCAGCTCCTCGGCGTCGCCGAGAAGGACATCCGCGCCCAGCGCACGGGCATCGGGTGCGTCGAGACGTGGCACAAGGTGCCCGTTTCGGGCGTGGAGAACCAGGCCTACTACTATTCCTCCTACAACGGCAAGGCGAACGAAGTCCCCGTATCCGACAACCGGAAGAAGGTGATGATTCTCGGCGGCGGGCCGAACCGCATCGGTCAGGGCATCGAGTTCGACTACTGCTGCTGTCACGCGGCGATGGCGATGCGCGAGATGGGCTACGAGACGATCATCGTCAACTGCAACCCCGAGACGGTTTCGACGGACTACGACACCTCCGACAAGCTCTACTTCGAGCCGGTGACGGTGGAGGACGTGCTTCAGATCTACGAGAACGAGAAGCCCGAGGGCATCATCGTGCAGTTCGGCGGGCAGACGCCGCTCAACATCGCGCGCGGCTTGCAGGAGGCGGGCTGCCGCATCCTCGGCACGTCGGTCGATTCGATTGACGACGCGGAAGACCGCGACCTCTTCCACTCCATCATGACGAAACTCGGCATCCCGATGCCGGAGTCGATGATGGCGAGCGACCTCGACGGTGCGCTCGACTGCGCGGCGAAGCTCGGCTATCCGCTCATCATCCGCCCGAGCTTCGTCCTCGGCGGACGCGGCATGGAGGTGATTTACGACGAGGTGATGCTGCGCGAATACGTGGCGAAGGCCGTCGGCGTCACGCCCGACCGCCCGCTCTACCTCGACCGCTTCCTCTGCCACGCGCTCGAATGCGAGGCGGACGCGCTTTCGGACGGCTCGGACGTGTTCATTCCGGCGATCATGCAGCACATCGAACTTGCGGGCATCCATTCGGGCGACTCCGCCTGCGTGCTGCCCCCGGCGGGCATCCCGGAGGAGAACCGCGCAACGATTCTCGACTACACGCGGAAGATTGCGCAGGAACTGAAGGTCGTCGGCCTCATGAACATGCAGTTCGCGATTGAGAACGGCAAGGTCTACGTGATTGAGGCGAACCCCCGCGCCTCCCGCACCGTCCCGCTCGTCTCGAAGGTGGCGGGCATCCAGATGGCGCGGATTGCGACGCGGCTGATGCTCGGCGAGACGGTGAAGTCCCTCGGACTCGACCGCCGCCACGTGATACCCTACTTCGGCGTGAAGGAGGCGGTTCTGCCCTTCGAGAAGTTCCCGGAGGTCGATCCCGTGCTCGGGCCTGAAATGCGCTCGACGGGCGAGGTGCTGGGGCTTGCGGAGACGTTCGGTCTCGCCTACTACAAGTCGCAGGAGGCGGCGGGTTCGCCGCTTCCGACCGAGAAGGGCGAGGTGCTCGTTTCGCTGAGCGACAAGGTCGCGGACGCCATCGCGGCGGTGAAGAACTTCACGAAACTCGGCTTCGAGATCGTCGGCACGGAAGGCACGATTGCCTTCCTGAAGGAAAACGGCGTGGACGGGCGCGTCATCGCCAAGATTGGCGAGGGGCGTCCCGACGTGCTGGACGCGATCAAGAACCGCGAGGTGAAACTCATCGTCAACACGCCGTCGGGTCGCCGCGATGCGCGGGCGGACGACTGCCGCATCCGTCAGGCGGCGATCAAGTATAAAGTCCCCTACCTGACGACCATTGCCGCCGCACAGGCCGCAGCGGAGGGCATCGCCGCCGCGATGAACGGCAAGGGCGAAGTCCGCTCGCTCCAGAGTTATCACGCCTCAATCGCCTCCTGAAGCCGGCAGGTCTCGACCATCCGCTCGGCAATGACGGCGCGGTAATGGGGCTACTGCGGGAAGCAAAAACACCCCCGCCCGGAAACAACGCCGGGCGGGGAATTGTCAGGACACGGGGAATGCCTGACGGAAGGATGTTATTCCACAATCACGCCTGGAAGAAATACCGGTTCGCGTTGTTGTAGCTGATGTCCTGGACAATGCCGCCGAGCCACTTCACGTCGTTCGGCAGTTCGCCGCGCTCGACTTCCGCGCCGAACTTCTGGCAGAGAAGCCGTCGGAAGTATTCGTGCCGCGTATAACTGAGGAAGGAGCGCGAATCCGTGAGCATTCCGACGAAGTTCCCGAGACAGCCGAGCGCCGCGAGTGCCTCCAGTTGCTTGCGCATGCCGTCCTTCTGGTCGAGAAACCACCACGCCGCGCCGAGCTGGATCTTGCCGCGCGCGGGTCCCTTCTGAAAGCAGCCCATGAGCGTGGCGAGCATCTCGGTGTCCTTCGGATTGAGCGAGTAGAGGATCGTGCGCGGCAGGCTGTCCGTTCGATCGAGTCGGTCGAAGAGCCGCGCCAGCGACTCGTTGACATTCCACTCGCCGATGCAGTCGAAGCCCGTGTCGGGTCCGAGTTTCTCGAACATGGCGGAGTTGAGGTTCCGCAGACAGTTGCAGTGGATTTGCGCCGTCCAGTTGGCGGCGGCATCCGCCTTCAGCCCCTCGTAGAGCCACGCGCTCTTGAACTGCCGCGCTTCCTCCGCCGTCGGACGCTTTCCGCCGCGAGCCTTCCTGAAGATGCGCCTGACGTCGGCCTCGGTGTAGGACACGGCGAAGACCTCCGTTATGCCGTAGTCGGAAATCACGCACCCAACGCTCGCGAAGAAGTCGTGCCGCTTCGCCATGGCGGAGAGGTAGTCGTCCCACGACTTCACGGGCATTTCCGCCGCAGCGGAGAGCCTGTCCATCCATTCGTTCCACGCGGCAGTTTCGTCGATTTTCGATGCCTTGTCGGGACGCCACGCGGGTAGGATGCGCGTCGCGAACGGCTTCGCGGCGATTGCGAGATGGTGTTCGAGCGTGTCGGTCGGGTCGTCGGTCGTGGCAACGACCTTCACGTTCGACTTCTTCATCAGCCCCCGCGCCGAGAATCCCTTCCCCGCGAGTTTGCGGTTGCAGGCCTTCCAGATGCGTTCCGCGCTCGCACCCGACAGACGTTCCGTCACGCCGAAATAGCGGGCGAGTTCGAGGTGCGACCAGTCGAAGAGGGGGTTGCCGACGAGGCGTTCCATCGTCTCGGCGAACTTGACGAACTTGTCGTGCCACGGTGCGTCGCCCGTCATGAACCGCTCGTCCACGCCGTTCGAGCGCATCTGCCGCCACTTGTAGTGGTCGCCGCCGAGCCAGACTTCGGCGATGTCGTCCCACCGCTTGTCCTCCGCAATCTCCTTCGGCGGCAAGTGGCAGTGGTAGTCGATGATCGGCATCTTCTCCGCATAGCCGTGGTAGAGTTCACGCGCCGTGCGGGTTGTCAGCAGGAAGTCGTCGTTGATGAATGGTTTCGATTTCATTTATTTGCTCCTTTCTGAAGGGACGGATAGGCATACTTGAGCCCGATTTCAAGACCGCGCAGTTCGGCGAGGCCGACGAGCCGCCCGCCGTAGGAGTAGCCGCAGTAGCATTTGCGCCCCTTGTCGATTTCCATCAGCCGCCCGTGGTCGGGCCGGACGACGATGCCTTCGCCGCGCCGTTTCTCCTCCTTCAGGAGCGCGAGCATCAGCGCGGGGAGGTCGGTCTTGCCGACGAGGTGGCAGTGCGACTCGTGGAAGACCCCCTCCTCCTCGTATTCGAGGTTGCGGAAGTGGCAGAAGAAGATCCTCTTGGCGAACTCCTTGAAGATGGCGACTTCGTCGTTCGCGAGCGAACCGCCGAGCGAACCCGTACAGAGCGTCAGCCCGACGTGTTTCGAGGGACACCTCTTCATCATCTCACGGATGTCCGCCGCCGTCGAGAGGATGCGCGGCAGGCCGAAGATCGGGTGCGGCGGGTCGTCGGGATGGATGCACATATCGACGTTGCACTCCTCAAGAACGGGGGTAATCTCGTTGAGGAAGGCATACATGTTCTCGCGCAGTTCGCGGTCGCCGATGCCCGCGTAGGTCTTGAGCTGCTTCAGGAACTCGCGCGGCGTCAGGTCGTCCACCGTGCCGGGCAGTCCCGTGAGGATGGACTTCTCGACGCGCTTGCGCTGGGCGGGCTTGTAGGCCGCCCAGAGTTTCTTCGCCCGCGCCTTCGTCTTCGCGTCATAGTCCTTCTCCGCTCCGGGACGCTTCAGCGAGTAGAGGTCGAACGCGGCGACTTCGTATTCGTTGTAGCCGAGGCAGGTCGAGCCGTCGGGCAGTTCGTAGGCGAGGTCGCTCCGCGTCCAGTCGAGGATCGGCATGAAGTTGTAGCAGACCGTCCGGATGCCGCATTTCGCGAGATTGCGAAGCGTCTGCTTGTAGTTCTCGACGTAGACGCGGTAGTCGCCCGAACGCCGCTTGACGTCCTCGTGTACGGGGACGGACTCGACGACGCTCCACGTCATGCCCGCCGCCTTCACCTTGTCGGCGAGGGCCTTGATTTCCTTCACGGGCCACACTTCGCCGGGCTTGCGCCCGTAAAGCGCCGCGACGACGTCCGTCACGCCCGCCTGACGGATTTCCTTGAGGGAAATCGCGTCGTTCTCACCATACCATCTCCAGCCTTGCTTCATGTTTTCGTTCCTTGTTGTTGAGGATTAGCATTCGACTTTCTTGTAGTGCGGCACGAGCGCCTTCATGCACGTCCAGCCGATGACATACGCCACCGCGCAGTAGCAGAAGACGATCATGTACCCGGCGGGCTTGCCCGTATACCCGGCGAAGGCGAACGCCTCGCCCTGTTCCGCCGCGTAGGTGAAGAGCCGCCCCGCGCCGAGGTTGACCGTGAAACTGCCCAGCCCCGCCGCGCACTGCGCGATGCCCGTCAGCGTCGCGATGGACGACTTCGGGAACATGTCTCCGACGACGGAGTAGACGTTCGCGCTCCACGCCTGGTGTCCCGCGCACGCAAGACCGATCAGGATCGCCGGCCACCACGCGCTGTAGGCCCCGAGCGGCTGCGCCCCGAGCGCGAGCAGCGGGAAGCACGCGAAGATGAACATCGCGATCATCCGTCCCTCGTAGGGGTTCATCCCCCGGCGGTCGACGAACCACGTCGGCAGTTTGCAGAGATAGATCGAGACGAAGGTGACGATGGCGTAGAGCGTGACGATGAGCGCCATGCCCATGCCCGAGTCGCTCCGGTAGCCGAACTGGTCGGAGAGGTAGCCCGGCGTCCAGAAGAGGAAGAACCACCACACGCCGTCCGTCAGCACCCGCCCGAGGATGAGCGACCAGGTCTGGCGAAGCGAGAAGGCCTTGAGATAGGAAATGCCCTTCTCCTTGGGCAGGGGCGCGGGGCCGCCCGAAGCCCCATTCCCCGTTCCCCGTTCCCCATTCCCCTCTCCCTCGATATACGCCAGCTCCGCCGCGTTGACGCGCGGGTTCTCGGACGGCTTCTTGTAGAGGAACTGCCAGAAGCCCATCCAGACGAAGCCGAGCGCGCCGATGATGATGA
>CAVDWI010000104.1:0-6998 GCA_963612485.1 Barnesiella intestinihominis
TGACCGTCGGATAGCCCACGCCATAGATGTGCGACACCTCACGAGGGAAGAGGTCGGTCGGGATGATGGGCAGACGGCAGCGGTTGGAAAGGACGATGCCGAAGGTGATGAGCAGGTAACTGATGACGAAATAGAGAACCCGCCAGCAAAATGCCGTCGGCAAAATGCCAACCCAGAGTTCGTGGAGGTCGATGAACTCCCCGAAGACGAAACCAACCACGAAACTGCCGAGATACGGCACCACGAAGCGGCGGCGCATCACCATCAGGCTGAACACGAGCAGACCCTGAAAGAGGTACGTCCACGTTCCGAGCGAGAGCGTGGGGAACACGTCCGAGAAGGCATACGGCACACTGGAGATGGCGGAGATACCCGAGCCCGAATAGAGCATCAGCACGACGCCGAAACTGTTGATGACGACGGCCAGGAGAAGCGCCGCCTCGCCCCGCCAGACTTTCAATTGATCCCCGCCTTGTTGAGCCGATAGTTCATCATGCGCGGCGAAACGCCGAGTTCGCGCCCTGCGGCGGAACGGTTGCCGTTGTGCCGCTTGAGGGCGGCCTCGAGAATCCGCTTCTCGACGACGGCGAGCTGCTCATCCAGCGTCATGGTGACGTCGGGGCGGAACGGGTCTTCGGCGAACTCCTCGCACTGAAGGGCGGGCGGCAGGTTGTAGCTGTGGATGCAGTCGTCCTTCGCCGTCAGCACGGCCCGCTCGATGCAGTTCTCGAGTTCGCGCACGTTCCCCGGCCACGAATAGGCCTGAAGCATGTTGATCGCCGGCGAGGAGATGCGCGAGACGTCCTTCCCGTACTTCACGCTCATCTTCGAGAGGAAGTGTTGCGCCAGAAGTACGACATCCCCCGAACGCTGCGAAAGGTCCGGCATCGCAATCGGGAAGACGGAAAGACGGTAGTAGAGGTCTTCGCGGAAGAGTTTCTTCGCCATCAGGTCCTCGAGGTTGCGGCTCGTCGCGGCAATGAAGCGCACGTCGCTGCGCAGTTCCTCGTTCGACCCGACACGCGAGAACGTGCGCTCCTGCAGGAAACGGAGCAACTTCACCTGGACGGGAATCGTCAGGTCGCCGATTTCATCGAGGAAGAGCGTGCCGCCGTTCGCCGCCTCGGCGCGGCCGATGCGGCGTTCGCGGGCATCGGTGAACGCGCCCTTCTCGTGCCCGAAGAGTTCGGACTCGACGAGCGCCTCGGGAAGCGCGGCGCAGTTCAGCACCACGAACGGCTTGTCCTTGCGCTCGGAAAGCCCCTGAATCGCCCGCGCCACGAGTTCCTTGCCCGTTCCGCTCGCGCCGCGAATGAGAACGGTCGCCTCGCTCGGCGCGACCTGCCGGATCTGCTCGTAGACCGCCAGCATCTCGCGGCAGTTGCCGATGAGCCGCCCCGGATGGTCCGAAAGCATGTTGCGGAGCTTGCGGTTTTCCTCGACGAGCGCCTCGTGCTCGGCGCACTCCTCGCGGCAGACCGCCGCCGCCTCCGCCGTGATGTTCGCAATGATCTCCAGCAGGGCGACGTCTTTCGCAAGCGCCCCCGGCTCCTCCTTGATTTCCCGGTCGACCGAAAGCGTCCCGATGACCTGCCCGAGATGGACGAGCGGCACGCAGATGAACGAAAGGGCCTCGTCCTCGTCGCGCGCCTTCGTCCGATTCAGGAAGCGGCGATCCTTGCGCACGTCGGGCACAACTTCGGCGCGACCCGTCTTCGCGACGAGTCCCGTGATGCCCTCGCCGATGTGATACCGTCCCAACGCCCGTTCCTCGGCGTTCAGGCTCTTCATCGAAGCCTCAATCCGCAGCACGTCCCCTTCCAGAAGGGTGAACGTGCCGCGCAGCATGCCCATGCTCCGCTCGAGGATTTCAAGAACCTCATTCAGCAGAAGACGCACGTTCCGCTCGCGCACGACGGCGGACGTGATTTCCTGCAGCACCTCAATCTCTGATGACACCTTAACTTTCATTGTTGGGAATTGTACCAAATGCGCGGTTTCCATTCAAGCCCCCCGCGCCTTTCGCCGAAATTCAGGCGAAAGGCGCAATGGACGGGTTCAGTTCTCCGACTTGAGCGAAGCCCCCGTCGAGGCGTTGCCGACGAAGTGGGCGTAGCGTTCGAGCCAGCCGCCGCGAATGCGCGGCTTCCACGCCTTCGCCTTCTTCGCCCGCTTCGCAATCTCGTCCTTCGAGAGGTCGGCCTTAATCGACCGCTTCGGGATGTCAATCGTAATCGAATCGCCGTCTTTCAAAAGTCCAATGAGACCGCCTTCCGCCGCCTCGGGCGAGACGTGCCCGACGCAAGCCCCGTGGGTCGCGCCGGAGAAGCGTCCGTCGGTGATGAGCGCGACGGATTCGCCGAGCCCCTGCCCGATGATATACGAGGTTGGCGCGAGCATTTCCTGCATACCGGGGCCTCCCTTCGGGCCCTCATAGCGGATGACGACGACGTGACCCGGCTTCACCTTGCCGCCGAGGATGCCCTTGCACGCCTCCTCCTGCGAATCGAAGCAAATCGCCTTGCCCGTGAACTTCATCATCGACGGCGCAACGCCGCCCTTCTTCACGACCGCACCCTTCGCGGCGAGGTTGCCCCAGAGCACGGCAAGTCCGCCATCCTGCGAATAGGCGTTCGGAATCGTGCGGATGACGTCGTCATCCTTAATCTTCGCCGCCTTCACCTGCTGACCGAGCGTCTTTCCGCTCACGGTCGGGCAGTCGGGGTGGAAGAACGCCGAACCCGACACGCGCTTCAGGACGGCCATGATGCCGCCCGCGTTGTCCACGTCGACCACGTGGTAGTGTCCGCTCGGCGCGACCTTGCAGACGTAGGGCGTCGCCGCCGAGACCTCGTTCATCCGCTTCAGCGAGTAGTCCACCCCCGCCTCGCGGGCGATGGCGAGCGTGTGGAGAACCGTGTTCGTCGAGCCGCCCATCGCCATGTCGAGCGTGAGGGCGTTGTCGAGCGAATCGCGGGTGACGAGATCCTTCGGACGCGGACCGCCCTTCTTCGCGAGCGCGACAATCCGCCGCGCCGCCGCACGGTAGAGATCCTGGCGGTGAGGATCGACCGCGAGTACCGTGCCGTTGCCGGGCAGGGCGAGGCCGAGCGCCTCGTAGAGGCAGTTCATCGAGTTCGCCGTGAACATCCCCGAACAGCTTCCGCAGCCGGGGCAACTCGTCTCCTCAATGCGCTCGAGCTGCTTCGCGCTGATTTTGCCGACGGATTCCGCACCGACCGCCTCGAAGACGGAGTTGAGGTCGGTATCCTTGCCCGTCTCAGGATGTTTGCCGGGGGCCATGGGACCGCCCGACGCGAAGATGGTCGGAATGTTGACACGAAGCGCACCAATCAGCATGCCGGGGACGATCTTGTCGCAGTTCGGCACGCAAATCATCGCGTCGAAGCAGTGGGCGCGGGCGACCGTCTCCACCGAATCGGCAATCAGTTCGCGTGAGGGCAGGGAATACTTCATGCCCGAATGCCCCATCGCGATGCCGTCGCAGACGGCAATCGTGTTGAACTCCATGGCGACGCCGCCCGCTTCCTCGATGCACTTCTTGAGGAACGCCCCGACCTTGTTGAGGTGGCAGTGACCCGGCACGAAACTCTCGTAGGAGTTGCAGATGCCGATGAACGGCTTCTTCATGTCCGCCCGCTTCATGCCGCAGGCGAACATCAGCGAACGGTGCGGCGCGTGTTCCTTGCCGAGTTTAACCTGATCCGAGTTCATTTCAGTTTCTCCTTCTTTTCCTTACCAAACAGGTAAATCTTGTTCTCCGTGCCGCGGATGAGCCGCCCGATGTTGGCACGGTGCTTCCAGATGACGAAAACCGCAATCAGCGTGACGAGAATGCACTGCGGCAGATTCGCCCTTCCGCACGAGTCGAGAACGGGAAACCAGATCGCCACGCAGAGGAACGCCGCCGCACCGCAACTGCCGAGCGAGATGTAGTGGCTCGCGGCAAAAAGAACGGCGAAGACGAGAAATGCCGCGCCGACGAGCGCGGGAATCAGTCCGATCAGCATGCCGAACGCCGTGGCGACCCCCTTCCCGCCCCTGAACTTCATGTAGGGCGTGAGCATGTGACCGAGTACGCAGGCGATGCCCACGGCGAGCGGCAGCCAGCCGAGCCCGCCCCATGTCTTCGCCGCGAGCGTCGGGACGAACCCCTTCAGCACGTCGCAGACGAATGCGAGAAACCCCCACTTCTTGCCAACCGTGCGGAAGACGTTCGTCGCGCCGATGTTCTTCGAGCCGACCGTCCGCACGTCAACGCCGCGCAAGCGTCCGATCAGGTAGCCGAAGGGAATGCCGCCGATCAGATACGCCGCGACAAGCCAGCAAGCGGGAATGAGGTAGTTATTCATCTGACAATCCTTTTCCTTATTTGTGGCGATGCCCCTGGGCGTGGTCACCGCCGATGAACTCGCAGGGGGCGCGATGCGCGAGAAGCCCCTGAATGAAGCGGACGCCGTACCATACGTGCGTCGCGACAACGCCCGCCGCCGTCAGCAGCCAGACGTGCGGACGAAGGCTGACCGTCGTCACGGCGACGGCGGCGAGATACGCCCACAGCGGCGCAAACGCCGCCTGCCCCCACGACCAGCCGCAGGGCGACCACGCCCCGCACGCCCACCCGACGGCGAGCGCGGCAAGATAGAGGTCGAACAGCGTCGGCACGAAATAACTCAAATGCAGGGAATTGGACGGATACCGCTTGCAGAAATAGCCGCGATGAAAGGCATATCGCCCAAGCTGGCGCAGATGCGGCAGGAAGAGCGGACGACGATGATGATAGACGACGACCCACGGGTCGTAGACAATCCGCTTCCAGTTGTCCACAATGTCCTTGCAGAGAAGCGTATCCTCGCCCGGCCAGAAGTCCGTGCGGTAGCCGCCGATTCGATCAAGCAAGTCCTTGCGGACGAACAGGTTGCAGCTTGGGTAGTCGTCCACATCCTTTCGGACGCCGCCCGCCCGATAACGGTAGCGGTAGTTGCCCGAAACGAGCGGGTTCTCGTAGACACGGCCGCCGATGCGGGCAAGGCTCCTGTCGCCGGGGGGCGTGACGCCGGGACCGCCAACCGCGCCGACGTCAGGCTCGGAGAAATACTTCACCGCATACTCCAGCCAATGAGAATCGGGATAGGCGTCGTCGTCAATGAACGCGATAATCTCGCCCCTCGCCGCCGAAATGCCGCGATTGCGCTTCTCGGCGGGGCGAACCTTCCCCGTCGGAATCACGCGGAACGTGCCGGACGACTCGGGGACGGAGATCTTCTCGTCTTCGTCTGGCAGGATGATGCACTCCCAGTTCGGATAACTCTGGGCGAAGATCGCCGCAATGCACTCGTCCAGCATCCAACTCCCGCCCGGACACGCAATCACAACCGACACCATCGGCTCGTGGTCAAGCCGACGCGGCGCGAGTGCCTTCGCGTAATACTTCAGTATGCGGAGGCGGTAGAAGACGGCCAGCGAATCCTTCGCCATCTCAATGACCGTGCGCGGCTTGAGCGCCCCGAACTTCGCGCCGAAGCGGATGACGACGGGGGCTTCGGCAATCTTCGCCCCACGGGACGCGGCAATCGAGAGGAGTTCGAGGTCGAAGGCATAGGTCTTCACGAGCATGCGGTCGAGCGCGGCGCCGAGGACGTCGCGCTTGAAAAGCTTCATCCCCGTCTGCGTGTCGGTAATCGGCAAGCCCACCGCAAGCCGAACGAGCGCGAAGTAGACCGCACTCACAATCCGCCGATGCCACGGATACTGCACGACGGAAAGCGGATGGCGTTTCGACCCGACCACGACGTCGGCGTGGTTTTTCACAAGCGATTCGAAGAAGAGCGGCGCCTGTTTCGGATTGATGTCGAGGTCGCCGTCGAGGAGCATCACGAACCGCCCCGTCGATGCGGCGAACCCGGCGCGAAGCGCCGCGCCCTTGCCGCCGTTCTTCGGGCAGACGACGGGACGAACCGTGACGAAGCGGTAGGCACGGCCGTCGAACGAACGCAGGATCTCGTCCGTGCCGTCGTCCGACCCGTCGTCCACGGGCACGAGTTCCGTCGGGATGCCATGCGACTCGAAGAGGTCGGCGACCTCGTGCAGATTGCCCGCGACGGAATCCGCCAGGCGGAAGAACGGCATGACAATCGAGAGACAATCCTTTCCGACCGTCTCCCGCGTCAGGTTCCACTTCTCCGCCAGCTTCGTCATCGTTCCGTCAGCCGTGCGTTCAGATGGTCTTGCGATCGCAGAGAGCCGAGACGAAGAGCGCCTTGATCGTGTGCATCCGGTTCTCGGATTCGTCGAAGACCTTCGAGTATTTCGACTCGAACACCTCGTCCGTCACCTCGAGCGCACCCGATTCCTTCGTGACTTCGGTATTGAAATCGTGGAAGGCGGGCAGGCAGTGGAGGAACATCAGCTTGCCGTCGAGATTGCCCGTCGCCCGCATAAGATCCATGTTGATCTGGTAGGGACGGAGCATCTTGATGCGCTCGGCGGTCTTCGCCTCCTCGCCCATCGACACCCAGACGTCGGTGTAGAGCACGTTCGCGCCCTTCACGCCCTTCACTGGGTCGTCGAAGACGCGGATGTCCACACCATTGCGCTTCGCGACTTCCTCCGCCTCGGCGAGAACATTCTCGTCGGGCCAGAGTTCCTTCGGTGTGCAGCAGATGTAGCGGATGCCCGCCTTCGCGCACCCCATCATCAGCGAGTTCGCCACGTTGTTCCGCCCGTCGCCCACGTAGGCGATCGTGCAGTCCTTCAGGTCGCCGAAGGTCTCCTTCACCGTCAGCAGGTCGGCGAGGATCTGCGTCGGGTGGTAGTCGTCCGTCAGGCCGTTCCACACGGGGACGCCCGAATAGCGCGCGAGTTCCTCGCACGTCTGCTGCGAGAACCCGCGGAAGAGGATGCCGTCGTAGATTCGCCCGAGCACGCGGGCGGTGTCCTTCACGGACTCCTTCTTGCCGAAGTGGATGTCGGGGCGC
>CAVDWI010000105.1:0-6830 GCA_963612485.1 Barnesiella intestinihominis
CTGCGCCCTTACTTCCGCAAGTGGAAGTCCGCCCGTGCCTTCAACCCCATGCAGATGGAGTTTTTTAAAGAATTACTGCGTCCGACTTGCCCGTTCCCGCCGCCGAAGCAACCGAAGTTTACCTTCATCGACCTTTTCGCGGGCATCGGGGGCTTTCATCAGGCGATGCACCGACTTGGCGGCAAGTGTGTCTTCGCCTGTGAATGGGACAAGGAGGCGCAAAACACCTACGCGGAGAATTACGGAATCATTCCTTCCGGGGACATCACGAAGATCGACGAGCGGAGCATTCCGAAACACGACGTCCTGTGCGCGGGATTCCCCTGTCAGGCATTCTCGAAGGCGGGCAAACGGCTTGGCTTCGCGGACGAGACAAAGGGCACTCTCTTTTTTGACATTGAGCGCATCCTGAAATGGCATAAGACCAAGTATGTCATTCTTGAGAACGTCCGCAATCTCGTCACCCACGACCACGGCAACACCTGGCGGACGATTCGCGACCATCTTATGCGGCTCGGCTATCGCCTGACGCAAGAGCCCCTCATCGTCAGTCCGCACCAGTTTGGGATTCCGCAGTTGCGCGAGCGCGTGGTCGTGCTGTGCGTCTATGATCCTGACCACGCGGACAAGCCGCTGGAAATCACCTTGCCCGAAGCGTATTCAAAGAGAGACTGTTCGCTGGCTACGGTTTATGAGTCCGATAACGTCGATCCCGTCTACGGTTTGTCGCGGCACGAGGTCGAGGTCATTGATGCTTGGGACGAGTTTCACAAGGGCATTAAGGAGAAAGTAATCGGCTTTCCAATTTGGGCCGACTGGTTCAAGACTCCGCCGCCGCCCGAAGGGGAAATGCCGGAGTGGAAACGCTCGATCATTCTGAAGAACAATGCGCTTTACGAAAACAACAGGGTGTTCATCGACGAATGGTGGCGGCGGCATGATGACCTGCGCTCCTTCACTCCCACATTGCGGAAGATGGAATGGCAATGCGGAACTTCCGTCGATTCCGCGTGGGACGCATTCCTTCAAGTGCGCCCCTCGGGACTTCGCATCAAGCGCCCCGACTGCGCCCCCGCCCTTGTGGCGATTGTTCAGGTTCCGATTATTGGACCGCTTCATCGCCGGATGACCGTCCGCGAGGCGGCGCGGCTTCAGAGTTTCGACGACCGGTTCATTCCGAACCGCAATGCGCATCAGGCGTACAAGCAATTCGGGAACGCCGTCAATGTTGAGGTAATCAGACAGTGCGCGGTGCGCCTCTTCCGTGAAGAAGCGTCGCTCACATAGGAAGGTAGATTTGATATGGCACGGAAATACAAGTCAGGTTCGTGGGCGGAGCATGGACGCGTCATGCCGGGATGCCGTGTCGCACCCAAGGTTATAGACCAAATCCTCGCAGACGGGAAGATTGTTCAGACGGATGCCGATCAGAAGTTCTCTCCGCTCGAGATTCACAATCTCCTGCGCGATTGCTTTCCTGATTGTGAGGCGCATGACCACCGTTCTTGGCTGAAGCCTTTGGTCGCGGCGGGTCGCGGCGTTTGCTTTTATACGCGCAATGTCTATCATCTTGGCGGAGACTGGGGGGCGGACAAGAAGCGCATACAGGTCGGTGCTGATTTTCCGGAACTCTATCGCAAGAATCTCGACGGGCGAATCGAAACCGTCTTGCTTGGGGTCTACCATTACTATCCCGACGGGAAGAGCGGAGTCACGTTGTTCGTCTGCTTTAGTTCAACGACGTATGCCGGGAGGGCGACGCACAACTCTGCCGCGCATATCCACACGATTGACCTGCTGAATGCCGTCAAGAACGGCGTGTATCGGCGAATCGACCGTGCGGGCAATGAGTTGCTGGTCTTTGACAGGGCGCATTTCGTCGAGCATATTAACGGCATTCGCGGAGTGGGCGGCGTGGACTCCGTGCGGAAAGACCGCGAAATTCTTTCCTACATCGGAAAAATGTACGAGGAAATGCCGAAGCGGTTCGTCGGGATCGACTGCTACAAGGAGATGATTGCGGCGAATGACAAGACGCGGATGAATCAAGGCGCATGGGAAGGGTGGTATTATGAGTTCTATTTCAAGAAGTATCTTCAGGCGCACCCGAATCCGAATGTGGTTTGGTGGTCGAGAAAAGGCGAGGGCGAGTTGGATTTCGACTTGCGCTTCACCTGTGGCGAATGGTTCTATGGCGATGTCAAGTCCGACGCGGCGAACAAGTCCGTTCAGGGCAACTTGAAGGAAAGCGTTGACTTGCTCGTGCTGGAGAAGCGCGGACGACTTTGGTATGTCGCCATTGAATTCACGCCATATCGTGATGCCGACCACGATTATGTGACGACAAAGTGGTGGAATCAACGACTTGGCAAGACCGACAGGCTGCTTTCCTATGGTTCTCGCATGAAATATGCAATTGACGTGAACCGCATGGATGTCTACGAAATTAACGCTGATACGATACCCTATCTGTCGGTCTACTATCCCAGTCCGTGCAAGGGAAAGCCCCGTCGTCCAAAATACAAGATTCCACACAAAATGAAGGAGTTCTTGCGGATCTACGAGCAGACACAAGGCGACAAGTCTCGCTTACAATCAAATGAGAAGCAAGGGAATGGGAAAGGCTGAGTGATGGAGTCCGACTTCTTAGCGTTGTTCGTTATCCTCGGACTGATTGGGTTCTTTTGCGGATGCGCCGCCTACGATTGTCTCGTCTGTCCGCATTGCGGGAAGTTGTCGGTAAGTCCGCATCGGGAGTTTCCGACTGACAAGGAAAATGTTGCACGGTTTCGCGCAATCTGCGAAGGGCATTCGTTTTCGTGCGTCAATTGTAGACGGACAATCGAGACGGATTCCGGATCAGGTTGTTCGCCGAGCGAGCGGTCTTGTTGAAATGAGTGGAATGGTAGTAAACTGAAAATATGGTATAATTGCCGCCATGATGAACATTAATGAGTTGAATCGTCGGTATGGTGCGCCTGGGCGCATCGTCTTTCACGATGGTTTTGCGGGCTATCCCGAGGTCGTGCTGTCAAACAAGTACGGTATTGCGGAGGTCGCGCTTCTTGGCGGGAATGTGCTTTCCTACCGTCCGACGGGTCATTCGCCCGTCCTGTTCCGCCCGGCGAAGCGCGACTACAATCGCGGCGAGACGATCCACGGGGGAATCCCCGTCTGCTGGCCGCAGTTCGGGCGACGTGCGATTCCGGGGATGTCCGCCCACGGCTTCGCACGGGTTTGCGTCTTTGCCGTGCGCGGCAGCGTTTATTCCGAGGACATGACGGAGATCACGCTCGGGCTGAAGTCGGATGAGGAGACGCGGCAGCTCTGGCCGCATGACTTCGACCTTGAGTTGAAGATTTCCGTCTCGATGAAACTGAACCTGAAGATGACGACGAAGAACACGGGTGCGGAGGCGTTCGCGTTCTCGGCTGGCTTTCATCCCTATCTGCTCGTGCGCGACCGCGACGCGACGGAAATCCGTGGCTTGGAGGGCTGTCCCTTCGTCGATGCCCGCGTGGACGAACACGGGGTTCAGGCGGGCGGTTTCAGGCTGGATCGGTCTGTCGATCACGTCTTCACGCTGAAACCCGAACCGAAGCACGAGTTCGCCCTCCTCGACCCCGGACTGCACCGGGCGGTTGCCGTCGTTTCGAGCGGCGGCAACAACGCCGTCGTGTGGAATCCGGGGGCGGAGCAGCGTCCGGCGGACTGCGCGGCGGACGACTGGAGGAAGTTCGTCTGCCTCGAACCCGTGACGGACTGGCCGAACGCGGCGAAGACGCTTGCGCCCGGCGAGAGCCACGCCCTGACCGTCGCCGTTCAGTCCGTTGCCGACGCCTGAGGCGATGGGCGGGTTGCCTGCGCCACGAACCGCACGGCGGCGGGTGCGGGCGGTATTCGAAGGCTTCATTTGGTATAATATTCTCATATGACACAGACACCAAGTCCCGAATCTTTCCTACTCAAGTGGCGCGGCGATACGCTGACCGTCACGCTGAAACTCGACCGCCCGCGAGCGGGCCGTGCGGCGTTCCGCACGAATCTCGGCCACGCCCACGTCCGACGCGGCGAAATCATCGCCGAGACCGAACGCGGCGAAACGCCGCTCGCAAAGGCGTGGACGGATCTGCCGCTCGCCGAAATCGCCCCAGGCGAGTTCCGTGCGGATTTCCGACTGGACGAGGTGGGCGTCTTCTCGGGCAAGGCGTGTTTCTTCCCCGAAGGCTCGAATGTGCCCGAATGGCCGGAGGGGCGCAACCTGCACGTGAAGGTCGAGAGCGCCGAGACGCGCGGGAACAACTCAATCTACACCGTCTTTCCGCGTCAGTTCGGGAGTTTCCGCGAAATCGTGCGGCGGTTGCCCGTGATTATGGACGAGATGGGCTTTCGCCTGATCCAGACGCTGCCGCCGTTTCCCGTGCCGACGACCTACGCGGTGATGGGCGAATACGGCAGTCCGTTCGCTTCGCTCGACTTCCTTTCGGTCGATCCCGCGATGGCGGAGTTCGACGAGCGGGCGACGCCGCTCGACCAGTTCAAGGAACTCATTGACGCCGTGCACGCCCGGCAGGGGCTTTTCCTCGTGGACTTGCCGGCGAACCACACGGGCTGGGCCTCGACCCTGCAGACCCATCACCCCGACTGGTTTCACCGCGCCACGGACGGACGCTTCATCTCGCCCGGCGCGTGGGGCGTGGAGTGGAAGGATCTCGTCGCGCTCGACTACGCGAACCCCGAACTGCGGGCGTATATGGCGGACGTGTTCCTCTTCTGGTGTCGCAACGGTGTGGACGGCTTCCGCTGCGACGCGGGATACATGATTCCGCTGAAGACATGGGAATATATTGTCGCGCGCGTACGCGAGGAATATCCCGACACCGTCTTCATGCTCGAAGGACTTGGCGGACAAATCGAGGTGACGGACGCGCTCCTCGCGGAGGCGAATCTCGACTGGGCGTATTCCGAAATCTTCCAGACATACGACCGTGGGGCGTTCGAGTGGTATCTGCCCCAGGCGATAGCGCGGTCGGAGAAGTATGGTGCGCTCGTCCACTTTGCCGAGACGCACGACAACGACCGCCTGGCGAAGAAGGGGGCGGCCTATGCGCGGCTGCGCGTCCAGCTCGCGGCGCTTCTGAGCTGGCAGGGCGCATGGGGCATTGCGAATGGCGTGGAGTGGTATTGCACCGAGAAAATCGACGTCCACGGGAAGAACGCGCTCAACTGGGGTGCGGAGGAGAATATGGTCGCGCTCATCTCGCGGCTGAACCGACTGCTCGCGAGCCATCCCGCCTTTCGCGGCGCGAGCCATCTGCGCGTCATCACGCGGGGCGACGGCAACACGCTCGCCGTCCTGCGCGGCGAATCGGTGCTCGTTCTCGCGAACCTCGATACCGCCCACGCAACGCGCATCGACTGGGATCGCGCCGCCTTCGCGGCGGATGAGGGTTTCGACCTGCTGACGGATCGCACGGTCGGCCTGACGCAACCCGTGGAACTCGCGCCGGGTGAGGTGCTCTGTCTGCAAAACCCGCGTGCACCGATTGCCGCGTTCGCGGCGGAAGAGCCGTCCGTGCCCTCCTCTGCGTCCGTCGCGTTCCACTGGGTGTTCCCGCGTGACGAACGCCGCGAGGTGTGCGTTCCGGCGGGCGAGACGGTCGAGGTTTCCGCTCCCTTCCGCTTCCGCGTGCGGCTCGTCGATCCCGCGACGGGGCGGACGCTGCGCGTCCTGCGCTCGCAAGTCCGCAAGTCGGACGCGGCGAACGTCGCCTTTTTCGTCGCACCCGCCTACGAGGGGGACGGCACACGCTGCCGCCACCTGCACCTGCAGCTCGTCGTCTATACGCCGGGGACTTCGACGCGCACGGATTCCGCTTTCCTGATTCCGCCTCCGGCGGACGCGGCGAAGGTGCGGCTCACGCTGACGGGCGACGAGGTTCGCCGCCACCCCGACTACCGCACGGTTCTCTCGAACGGGGCGGGTGCGGCGAGTCAGGTGCGCCTCGGATGGGGCGAAATTCGCAGCCAGTATGACGCGCTACTCGCGGCGAATCCCAATCCGACCTGTCCGTCTGATCGCGTGAACCTCTGGACGCGGACGCGGTGCTGGCTTCAGCGCGAGGGATATGTACGCGAGATTGACGTGCGTAGCCTCGTGAAGGTCGCGGTGGATCCGGCGGGTCGCTTTGCACGGTGGGACTTCCGCGTGCCCTGCGGCATGGGGCGCACGACGGCGTTCTCGTTCGATTTGAGCCTTGAGCCGGGTGTGAATGCGGCGCGGCTCGCGGTTTCTCGCACGGATGCGGGTGCGGACGACGTGGGCGACCAGGTGCGGCTCGTGTTCCGTCCCGACGTCGAGTGGCGCAGTTTCCACGAGAAGACGAAGGCGTATGCGGGGCCCGAGAAGGAGTTTCCCGCGCATTGTGCCGCGCTGGATGCGGCGGACGGGCGGCAGGGCTTCGCGTTCTCGCCCTACGGTGGCGCGTTCGTGATGACGGTCGAGGGCGGAGTCTACCACCACGAACCGCAGTGGACTTACGGTGTTCCCCACCCTGAGGAGGTGGAGCGCGGGCAGGGGGATTCGGGCGACCTCTTCAGTCCCGGCTGGATTTCCGCCGACCTGAAGAAGGGCGAGTGCGTCGTCCTGCGCGGCGAAATGAATCCGCCGAAGGCTGACAGGAAGGTGGCGAAGGTGAAGAAGTGCCGCGAGAAAGTTCCCGAAACACTTTCGGTTGGCGAAGCGATGCGCCGTGCGCTCGATCTCTTCATCGTACGCCGCGACGACCTCAAGACCGTGATTGCGGGCTACCCGTGGTTTCTCGACTGGG
>CAVDWI010000106.1:0-6790 GCA_963612485.1 Barnesiella intestinihominis
GCGGAAGTCGACGCGGGTCACGCCGCGGCAGCCGACCGCCGCGTAGGCATCGACCGCCAGTTTCTGCAGCCTTGCCGCGAGTTCGGGTTCTTCAAGGAAGGGATAGCGCGTTTCGTTCGACTTGTATTTCTCGTCATAGCCATACCAGCCGCCCGGCGCGACAATCTCGATGACGGGCAGGGCTTCGCCGTCAATCACGCCGACCGTCATTTCGCGTCCGGGGATGAACGCCTCGACGAGCGCGTCCGTTCCGCCGCGACGCATCGATGCGAACGCGGCTTCGAGCGCGGCGGACCATTCCGCGTCGTCCGTCACTTTTGTGACGCCGACCGACGAACCGTCGCACGGCGGCTTCACGACAACGGGCAGGGGCAGGGGCGAGCGCACCGCGCCGCGCTCGGCAACCGCCCATTTCGCCGTCGGAACGCCGCACTTCTCGAGGACCTCCTTCGTGCGCACCTTGTCCATCGCGATTTGCGAGGCGCGCGCTCCTGGTCCCGTATAGGGAATCCCCCGCGCATCGAGCGCGGACTGAACGCCGCCGTCTTCGCCCCAGCCGCCGTGAAGGGCGATGTAGGCCCTGTCCACGCCGTCGGGAAGTCCGTCGAGACTGTCGCTCGTCAGGTCAACCGGGATGACCTCGTACTTGCCGAGCGAAGCAAGCGCGGCGGCAATGTTCCTGCCGCTTTCCAAGGAAACGGCGCGTTCGTTCGACGTGCCGCCCATCAACACCGCTATCTTTTCCATTTGCCCGCTATTATACCATAAAACCGCGACGGCAATGGTGAACGACGGTTTGGCGTTCGATTTATGGTATAATACGGGCATGAAACTTGATCCGACCAAAATGAAGGACTGGCAGATTGCCGAAGCTGCCGAGGAAACGCTGAAGCCCGCCGCCGAACTGGCGGGGGAACTCGGGCTATTGGATGAGGAGTGGAGTCCCTACGGAAAGGTTCTCGCGAAGATCGATGTGACGAAGGTCTTGCGTCGCGTTGGCGCGGGGCGGCGCGGCAAATACATCGACGTGACGGCGATTACCCCGACGGCGCTCGGCGAAGGCAAGACGACGACGACGCTCGGTCTTGTCGAGGGGCTTGGCAAACTCGGCAAGAAGGTGATGGGGTGCGTGCGCCAGCCTTCCGGTGGACCGACGTTCAACATCAAGGGATCCGCCGCCGGCGGCGGGCTTGCCCAGGTCGTGCCCCTGACGGCGCTTTCACTCGGACTGACCGGTGACATGGACGCGGTGACGAATGCGAACAACCTCGCCATGGTTGCGCTCAACTCGCGCATGCAGCACGAGCGCAACCACGACGACGCCTGGCTCGCCGAACGCGGCCTCAAGCGGCTCGATGTCGATCCCGACCGCATCCAGTTCCGCTGGGCGATGGACTTCTGCGCGCAGGGTCTGCGCAACATCGAAATCGGGCGCGGCGGCAAACTCGACGGCTTCACCTGTGCGTCGGGGTTCTACATTTCCGTGGCATCCGAGGTGATGGCCATACTCGCGATGAGCGCGGATCTCGCCGACTTGCGTGCGCGGCTCGCGAAGATCGTCGTCGCCTACTCGAAGTCGGGCAAGCCCGTGACGACGGCGGACCTCGAGGTGGATGGCGCGATGTGCGCGTTGCTCGTCAATGCCATCAAGCCGACGCTGATGCAGTCCATCGAGGGTCAGCCGATGCTCGTCCACGCAGGGCCTTTCGCGAACATCGCCATCGGGCAGAATTCCGTGGTCGCCGACCGTCTCGCCTGTGCGCTCGCCGACTATGTGGTGACGGAAAGCGGCTTTGCGAGCGACATGGGCTTCGAGAAGTTCTGGAACATCAAGTGCCGCTGTTCGGGGCTGAAGCCCGACGCGGTCGTGCTCGTGGCGACCGTCCGCGCACTGAAGGCGCACGGCGGGGCGCCGGCGGTGAAGGCGGGACTTCCGCTCGACCCGGTCTACACGACGGAGAACCTCGAACTCGTTGAGAAGGGGTGCGACAACCTGCGCGCACACATCGACATCATCCGCCGTTCGGGTGTTCAGCCCGTCGTCTGCCTGAATGCGTTTTACACCGACACACCGGCCGAACGCGACCTCGTGCGGAAGATGGCGGAGGCGGCGGGTGCGACGTTCGCGGTTTCCGATCACTGGCTCAAGGGCGGAGAAGGGGCGGTTGAACTCGCCGAGGCGGTCGTCCGCGCCTGCGAGGCGCCGAATGACTTCCACTACCTGTGCGACCTCGGCGAACCGCTGAAGGAACGCATCGAAAAACAGGTGAAGGAAGTCTACGGCGGCGACGGGGTGGACTACGAGCCCGCCGCGCTGGCGAAGCTGGAGGCTTTGCAAGCCAATCCCGAAACGGCGAAATTGCCGATCTGCATGGCGAAAACGCAATACTCCCTCTCCCACGACCCCAGTCTGCACGGGCGGCCGACGGGATGGCGGATGCCGATTCGCGACGTTCTCATCTACCGGGGCGCGGGGTTGGTCGTGCCCGTGGCGGGTGAAATCAAGCTCATGCCCGGAACCTCGGCTTCGCCGGCCTACCGGCGCATTGACGTGGACGTTGAAACGGGCAAGGTGAAAGGCCTCTTCTGATGAAGCGCAAGATCGTCCTGATTGCAAGTCTCGTCGCCGGCCTCGTCGCGGCCGTCCTGACACGCGCCTACGTGGTTTCGTGCGAACGCGAGGCCCAGGCGAGGATTGACGCGCTCAGCCGCCGCTACGGCGGTCAGCTTCAGGTGCTCTGCTTCAAGCGGGATATTCCCGGCGGCACGGTGCTTTCGCGGGGCGATCTCGGCTCGATTCCCGTGCCGGCCTACGGCATGCGTGGGCAGGCCGTGCTGGAGGAAGACCTCACCTCCGTCGTCGGACGCAAGATTCTCATCGGGCATTCAAAGCGCGACGTCCTTTTCTGGTCGGACATCGAGGGCGGCGAATTGACGGCGAAGGGACTCTCGGCGGACATCAAGAAGCAGATGAGGGCGATTTCAATCAACTGCATGGGAGCGGCGAGCGTCTCGGGGATGGTGAAGCCGAACGACCACGTGGATGTCATCGGCACGTTCACGTTCCCGAGCGAGGACGGGCGCGTGCGGAAGGGGGATGTCGTGACGAGTACGATTCTCCAGAACGTGCTCGTTCTGGCGACGGGGCAGACGACGGCGAAAACGCGCACGGAGAGCCTCGGTCTCAATCAGGGCTATTCGACCGTGACGCTTGAGGTCACGCCGCGCGAGGCGGAAATGCTCGCGTTCACCGAACAGATGAAGGGGCGGCTGACGCTGACCCTGCGCAACCGCAACGACACGACCTATGAGCGCGAGTTGCCGAAGGTGGATTTCGAGAAGATCCGAAGCGAAATTGAGGAACTGAACCTGAAGCGCCAGCAGAGCAACTACACGGGAGGCCGCTGATGCAGTTGACGACGTTGATTGACGGAGTCAGGACGAGCCACGAGCTGGCGGACGGCAGTTACGTCATCGGGCGCAGCCCGAACTGCCGCGTTCGGCTGGACTTCCCGGACGTGTCGGAGCGGCACGCGATTCTGACCGTCAGGGAAGGGCAGGCGATTCTCGAAGACTTGCACTCGGCGAACGGGACCTATGTGAACGGCGAGGCGGTGGATTCTCCCGTTGTGCTGAACGGCGGCATGGTCATCCAGATCGGCGAGAGCATGCTGCGCGTCAGCGAAGATTCGCCGTCCGATTCCGAGGACGACGGGACGAATGCCGATTCACCCGAAGGCGCGGCAGTCTCGGCGTCAGACGCGGCGGACGAACTGCCGCCCCCCGACCCCCTGCGGGAACTCAGGCGGAACGTGCAGGAACAGATCCAACGCGAACTCCTGAAGCGAATGGACATGAAGCGCCTGACCGTGCAGGGCGTCGATCGCGAAGGACTTGAGGAGACGGCGCGGAAGAAGATCCGGCAGATTATCGACGAGGTCGTGGCTAAGGGACGGCTTCCCGAGGGAATCGACGCCGTGCGGCTGGAGGACGACGTCTTCAACGAGGCCATGCGGCTCGGTCCGCTCGAAGAACTGCTCGCCGACGATTCGGTGAGCGAAATCATGGTCAACGGACCCGACAAGGTGTTCGTCGAGCGCCACGGAAAACTCGTCCTTTCCGACTGCCAGTTCACAGATGACGCGAGCGTACTGGCGGTCATCGAGCGCATTGTCGCCCCCCTTGGACGGCGAATCGACGAATCCCAGCCGTATGTGGATGCGCGGCTTTCGGACGGCTCACGCGTCAACGCGATCATTGCGCCGCTCGCACTTTCCGGTCCCACGATTACGATCCGCAAATTCTCGAAGAAGGCCCTGACGCCGGAGGACTTCGTGCGCTTCGGCACGTGGACGCACAACGCGGCGGAGTTCATGAAACTCTGCGTCCTCCTGCGGAAGAACATCATCGTCGCGGGCGGCACGGGGTCGGGCAAGACGACGCTGCTCAACCTCCTTTCGGGCTACATTCCGCATGACGAGCGCATCATCACCGTCGAGGACGCGGCGGAACTCCGCCTTCAGCAGCCGCACGTCGTGCGTCTGGAGGCGAGGCCGCCGAACATCGAGGGGCGCGGCGCGGTGACGATTCGCGATCTGGTGAAGAACTGCCTTCGCATGCGCCCCGACCGCATCATCGTGGGCGAATGCCGCGGCGGCGAAGCGCTCGACATGCTGCAGGCGATGAACACGGGGCATGACGGCTCACTGACAACCGTCCACGCCAATTCGCCGCGTGATGTGATTTCGCGACTGGAGACGATGGTGCTGATGAGCGGCATGGAGTTGCCGTCCCGTGCCATCCGCGAGCAGATAGCGAGCGCGGTGGACATCATCATCCACGAGTCGCGCATGTCCGACGGTTCACGCAAGGTCGTCGCCATTACCGAAGTGACGGGACTTGAGGGCAATCAGATTGTAATGCAGGACATCTTCTCGTTCCACCAGACGGGCGTTGGCGAGAAGGGGAGGATTATGGGTGAATTCCGGGCGACGGGCGCAATGCCGACGTTCTTCGAGCAGCTCGCGGGGCGCGGCCTCCGCGTCGATCCGCAGATGTTCGACCCGGATTTCACCGGAAACGTTAACGTGGAGAAGTCGTGACGGCGTGGTTGATAGCGGCGTTGTTCGGTCTTTCCCTTGGCGGAATCGCGTGGTATTTCGTCGGGGGAATCCGCATCAAGTCGGGGTGGCAGAACGGCCAGTCGCCGCTCGCCCGCTGGCTCGACAACCGGCGGCGGACGAAATTCAACGCCCAGTTGCCGGAAGCGCTCGCCACAATGTCCAACGCCCTGCGGGCGGGCTTCTCGCTTTCGCAGGCTTTCGATTCCGTCGTCGAACTCGGCGACAAGCCGATGTGCGAGGAGTTTCTCATTTTCCAGCAGCAACTGCGCATCGGCATGAGTTTCGAGGATGCGCTCGAATCCATGTCGGAGCGCGTCGGTTCGGACGACCTCACGCTCGTGACAACGGCGATTCTGATTAGCCGGAAGACAGGCGGGAACGTGACGGAGATTTTCGACAAGATTTCCGAGACGATTCGCGGGCGTCAGAAGATTGAGCGAAAGGTGCGCTCGATGACGGCGCAGGGACGCGTTCAGGGAATCATCGTCTCGATACTGCCGATTCTGCTGGGGATTTTCATGTTCATCATCAAGCCCGGCATGATGACATCCTTCCTCTTCAGCCTGACGGGGCTCATCTCAATTACGGTGATGCTCCTGCTGATTACGGTCGGGTGGCTCATCATCCGGAAAATCATCAAGATTGACGTCTGACGGACTGAATGGAAGGGGATTGAAGATGGAAGAATTGCAAACGATATTGGAGCGCGTTCGAGGACGCATAGCCGCCGCGTGTGCGCGGGCGGGACGCGACCCGTCGGAGATCGAAATCGTCGCCGTCACGAAAACTCACGGGGCGGAAGTCGTGAATGAGGCCTGGCAGGCTGGGCTGCGCATCGTCGGCGAGAACAAGGTTCAGGAGGCGGCGTGGAAGAAGCCTGCGAGCGTTTCGGGATCTTCATGGCATCTGATTGGGCATCTACAGGGAAACAAGGTTCGCCACGCCCTCGAACTCTTCGACTTCATTCACTCGGTCGATTCGGCGAAACTCGCCAGCCGCATCAACTTGATTGCGGACGAGATGGGACTTCAACCGCATATTCTCCTTGAAGTGAACGTTTCGGGCGAGAAGTCGAAGAGCGGCATGAAGCCGGAAGAAGCCGAGCCGACCGTGCGGTATATCCTCGCGAACTGCCCGCGCTTGACCGTTGAGGGATTAATGACAATGGCTCCGTTTTCGGAGAATTCGGAGGATGCGCGGCCTTACTTTCGCCGTCTGCGCGAAATGCGCGACGAACTTGAGGCAAAACTCGACGTCGGTTTGCCGCGTCTTTCAATGGGAATGAGCGGCGACTTCGAGGTTGCCGTCGAGGAAGGCGCAACGTGGATTCGGCTCGGCACGGTGCTCTTCGGGGAGCGCCCGAAGGTCAAGTCCGTCGCGCAGCGCACGTCGGATGATGACGATTCGGTTGTTTCGGGCGGACTCGACTCGTATTCGGGCGCCGGCCCGACCTGCAAAGTCCTTGACTGAAGTCGCGCTTCAATGAAAAGGATAGATAGATGAGTTGCAAGGGTCTGAGCCTGATGAGCGGAGGTCTGGATAGCCAGCTCGCCGTCCGCGTGTTGCAAGATGCGGGTGCGGAGGTCGAGGCGATAACCTTTTCGACTCCGTTCTTCTCGCCCGACGCGGCGAAAAAGGCGGCGGCGGCGCTTGGCGTTCCTCTGCGG
>CAVDWI010000107.1:0-6695 GCA_963612485.1 Barnesiella intestinihominis
CGCGCTCGTCCTCGACGCGGTGAAGAAGCAGTCCGACCAGTCGTTCGAGCGGGCCCTTGCGAATGTGTGAGTACCCGCCGAAGTAGGCGGTCATCGCGTCCGCCCGTTCCCCGAAATCCTGTAATCTGTTAATCCCACTAACGTTCCGCAGAGCAGGGCATGCTTCGAGTTTCCCGCTCGACACTCGCGGGTTATGAGTTGTGTATCCTGTAGTATACTGGAGTCACGCGCACGCAACCGACAACCCATTACAGGTAGTGGACAACTAACACGAAAAGTTTGGTATAATACGGGCATGTTCAAGTCGAAATACAAACTGTGCGAACTGTTCGGGATTCCCATCTATCTCGACATCTCCTTCGCATTCATCCTGATCCTGTTCATGTTTGACCTGCCGGGGGCGTATGGGCTTCCCATTGCGCTGGCGCTCGCCGTCTCCATTGTCCTGCACGAACTCGGACATTCGCTCACGGCCCGTGCATTCGGCTATCGTACGCAGGATATTACGCTTTCCCTGCTCGGCGGCTGCGCCTCGCTCATCGCCCTGCCGCGCAAGGCGTGGCAGGAGTTCCTGACGGCTCTGGCGGGCCCGCTCGTCTCGCTCGTTCTTTCGGGCGTCGCCTACCTTCTCCTCTACGCCCCCATCGAAAGCATCTGGCTTGGGAATGTCCTCTGGTTTGTCTCGATGATGAACCTGACGCTCGCGCTCTTCAATTTCCTTCCGGCGCTGCCGATGGACGGCGGGCGCATTTTCCGCTCCGCGCTGTGCTTTTTCGTCCCACGGGTTCGGGCGACGTACATCGCGATGATTGTCGGGAGGGTCGCGGCGGTTCTGCTCGTCGTTCTGCCGCTCGTCGGCATCCGCCACATCGGGCCGATTCCAATCGGCGGCTATTTCTTCATTCGGTTGCTCATTGCGTGGATGATTTGGCAGGAGGGGTATCGCGAATACCGCCTGGCGTGCGTGGAGCACGACTTCCGCAACTGGACGCAAGACGATTTCAATGCGCGGGTTTCACCCCCGCCTTACGAAAGGGACTGAACATATGATGGACATAGTTGAAACGCTGAAGGGGGCTGGGATTATCCCGGTCATCGTGATTGAGAATGAAGAGCAGGCCGTGCCGTTGGCGCGGGCGCTCGTGAAGGGCGGGCTGAACGTGCTTGAGGTGACGTTCCGCACGAAGGCGGCGGCGGGGGCGATCGCGGCGATCCGCCGCGAAGTCCCCGAGGCCGTCGTGGGGGCGGGGACGCTGCTCACGCTCGAACAGCTGCACGCGGCGAAGAAGGCGGGCGCGGCGTTTGGCGTCGCGCCGGGCTTCGACCCCGTCGTCGTGGACGAGGCGAAGGCGATGCTCTTCCCGTTCTGCCCCGGAATCGCCACGGCGAGCGAACTTTCGCAGGCTTTGACGGCGGGCGTTCCGATGGTCAAGTTCTTCCCGGCGGAGGCGGCGGGTGGCGTGAAGATGATCAAGAACCTGCTCGGCGCGTTCCGCTTCACCGGCGTGAAGTTCATGCCGACGGGCGGTGTGAATCTCGCGAACGTTGCGGACTATCTCGCCGTGCCGGAAATCGTCGCCTGTGGCGGCACGTGGATTGTGCCGAAGGATGCCCTCGCGGCGGGTGACTACGCGACAATCGAAAAACTCGCGGCGGATGCCTCGGCATTCGTTCGCTCACTGCGCAACTAGGGAATGCAGTCCGAGCGGATCAGGTCAATCGTCGAAACGCTGAAGGCGGAAATCCTGCGCGGCGAATATGGTTCGTCCGCGAATCCGTTTCCGGGCGAGCGAACGCTTGCGCGGCGGTTCGGCACGTCGCGGCATACGATTGGCATGATCCTGCAGGAACTGATTGTCATGGGCTTCCTCGTCCGTCGGCAGGGGTGCGGCACCTTCCTGACCACGACGGCGCGGAAACTCGGGCGGTCGATCGGGCTGATCATGCCGAGCCTTGCGCACGGCGAGATATTCCCCGGTATCTGCAACGAAATCAACCGCTGCGCGCAGACAAAGGGGTTGTCGGTCGTCTTGGGGGATGTTTCGTCCGACGACCCCGTTCTTCGCGCCAAACAGGCCCGGGAGGTCGCCGAGACGTTCATCGCCCAGGAGGTCGGAGGCGTGATTTTCCAGCCGCTTGCCTTTCTGAAGGCGCAGGAGTCTGTCAGTTGCAGCATTTTGTCCGCATTTGACGTGGCGCGGATTCCCGTTGTGCTCATCGACCGCGACATTGCCCCGCTTTCCGCCAGTCTTGCGCGGGATTTCGTCGGAATCGACAACTTCTATGCGGGACGCGAACTCGCGAAGCACCTTCTGGCGAACGGCGCGAGGCGCATTGCGTTCGTCATGCGCCCGAAATGTCCCTCCGTCATTGGCGAACGCCTGGAAGGCGTCCGTTCGATTGCGGGTTTTCCCCATCCGGAGAACGTGGCGGTCTGGGAACTCGATCCGGGCGATGCCGCCGCCGTGCGGCGGGCGTTGGGCGGACGCAAGTCGCCGCGCCGTCCGGACGCATTCGTCTGCGAATGTGACAAGGTGGCGGTTGCGCTTCAGAAGGCGCTGACCGAACTCGGCTATTCGGTTCCGAACGACTTTTTGCTGGCGGGCTTTGACGACGTGAATCTCGCACGGTGCGCCACGCCCGGCCTCACGAGCATCCGCCAGCCCGTTTCGGCGCTCGGTCGCGTGGCGTTCGACACCCTTTTGCAGCGGATTGCCGATACCGACCTTCCGCCGCGCAAGATCCTTCTGCCCGCCCCGCTCGTCATCCGTCGCTCAACCCAACGAACGGCACACGGATTCAATGTTTCTCGGTCGCAGTAAACTGCGCCCCTCCCGTGCGTCCGCGTCACCTGCGTCCTCGTTTCCTGCGGGAGGGACGCAACTTGTTGCGTCCGCGCCCCTCGGTCGCAGTAAACTGCGCCCCTCCCGTGCGTCCGTGACCCCCATTTTGACCCCATTTTGGCCCCATTTTGGTTCCATTTTGGCCCCATTTTGGCCCTTGCGGAGCCCATTCTCCGAACCCCTTTATTTATTGGGCTGAAAAACATCACTGATGTTTGACCCAAAGTGCACTGATGTTTGACCCAAACATCAGTGATGTTTACCCCAAACATCAGTGATGTTTGTTTTGCCCGTCAGTGACGGGGCCTCTAGAGATGGCTTTCGCGCCACTCGCTCATCGTCTGACCCGTCCGCGCCTTGAAGAGCCGCTTCAGGTAGATTGACGAACTCCAGCCGCAGAGATTGGCAATCGGTTCAATCGTCTGGTTCGGCTTCTTGAGGAGTTCAAAGACGTGCTCCAGCCGCACGGACACGATTTCGTCGATGATGCGCCGTCCCGTGGCGGCCTTGAAACGGCTTTCCGCCGTGCGTTCGGGAAGATTGAGGAACTTTACCACGTCCGCCGCCGTCAGTCCGTTGCAGGCCTCGCGGCGGATGTAGTCAAGTGCCGCGCCGATTGCGTCGGACGAAGCCGACAGTCGGCGCGTCGAAAGGCGTTGGGTGAGGCCGAGAGGCGAATAAGTCAACTTTTGTGGCGGAATCGCGGGGTTTTCGAGCCGTTTCAGGAGAAGGTCGGCGACCAGCCGTCCGCTCGTGCGGAAACTCGGGCGGACACTTGTGAGCGAGGGGTGGGTGTGGTCGCAGAATGCGGGGTCGTCATCCACGCCGACGAGCATGAAGTCGCCCGGCACGGCGTGCCCCGCCTCGGCGCAGACGTCGAGCACATCCGCCGCGTAGGCGTCGTTAACTGCGAAAAGTCCGCATCCACGCGGCAGTTTCGCGAGAAATGGCCTCACCCGCTCCGCGAATTCCGCCTTGTTGCCGAACGTGAGCGCGTCCGGCAGGACGGAGCAGGACTTGCCGAGCGCGGTGACCCGCGCGGCGAAACGCGCCTTTCGCCTGTCGCTCCAGCCGACGGTGGGATTCCACCCGATGAACGCGAACGAGTCGCATCCGCACCGCACGAGTTCCTGAAAGGCGAGGTCGGCAATCGCCTCCGAGTCGTTCGTGACGGTGGACGTCGTCGGGTCGGCGAGCCGAGAGTCGGGCGGGTCGAGGTGGGTGACGGGAATGCCGCGCAGGAGGTCGGGAGGGACGGGCGACTCGCCAGCGCCGCCTTCGAGGATGATGCCGCACGGCTTCCAGTAGGCGACGATTTTCTCGATCGGGTCGGTGAGGCGCAGGACTTCGACTTCCTCAATCCGCTTGCCGGCGGCGACAAGGACTTCGCGCGCACCCGCATACTGGTAGACGCGGGAGCGGGCGTTGAGATCGGTTATGAAGAGGACGGTATCCATCACTTGGTGTAAGTTTACCAAAAAGAGGGGGCGAAAGGCAAGCGGAAATGGTTAGAACGCCCCTGCGGTTTTGGTTAGGGGAGGGGAAGTTTCATATGCTAAACTATTGACAATCGTAAATCCCTATGAGGAGACAAAGATGAAACTGACCATGACAGGAAAGTGCGGCATTCTCTCATCGGCGTTGCTTTGCGGCTCGTTCGCGTGGGCAACGGACTACTACGTTTCGACGACGGGCGAGGATTCAAACGACGGCCTGACGGCGGAGACGGCGTTTGCGACGATTGACAAGGCGGTCTCAACGGCCGCTTCGGCGGATACGATTTACGTCGCGGCGGGCACTTACACGACGACGACGCAATACGGTCCGAATCTTGCCGCGACAATGGTCGGCCTGGGGAATACGCGCAACGACGTTGTCATTGAATCGTCCGGTGCTTATCGCACCCTTCGCATGGCTTCGACGGCAGTTGTGACCAACCTGACGATTATCGGTAATACACTCTGGAAGGCGGACAAGGGTGGTGCGGTCGAAATGTCGGGCGGCACGATTGAGGACTGCGTCATCAAGAACGGAACGGCGTATAGTAAGAATAACCTTGCTGGCGGCAACATTTATATGAGCGCGGGGCTTGTCTCAAATTGCGAGATAATTGGAGGATCGGCAACAAATCGCGGCGGCAATGTCTATCTTGACGGAGGAACAATAACCAATTGCACAGTGAAAGGCGGTTATAGTTCACGGATAGGCGGTAACATCTTTGGCTACAAGGGGCTTGTGACGCACAGTAGTATTTTGAATGGCAAATCAGAAGATGATGGCGGTAATTTGCGCTTGTACGGAAGCGATGTGAAGATTGCGGATTCAACCATTCAAGATGGAACGGTGGTAAATACAGAGAAGAAGGGCGCAAATGTTTACATGGATGGTTCAACAAGTTTGACACGTTGCCATTTGATTGGTGGGTCAAACGAAAACAGTTACAATAGTTCCAGTGTTTGCGTTGCTACTGAAACTGCGGTGGTGGAAGATTGTCTTATTGAGCAAAGCAACTGCGGTGGTGTTCTTTTAAATGGCACATGTTATCTTTATAACACGACTATCGTGAAAAACAAGAAGTATGGCATATGGGCATGGAATGCCAACAAAAATCTTTATAATGTAGTTTTGTATGGAAATGTAGACGATGCGGGTGCGAATGCAGATTATTCAGGAAATCTGCCAAGCGACTCGTCAGTTGTCCTGGTGGCTGTTACGAGCGGTGGACGGTTTAAGGAAGGGGATTATTCCAATGGTGTTGTCCTGTTGTCCGACACATCTTCCTTTGTGGATTATGAAAACGGCGACTACCGCCCAGTTAAGGGGAGTGCGCTGGTCGATGCTGGCAAGGCGGATTCGCGCGTGGGGGCATCCACAACTGATTTGGATGGGAATACGCGAGTTGTTGAGCAAATAGACATCGGGTGTTATGAATATCAATCGGAAGAGTTCTCGGTGTCGTTTTCGATGGCCTATGAAGACGATGACCATGCGCCTTGTGCCGTTAGTTTCACGGCTGTGCCGTTGAATGCCGAAGGAGAAGTTTCATACACATATGATTTCGGCGATGGTTCGACCCCTGAAACGACAACAGTGGAGGTTTATTCTCATACGTACGCAACAAATGGGGTATATACTGTTTCGTTGACGGCGGTGAATGGGGCGGCGACCGCATCCATGACGCGTGAACAGTACATTATCGTCTACGGTGACATTGTGTGGGTAAATCCGTCCGCCACGCCAGTGAAGCCATACAATACGCGAGAAACGGGCGTCAAGACGATAGACGAGGCGTTGAATGTTCACGCCAGCAAGGGTAGTGGTACGATTTGCATTGCGCCGGCTCGTTATACGACATCATGGCAATATGGGATAAACAAGCCCTACATTGTGAGGGGAATGGGCGAGACCCCGGAAGAGGTTGTCATTTCAAATACGGCAACGGCTAAAAGCGGCGACACCTACCGTCGAGTGTTTGAAATAACGAGTGCGGACGCGCGAATTGAGAACTTGACGATGGAAGGCGGACAAGTTTACAACAATCGCGGGGGTAATCTTCGCATGACGGCGGGCGTTGTTTCAAACTGCGTAATTCGCGGCGGTCTGGCTACGACGACTTCAAGTGGCAGTGGCTGTGGGGGTGCGGTTGAAATTGCTGGTGGGGCATTCCTTACACATTGCGTTGTGACTAATAACACACTTGTTGGAGCTGCTTCGTCGGATCTTTACAGAGGTGGCGCAGGTGTTTATTTCTGTCAGTCATCCAAGAATATAAAGATGTCAAATTGCCTGGTTGCATTCAACACATATAAACCCGGCACAGATTCTTCAACAGGCGAAGCCGTTGTTAAGACA
>CAVDWI010000108.1:0-6668 GCA_963612485.1 Barnesiella intestinihominis
TGGGGCAGACGGCGGAGTTCATCCTCGAGTGCCTTCACCTGCTCGTCGAGTTTCGCCGCACGATCCGTCGCCTCCGTCGCCACCCGCCTCAATTCCGTCTCGCGGTCGGCAGCCTCGCGCACCTGACGCGCCCCTTCCTGAATCTGCTGCCGAAGTTCGCCTTCCCGAAGCGAAGCCGCCTTCGAGGCATCGTCCAGCCGCACCTGAAGTTCACCCGTGTGGCGACGCTCCTCCGCGAGAAGTCCCTCCAGTTCCTTAACCCGCGTCTCGTCCACGACGATTTTCTCGACTTCCCGTTCGACAATCTTCTCCACGGGAACTTCAACGATCTTCTCGACAATCTTCTCGACTGGGACTTCGACGATTTTCTCAACGACTTTCGACTCGTCTTCACTCACGGTCTGCGTGGGTTCACTCGCGGGCGGCGCGGGTTCATCCGCGGCCTGAACGGCTTCACTCGCGGACGGCACGGCCGCCTCCTCGGCCGGGAACGGCTCGCGGGTCTCAACCAGCGTCGCCGTGGGCGGCAGACGTCCGCTCGCGAGCAGGGCTTCCGCCGCGGCGCGGTTGAACGGGCCGCGCGGGGTGCCGTCCCCGATGTCGATTGAAAAGCGCATGTCGAGAAACGGCACATCCTCGACTCTCCGCCAGAGTTCGTTGTCATCCGAGACTTCCTGCCCCGGCTGGATGCGCCCCATCTTGGCCCATTCGATGAGTTTCTCCCGCGTCTCCGGACCGAAAGTCTCATCCTGCGTCCTCAAATACCATTTCGCATCGCTCATTTCTTACCCCCGAATAAGTCCTTGATTCCGAGTCCCTGCCGCTTGGCGGCGGCAAGTTCGCGCCGTGCGGCGGCCTCGAGCGCGGCAAGCCCCGCCGGGTTCGCCCCTTTCGCCGAATGCGGCAGGCCGGGCTTCGGAAGAGGGTTCTGCGAACCGACGACGACCTCCGGCTCAAGAGGCGAAGGCGCACACTTCACCGACGAGAACTTCGTCACGGACTCCAGTTGCGAACGCACGTCGGCGAGTTCCGACTCGGCGACGCCGAAGCGCTGGCGAAGCGCCGCGAGTTCGGCTTCGGCTTTCTCGGCGCGACGTTTTTCCGCTTCGGCACGCGCCTCCGCCTTTTCCGCACGTTCCCGTCCGGAAAAGACCTCCTCCTGCACCGCCGCAACACGCGCATCGGCCTTCGACGACGTCTGCCGGAGCGATTCCGTCAGTTCGGCGAGTTTCGCCTCCATGAACGCCATCGTGCGCTTCGTCGTCTCGGCCTGCCGCGCCGCCTGTTCCTTCAGGTTGGCGATGGTCGAACGGGCAAGCTCCACCTCATCCTGAAGACGCTTCCGCTCGGATTCGGCCGCGCCGTCGTTCAGAAGGTAGAGCCGCGCCTCGCGACTGATCGTCCCCGCCGCAAGAAGTCCGTCCACAACGGCACGGTTGAACGGGCCGTAGAACGTGCCGGCGGACGGCTCGACGAGCCACGTCATGCCCAGTTCCTTCACACGGGGCGCGGGAATCCACGCCTCGCGGTCATGCGAAACGGCGAACGTCGGCTCGATGCGCGAATCTTTCGCCCAGGCAAGGAGGGTTTGGGTGTTGATGGGCCCGAAGACCTCGTCGCCTTCGCCCCTCACGTACCAGAGACTCGAATTCGCTTCTGACATCGCCATCAGTTGAACCTGACCGGCTCGACGTGCCAGATGTCGCGGGCGTACTCCATAATCGCGCGGTCGCTCGAGAAGAGACCGGACCGGGCAATGTTGACCAGCGACATGGTGTTCCACTTCTTCGCGTCGCGGTAGGCCGCGTCAACGCGGTCCTGCGCCTCGCTGTAACTGCGAAGGTCGGCGAGCAGCATGTAGTAGTCGTTGTAGTCCAGGAGCGAACGAACAATCGGGTCGTAAAGCCCCGGTTCGAGGAGCGAGAACACGTTCGCCTTGATCATGTCGATCGCCTGACGGATTTCCGGGTCTTTCTCGTAGTAGTCGCGAGAACAGTAGGTCGGGCGCAGTTGCGCCACGTCCTCCGTACGCAAGCCGAAGAGGAACATGTTGTCGTCGCCGACCTCCTCGTTGATTTCGACATTCGCGCCGTCGAACGTGCCGAGCGTCAGCGCACCGTTCATCATGAACTTCATGTTGCCCGTGCCCGACGCCTCCATGCCCGCGAGCGAAATCTGCTCGGAGACTTCCGCCGCCGGCATGATCTTCTCGGCGAGCGAGACGCGGTAGTCCGGCAGGAACGCGACCGACAGGCGTCCGCGCGTCTTCGGGTTCGAGTTGACGACGTTCGCCACGCCGTGGATGAGACGGATGATGAGCTTCGCCATGTAGTAGCCGGGGGCCGCCTTTGCCGCGAAGATGAAACTCCTCGGCACGGGATCGTAGGTCGGGTCGGCAATCAGGCGATTGTAGAACATGATGATGTAGAGAACGAGCATGAGCTGGCGCTTGTACTCGTGGAGACGCTTCACCTGCACGTCGAAAATCGAGTCCGGATCGAGCGCAATGCCGAGGTTCTTCATCGTCCAGTTGGAAAGCTGCCCCTTGTTCGAGCGCTTGATCTTCGCCAGTGCGTCGAGGAAGTCCTTCTTCCCGGCGAACTTCTCGAGTTCGCCCAGGCGGTCGAGGTTGGTAATCCAGTCGTCGCCAATCGACTCGGTGATGAGCTGGGCGAGCATCGGGTTCGCCTTCAGCAGCCAGCGGCGCGGCGTGATGCCGTTCGTCACGTTGTGGAACTTCTCCGGATAGAGTTCGTAGAAGTCCTTGAAGAGACTGTCCTTCAGGATCTGCGAATGGAGTTTCGCCACGCCGTTCACGCTCGACGACCCGACGATGCACATGTTGGCCATGCGCACGTAGCGTTCGCCATTCTCGTCGATGAGCGACATGCGGCGCAGACGGTTGATGTCGCCCGGATACATCGAGGAAATCTTCTGCAGGAAGCGGCCGTTGATCTCGTAGATGAGCTGCAGGTGGCGCGGCAGAAGCCGTTCCATCATCGGAATCGACCACTTCTCCAGCGCTTCGGGCAAAATCGTGTGGTTCGTGTAGCCCGTCGAACGGCAGGTCAAGTCCCACGCCTTATCCCAGTCGAGTCCCTCCTCGTCGATGAGTACGCGCATCAGTTCGGGGATGATGAGCGCGGGGTGGGTCTCGTTCAGGTGGATGAACACCTTGTCCGGGAGCGCATCCCATGTCGTGTTCTGCTCGCGGTAGCGGCGCAGGATGTCCCGAAGCGAACACGCCACGAAGAAATACTGCTGGCGGAGGCGAAGTTCCTTGCCGGCCATCGTGTTGTCGTTCGGGTAGAGGACCTTCGTCAGGTTCTCGGACAAGACCTTCGACTCGACGGCCTCAACGTAACTGCCCTTGTTGAAGTCCTCAAGGTTGAACTCGTCCACCGCGCGGGCGGACCAGAGGCGGAGCGTGTTCACCGCGTTCCTGTAGCCGACGATCGGCAGGTCGTAGGGAACGCCCTCGACGGTCTCAGCCGGAACCCAGCGCCACTTCTGATGCCCGTCAATCGTCGCGCACTCGACGTGACCGCCGAAACTGACGAGCTGCGAATACTCGGGACGCGCCATCTCCCACGGATAGCCGTCCTTGAGCCACTGGTCGGGTTCCTCGACCTGCTGGCCGTCCACGATTTTCTGGCGGAAGATGCCGAAGTCGTAGCGCAGCCCGTAGCCCATGCCCGCAAGGTCGAGAGTGGACATCGAGTCGAGATAGCAGGCGGCGAGACGGCCGAGACCGCCGTTGCCAAGCCCCGCATCCGTCTCGAAGTCGCGCAGGTCGTTCCAGTTGATGCCGTAGTCCTTCAGCGCATCGCGGCAGAGTTGATCGGCCTTCAGGTTGATGACGTTGTTGCCGAGAAGGCGGCCGATCAGGAACTCAAGGCTCAAGTAGTAGACGCGCTTCGTGTTCTGGCTGTGATAGGCCTCCTGCGTGTTGATCCAGCGCTCGACGATGCGGTCGCGCACCGCGTTCGCAAACGCCGTGTAGGTGTCGCGGTCGGTCGCCCGGAGGTCGCCCTTCGCGAGCGAATACCTGAGATGCCAGGCGAAGTCCTCCTTCAGTCCTTCGACGGACATCTCAACGCGGCGGTCTTTTTTTCTGATTGCTGATTTCTTTTCCATGACTGTCTCCTGATTCAAATGTTTCGCGGCATTCCGCTCGCCTATTTGCTGAAGAGGCTCTTGAACGCCTTGCCGACGTCCTCGACTTTCTTCGCGGCGGAATCGACGGCGTCGCCCGCCTTGTCCAGCGCGTCGCCCACGCCCTGCGTTGCGCCCTTCGCCGCATCAACTGCGGCGGAAGCCCCATCGGCGACCGCACCGATGGAGTTCGCACCCTCGGTGAGCACACTCGTCCCGAGGTTGACCAGTCCGTCACCCACGGTCGTCGCCGACTTCTGGATGGACTCCCAGATCGCCATCCACGCATCCTCGAACCCAACGCCGTCCGATTCGCGGCCGATGTCGGTCAGCGTAATCGTCGGAAGCGGAAGCTTGATCATCTCGTACTGCACGGAAACGCCCTCAAGGCGAATGCGGTCGATTACGACCTTGCGCTCGGATTTCGTCGACGTCTCGTCCTTCTCCGCCTTTTCCTCGGACTCCTCCTTGTCCTTCGTCGCATACGCCGCAATCGCGGCAAAGTTGTTCGTGCCGTCCTTGCTCGCAAGGGAGATGAACAAGTCCTTTACAACGATGTCGCGAATCACGATCGTTTCGGAAAGGACGGTTGACATATCCACGTCCACGTCAAGGTTGCCGAGCGTCACGGCCTTGGCGGGACGATACCCCTTCGGGTTGTCGAGCTGCACGCTTCCGACGTGCAGATGCCCCGAATAGGGATTGAGCCCGAATGCGCCGAGGTTGAAGTAGGTGCCCGTGTAGTTCGGCGTAATCCTGTTCGCGGCGGTTCGCACGACGGGGCTGACCCACAGGGGGAGGGTCAACAGGGCGACGACGGCAAGAACGACCAGCCACAGCAGGGTCTTGACGATGATTTTCAGCGCTTTCTTCATTTGAGTTCCTCCACGGTGATTTTGGTTCGATGCCCCGAACCGAGTGTTTCGACTTCCATGACGTTCGCCATCCAGCGGTCGCCAAACTTCTTGATGCGCGTACCCCAGAGCCGGCGCACGGGCTTCCCGCCGCGCAGTTCCTCGGCCTGCATCAGCGCACCCGTCTTGCGGTCGACCCACACGCGAACCGTGCGGTCGCCCTTCTTCATCAGGACGACCGCGCACTTCTGCCCGTGGACGGACTCCGATTCGCGCTCCGCGTCGAACGCGAAGTCGTCCCACCACAGGTAGTCGAGCGTCAGGTCGCTCCACGTCACGTCCGTCTTGAGAATCTGTCCGTTCTTCTCGAACGCGACGCTCTTGCCGTCCTCATCCCGCAAATGGAGGTCGGTTGCACCATTTCGCCGCGTCAGCGTGTAGTCGTACTCCGCCTGCGGAATGCCCTTGCGGTTTCGGAGGATGATTCGTCCGTCCAACTCCACGTTTGCCGGAATCATCGTGCGGCAGTTCCGCACGAGTTCGGCGGGTGTCGCGTTCGTGGCGATCATCAGGCTGGCGAGAACCGCAATCATTTCAGGGCCTTTTCAAGTTGTTCGTCCTTCGGACCGCCCACGGTGCGACCCGTCTCGTAATAGCGCCGCGCCGCCTCGCGGTTGCCGCTCGACTGCAGCATCAGGTTCGCCATGTTGTAGTAGGCGTAGTGGTCGCGGGGGTTCGAGTTGATGGCCTGGTCGAGCGTTTTTTCCGCCGCCCGGAAGTCGCCTTCCGCCGCCTCGCACATCGCCCGCATGTTCAGGGCCGCCGCATCGTTCGGCTTCTCCTCCAGAAGCGCGCGAATCGACAGTTTCGCCGCCGCGTAGTCGTCGTTTCGGATGTCCTCGCCCGCCTGCAGCAGACGCGCCCGGCGGCTCTTCGGGTCTTTTTCAAGCAGGGACTTGATCTCTCGGTTGACGGCCTTTTCAGCCTTCGCCTTCGCCGCCGCCTTCTCGGTCTTTTTCATCCGTGCGCGATCCTTTTCGACATACGCATCGACCTGTTTCTCGAGTTTGGGCGTTGCAACGGCCGGCTTCGGCGTGTTCGCTGCGGTCGATTTCGCCGTCGCCGCACGCTTTTCCGCGAACTTCTTCTCGAGCTCCGTCGTATCCGTCACGGCCACCGCCTTCGCGTTTTCCCGCGACTGCGCGAGGAGAATCGAGTCAATCGCCGCGTTCACGTAAGCCCGCTTGACGCGGACGGTCGCGAACTCCGGCGTCGCCGCGCGTTCCGGATTCTCCGCCTCAATCCGCTCCAGTGCAGCAAGCGCCTTGCGGTAGTGCTCCACGGCTTCGTCCGTCTTGCCGTCCGCGATCGCATCCGCCGCGTCGTCGATTGCCAAGGACGCCGGCTCCATCAACTTCGACAGACGCGGCAAACCTTCCTCTTCGTCCGAACCGAACGGCCAATACCACGCCGCCTGCACCCCGTGGAGAAGCGCAGTGGCGACAACAACTGACAAGAAACCCTTCATTGCCCCATATTATAGCAAAATTTGCGTCCCCATTGTCTATTAGGTTTAATCGCCACGAGTTTACCCATTATCATTATCGCCACGGATTTCACGGATTTTCACGGATTGGGGGATGATAAGGGGGGGGTAGC
>CAVDWI010000109.1:0-6651 GCA_963612485.1 Barnesiella intestinihominis
AGATGGGCGCGACGATCTTCGCCTTCTTGCAGTTGTATTCGGCGACGACGAGGTTGGCCTTGGCCTGCATGACGGAGGCCTCGGCCTTGGCGGCGTCGGCCTCGGCGTTGTCGCGCTCGAGCTGGGTGATGCCGCGCTCGTCGGCCTTGAGCATGCGGTCGGCGTAGCGGCGGGCGCGCCGGGCCTCGGTCTCGGCCGCGTTGAGGTCGGCCTTGGCCTGCCCGACGACGGCCTGGTATTTCTCGTCGTCCATCAGGTAGAGGACCTGGCCTTCCTTGACCATGTCGCCTTCCTTGAACTTGATCTCCTTGATGTAGCCGTCGACCTGCGGCAGGAGGTCGACCTCCGCCACCGCCTCGGCGTGTGCGAGGAAGCGTTCAGGAAGGTTGTAGTCCATTTCCTTCACGTCCGCGAGCGCGACGGTCTGCGCAATGCCCGCCTGTGCGGCCATTCGCGCCTCGTTCTGCGCCACCTCCTTCTTCGCCGCGCTCTTCGCGTAGATGCCGCTCGCGATCCAGCCGCCCGCCGCGCAGACGCCCGCAAGCACGAGCGCGGCAATCGCACTGCCGACCTTCGAGCCGGTTGCTTCCGTTTCAGAACCCGCGGCCTTCCGGCCAGGGGACTTCTTCACTGTTGTTTCGTTCATTTCTCTTCTTTCTCCTTATTGTTCAAATTATGTTCCAATTGATACTGTTCAGGCGCCTTGGGCTCGCGCATCCCCGCCCAGATCGCGTAATAGGCGTGGCGCAGGGTCGTGACGAGGTCGCACTCGAGGAAGCGGTCGATCCGTGCCTGCACAAGACCGTCCCAGAGGGCGATCGCGACCGTCGCCACCTCCTCCGAATCCACGTCCGCCCGGACGCGCCCCGCCGCGATGTCGTTCGCAATCGCCCGCTTGAACGCCTCCTTCGGGCCGTACTGGCAGTTCGTCAGCAGATTCTGCCGCACGGCTTCCATCGAATCGTCCGCCCAGCGGATCTGGCACTTCATCAGGCGGAAGAACGCCGCGCCCTGCGACGTCTCGACGACCTGGCTCGCGTTGCGCACCATCATCTCCGCGACGGCCGGATAGGTGAGTTCCCCCTCCGGGAAGGCGATGCGGAGGTCGCGCTGGAACTTCTCGAGCGCGGCGGTGACGAGCGCGACGAGCAGAGCCTCCTTGGACTCGAAATGCCAGTAGACCGCCCCCTTCGTCATCTTCAGCCGCGCCGCGATGTCGTTGAAAGTCGTACGGTCATACCCCTTTCGCGTGAAAAGGGCAAGCGCACTCGCGAGGATTCTTCCCCGCGTCTTTTCGGCCTCTTTCTTGACTTTCCTTGACATCTGAAACCTTGTTTCCGGTTGACGGGCGCATATTATAACATACCTACCGGTATGTATGTCAATGGGGTATTTTCAGGAAAATTTCCCGGCGCGATTCCTGGACGAAAAAATGACCGTCCCTGAAGGTCGGAAAAAACATCACTGATGTTTGGGGTAAACATCACTGATGTTTGGGTCAAACATCAGTGCACTTTGGGTCAAACATCAGTGATGTTTTTTGGGGGGGTCAGCGGGAATGCGGCGAAACGAGGCTAAAGTTGGTGTTTTTGTCGGTATTTTCGTGTTTTTGGCAAGAAAGCGGGATGCGAGGTGGTTTGGCTTGTGACTCACCCGATTTTCAACGAAAAAATCGCCAAAATCAGGCCTGAATCACCACTGTTATCACCGCGGATTTTTCGGGTTTTTACGGACGGGGGAGAGGTCGGGGAGAGGGGGTATTCCGACCACGAAACGGACTCCCCATTTTACGCCGCGCCCGTGGCATTTTGGGCGCCGTTTTGCTAAAATATGGGGTGTGAAGTTAGGATGTACAATGGCTAAGAAGGTGATTGAGGTCGTTTCCGACGGCTCGGAGAAGCCGCTCGCCGAGCTTGTCGAGCGGTTTTCGGTGAAACGCGCGGTTGCGTGGCTGCGCGTCAAGTTCCCCTCGTTCGATACGTCGCGGGCGGAGGGGCTCGCGTGCGACGCGACGAAGAACGAGAAGGAGTATTTTGACGCGGCGGAGTTGCTCGGCTACGTCACGCGCCTACCGTCGGGAGGGACGCACTTTAGTGCGTCCGCCGATGCCGCGAATCTCGGCTACGTCACGCGCCTACCGTCGGGAGGGACGCACTTTAGTGCGTCCGCCGATGCCGCGAATCTCGGCTACGTCACGCGCCTACCGTCGGGAGGGACGCACTTTAGTGCGTCCGCCGATGCCGCGAATCTCGGCTACGTCACGCGCCTACCGTCGGGAGGGACGCACTTTAGTGCGTCCGCCGATGCCGCGAATCTCGGCTACGTCACGCGCCTACCGTCGGGAGGGACGCACTTTAGTGCGTCCGCCGATGCCGCGAATCTCGGCTACGTCACGCGCCTACCGTCGGGAGGGACGCACTTTAGTGCGTCCGCCGATGCCGCGAATCTCGGCTACGTCACGCGCCTACCGTCGGGAGGGACGCACTTTAGTGCGTCCGCCGATGCCGCGAATCTCGGCTACGTCACGCGCCTACCGTCGGGAGGGACGCACTTTAGTGCGTCCGCCGATGCCGCGAATCTCGGCTACGTCACGCGCCTACCGTCGGGAGGGACGCACTTTAGTGCGTCCGCCGATGCCGCGAATCTCGGCTACGTCACGCGCCTACCGTCGGGAGGGACGCACTTTAGTGCGTCCGCCGATGCCGCGAATCTCGGCTACGTCACGCGCCTACCGTCGGGAGGGACGCACTTTAGTGCGTCCGCCGATGCCGCGAACCGCCCCCTGCTCGTCGCGGCAATCAGGATGCGGAAGGATCTGACCGAGCGCACGAGCCGCCTCGTACAGTTCAACTACGCGAAGAAACTCCTGCAGAACGCCGTCGCCCGAGGGGCGCAGGGCGTCAACGGTCTGCCATCGCAGGGGCTGTTCTTCTTCTACGACAAAGACGGAATCTTCCGCCTCTCGCTGGTGACGGGCGAGGTCGAGAAGCGTCGGTTCAGGTTCAGCGCGGCGAAGCGGCAGAGCTTCTACGTCGAGCCGAGCGCCGCGAACAACATCGTCAAGCGACGCCTCTGCCCCCCGATCAAGACCTTCGACGAACTCAGGGACGCCTTCTCGGTCGAGCAGCTGACCCGCGAGTTCTACGCCCGGCTCTTCGACTGGTATGCGTGGGCGCTGTCACCCGAAGTCAACACCCACTTCCCCAACGACCTTGACGACGACAGGGACGACCGCAAATACAACAACGAGGCGGTCATCCGCCTGATTACGCGCCTCATGTTCACGTGGTTCATCCGTCAGCGAAGGCTTGTGCCGGACGCGCTCTTCGATCGCGAGGGGCTGAAGGGGGTTCTGAAGAACTTCGATCCCGACTCGATGGAGCAGGACAATTACTACCGCGCCATCCTGCAGAACCTCTTCTTCGCGACGTTCAACTGTCCGCAGACGGGCAAGGGCAGACTGATGCGTCGCTGGATTGACGCGGACGTGAACAACGCCGGCAATGGCGTGGGTCTGAGCAGCGACTATCGCGTCACGACCGTCTACCGCTACAGGAACGAGTTTCGCAAGCCGGACGAGTTCCTGGAACTGATGAAGCGCGTGCCGTTTCTGAACTGTGCGCTCTTCGATTGTCTCGACAAGGTGGAACGTCCGGAGGATGGCGGCAGGAAACTCTACTTCGATGGCTTCTCCACCAAGAGGAAGCGTCAGGCGCACGTGCCCAACGGGCTCTTCTTCGACGGCGAACGCGGTCTCATCAACCTTTTCGGCCTTTACGAGTTCACGGTTAACGAGAATGATGCGGACGATTCGGATGTGGCGCTCGACCCGGAGTTGCTGGGGAAGGTCTTTGAGAACCTGCTGGGGGCGTTCAACCCGGAGACGCAGGAGACGGCGCGCAATGCGACGGGCAGCTTCTACACGCCGCGCGAGATCGTCGATTACATGGTCGAGGAGTCGCTGAAGGCGTATCTGAGGGCGCGACTGGGCGAGACGGGAGGCGCGAGACTGGAGCCGCGAGGGGCCGGCGACGCGAGCCGAGAGGGGGCTTCGCGTCTCGCGACTCATGTCTCCTGCGCCGATCTCGCGGCGAAACTCGACGACCTCTTCGACCGGGGCAAGGCCGCCGAGGGCGCGGAAACGCCATTCTCGCCGAAGGAGCGCGAGGCGATTCTCGACGCGCTCTACGGCTGCCGGATCCTCGACCCCGCCTGCGGCTCGGGGGCGTTCCCGATGGGCGTCTTGCATTGCATGGTGCGGCTCCTCACGCGGCTCGACCCGCAGTGCATCTCGATTCGCGAGCGGCTGCTGTCGCGCTACAGGGAGGACAAGGCGGCGGTCGACCCGGCCGAGACGGCGGATGAGCGCAGGGAACGCCTGGAGGAACTCGAGAGCCGCCTGAAGGAGGGCCAGCACCACCCAGACTACGAGCGCAAGCTCTACCTCATCGAGAACTGCATCTACGGCGTGGACATCCAGCCCATCGCCACGCAGATCTCGAAGCTGCGCTTCTTCATCTCGCTCCTCTGCGACCAGCTGCGCTCCAGTTTCGACCCGGAGGCGGAGAACTTCGGCTTGCTGTCGCTGCCGAACCTCGAGGCGAAGTTCGTCTGCGCCAACACGCTCGTCTCGCTCCCGGACATCGAGGATGAACTGAAGCTGGGCGACGTGAAGGAACTTCGCGGCGATTTGCAGGCGAACCGCCACAAGATTTTCCGCGCCCGTTCGACGCGGACGAAGGAGAAATACAAGAGGAAGGAATTGGAGATTCGCGACGCAATCCGTCAGGCGGTGTACGCGGCGCGGGCGAAGCCGGACGAGGTCGTGATCGCACAGTGTCGCGAGCAGATTGCCGATGCGAAGCGGCGGCGCGAGGCGGTGGCGAAGCCCGACTGGTATGAGGAAGAGGTGGCGGTGCAGACCGATCTCTTCGCGGCGGTCGAGTACAAGCGGGTGAGGAAAGACCGCAACAAGTCCAAGCGCGATCAGATTGACGCGGAAATCGCCGGGGCGGAGAAGAAGATCAAGGACGAACTCGCCAAGGGGGAGAAGTCGAACGTGTCTGCTGCGGAGGAGTATGCGAAGATGGTGGCGGGGTGGGACCCCTACGACCAGAACGCGAGCAGCGCGTTCTTCGACCCGGAGTGGATGTTCAATGTCAGGGACGGCTTCGACGTCATCATCGGGAATCCGCCGTATGTTCAGCTTCAGGCGAACGGCGGCGAACTCGCGAAAGCATATCAGGGATGCGGCTACGAGACCTTCGCCAAGACGGGCGACCTCTATTGCCTGTTCTACGAGCGAGGTGCGAAACTCCTGTCGGAACGCGGCATCCTCTGTTACATCACCAGCAACAAGTGGATGCGAGCCGCCTACGGGGAGGTTCTTCGCAAATGGCTTGCCGAGAAGACAAACCCGCTTTTGCTGATTGACTTCGCGGGCGAGAAGATTTTCGAGAGCGCGTCGGTCGATACGAACATTCTCGTTCTTGGTCATGGCGCGAACAAGGGCGAGACGCTTTCCGTCACGGCAACGGAAGAATGCCGCGACGGTCTGGCGAGGTTTGTCGTGAAACGCGCTTTTGCCAACTGCTACCGTTTGGGCGAACCGTGGCAGATCCTGTCGGAAACCGAAAAGAAACTGGCGGAATCGCTGAAAAAGGGCAAACCGCTCGGCGCACTCGACATTCAAATCAACTACGGCATCAAGACTGGCTTCAACGAGGCGTTCATCATCGACGAGGAGACGCGAGGGGCAATCTTGCGCGCATGCGCGGACGACGACGAGCGGCGAAGAACGAATAGCCTTCTGAAACCGGTCTTACGCGGCCGCGACGTGACGCGCTATGGCAAAGTCTGGGCCGGGCTTTGGCAGGTCGCGACTTTTCCGGCGTTGCATCTCGACATTGATGACTATCCGGCTGTGCGCGACTATCTTCTAACCTTCGGGAAGGCGAGGCTGGAGCAATCCGGGAAGACGAGCATCGTTAACGGTATTACGGTCAAAGCCCGCAAGAAAACTAGCAATCAGTGGTTCGAGACACAAGATACAATCACTTATATGAATGACTTCGCGAAGCCGAAGTTGATTTGGGCAGAAACGATGAGAATCTGGAAAGGGAGCGACGCGAGGTTTCCGAGGTTCTCGTATGACGAAGATGGGATGTTCACCGACAAGACCTGTTTCATCGCGACGGGCGAAGACCTGAAATATATTTTGGCGAACCTGAACTCGACAGTTGGGCGGTATCAATGCGGAAAAGAAGTCGTGATTCTTGACAACGGCGGCTACCTTATGCAGAAGATTTACCTTGAGAAGGTTCGAATCGCCCCTGCCACGCCCGACCAGCAAAAGCCCATCATTGCCCTTGTCGACCAGATTCTGGCCGCGAAGCGTTCGGACCCGAAAGCCGACACGTCGGCGCAGGAGACTCAGATTGACCGGCTGGTGTATGGGCTTTACGGACTGACCGAGGAGGAGATCGCGGTGGTTGAAGGTCGCGGTGCGGGCGGGCGCACGCCCCCAACCGAGAGCGGGCGGGCGCACGACGCGAGAAGCGAAACGCGAAACGCGGGCGGCGAAGCCCGGCACGGCACGTCCGATGAAGAGGAAGAGCTTGAGTAATTTTGGTATAATGGTTGCGCCCTCAG
>CAVDWI010000110.1:0-6635 GCA_963612485.1 Barnesiella intestinihominis
GGCGGCACGGTGAGGTTCAAGGAGTTTCTCGCGGACTATGTCGCGGAATATGCCAATACCCAAGGTGCGCTTGCCGCGTTCGACGAGGCGACGGCAAACTATCGGTACAAATCCGGCTCATCGCATTCGTGGAATGGCGAGAACATCCCGGCAATCTTCGGGAAGTCGGAAGGAGCCGTCGCATTGTTCGAGATTGACCCGTGCTACATTGTCTCGCACGGGGTGATTGACAGCGAGCAACAGCTCAGCGGATACGTAGACCAGTTCGACGAGGCCGCGAAAACGGATGAACAGGCGATTGGTTCGGCGAGCATTACGGCGACGATGCCTATCAGCGAGTTCGTCTCGAATCACGGCACACCCAACCTCGAGGGACTCCACGAAATCCCCTGCAAGGCGGCAATTGACGACGGCTACGCGGAGAACGGGAAGCTGTGGTCGCTTTGGGCTGGCACCGTCACGGGCGCGGGATCGGGCGACGCGAGCCCCGTCTATGCAATCCCGAAATCGATGCTTACGCTCAACTGCGACCTGGGCGGCGACGGCACGGAGGAGGAATGCGAGGCGTTCAAGACCTCCCACATCGACGCGGCACGTCTCGCGGCTGAACGGGCGTTCCCAGCGTTGCGGGGCGACGACACCTACACGACCACCGGTTCTGACGGGAAGGCGACCACCGAGAAGAGAAACTACCTTTTCTCGCGGAGCGCCATCGAGGAGGTGGCGAAGTACCTGTACGACAACTTCCCGACCTACAAGCAGCTTCTTGAGTCCATCGGAAGTGATGTTGGAAAATCCGACCCTGACGAATCGAAGTGGCATGTCAAGAACTCCGATTTCTACGCCGCCGCGCTATGGTACTCCGGTAAGGAATACAAAATCTATTTTCTCAAAGGCGGCAAGCGGATCTCTTCGGATTCGGACATCTCTGGATACACGGAGGCCGGCGTTATGACGTTCCATGTTGCCCAGGAAGGAGCCTCGTTCGGTCCCCTCCTCGCCCAGGAATACTACCCCGACCTTGCGCACTACGATCCCTGGAACGCCTCCCTCTCCTTCGGCGGCTGCCTCGGCGCGTTCGACTGGGCGTGGAAGGCAATCAAGCCGGGGGGATAACATCTTGAAATAGGTTGACGTCTACTACGTATAGGAGGAATGAAATGACACGGTTGAAATAGTGCGCAGAGGGTGTTTTCGCCTCGCCCCGACTGATTGTCAACCGCGTTGAAAATAATTTTCGCCTCTCTCCACCCTCATTTCCCCACCCAAAAACACCTAAATATTTACCTCAAAATGCACACAAACACTATAATACCACTAAATATCAAAATTATGGTATAATTTACCATATGATGCAGCAGAACGGGATGCCCGACGCGACGGGCAAGAGTGAATGGACGGAGGCGGAGGCCTTCGTCCTTTATTGGACACAGTATTTTAACGCGCCGATTGCCGAGACCGCCCTTCAGTCGCTTTGGGCGATGCCGCGAATTGGCGAATCCATCGCGTCGGCAAGACCGCCGCTCCCGATTTCCAACCTTGTCGCACGCGGTTTCCTGACGACGCGGCAGGAGTCGTGTAACTGCGTTTCGTTCTGCCGCGCAGCCCTGTCGTCCGAGCAGATGCGCCGTCTCATTGCCCTTGCCGATTCCTATAACTGGATGTTTTGGACGGAGGACATCATCAAATGGGCAGTTCCGGTCTTCCCCGCTCCCGACGGCAAGGTGCAGCCCTGGATGGGGATGCGCACGGTGGGAAATGCGCTTTACCGCCATGCGCTTCATCGCTACGGTCTTCGGGCGTGGAGTTGGCTGACGAAAGCCCATGGGGACGGACTCGCGCTGACTTCCGCCTTGCGGACGATGGGCGATGACGCGTTGATTGAGCGGGAGACGAGAGATTTTCAGGCTTATAGGGACGAGCGGGCGGCGAAATCCACCTCCGCGGGTGACTTTCGAAACATCCTGGCCTTTCCCAAGGGAATGACGAAGGAGTTGATGGCCGCCTACGCGGTAGAGCGGACGGCGCCGTGGTCTGAGTCCCAATGGGCTTTGCTGTGTGAGGTTGCGCATGCCGAGACCGCTCCCCTGCACATGGGGCAGTCCCACCTTGAACCGCAGACGGAAGCCGAACTCGTCGCCATTCTCGCGGCGGAAGATTTCATGAACGGCGAACCGACGCGCTGGGCCATCACTCGGCTCAATGATTTGCGGACGCATGTGCCGCTGACGCCGTGGGCGACGAACCTTCTGCTCGGCCTTGCATTCTGGAATCGCGACCTTGGCACAATCGAGTCCGTCGGCGTCGAGTCGCCGTTCTGTTTCGCGCACAAGAAGTCGATTGCGTCCGGACTTGTCCGCGCAATGTCGCGTGAGTTCGACGCGACGGCCTCGGAACTGCAGTCCGCCTTGGGGATTCAGCACGACAGACTCGAAAACTGGTCGCTCGTCGATTTTCCGGTCGCGCTCGTCTTCTTCGTCTGTCGTTTCCTGTCGGAGAAGAAGACGGCTGGCGGACTGCACCGAGCCCTTGAGTTCATCGGGTATTGCGCCGTCACGTTCGGACGCACGGCGAGACGATACGGCGGGAACGGCACCCGACTTCAGTTCGCTGACCTGAAGTGGGCGCGAACATTCGCCGAAACCATTTGGCAAGGCCTCGCCTCTTTCACCGTGACCAGTAATTCCGCCTGGCCGAAGACGATGCCGTTCCGCTATTTGCGGGCGATGGCAATCCTGTTCGGCAACGCCGACCTTGAGCCACACCCCGTGCGGATGCTTGAACTCGCGAGTGGGCTACAGAACAACGGCTATCCGGGACTCGCGGCAGATGTCGCGGCGGCGGGGCGCCTTGTGACGAGCGAGACGTCCAGGGAGGCAAGTGTGGCGAAGGCGATTGAGGCGGCCGGCATCGATCCCGCATTGTCCTTCGCCGCGCCGACGACATTTCACCGACCTTGGGAGTCGGCACTCGATGCCTTTGAGAAGGCGTTTGGTCTGCAGGCGTCCACGCACGGGCAGGGGGCTGTGTTGCCGGTGTCGCGTGACGAGTTCCACTGGGTCGTCCGCATTATCACCAACGAAGGACGTTCGTACGTGTCGCGTGTCTTTGCCGCAGTCTTTCCCCGCCTGAAGAACGGGAATCTTGGCGTCTTGCGCATTCTCACCGATTCAAAGTTTCTCTCCGGGGAAGTGGACGGTCTACTGATGGCGGAGGATTTCGAGTTGCGCTCGCTTCTTGTGGGGTGCGGTTCCCTGACGACGGACTCCTATTCGGTTCGCAAGCGGCCGCCTGTGACTGCGCTCCGCAAACTCGCGACGCGATCGGGCATTCTGGCTTCCGTTGAGAAGCATGAAGACTTCTGGGACTCAAAGCCCAGACCAGAAAATGTGAAGTTTATCGAGTTAACCTGGTCTCAGGCAAAGGTTGAAGTGCGCATGACGGCCGACGGTGCGGCGGAACTCGTGGCGCCGATCTCGTTCGGGGGGACGGAGAAGGATTCGGACTATATCCTTTCCCGTGACAAAGGTCGCAAAGACGGCTGGACTATCGTAGAGACAACGAAGGCGTATTGCGATGCCGCACGGCTGATTGACATGCAGTCACGCGGCAAGGATCGCATTCGTATTCCGAGCGAGGGGCTTGATCGCCTGTCCGACGTGATGGCGGCGGCGGAAGGTCGCATCCCGTTCGTCTGGGACAAGAACGCATCGACCGCGCCAGACATTCCTCGCGAGCCGACGCTGTGCGAGCCGTGCGTGCGCCTCGCGTATCGGGATGAGGCGCTCACGGCCTCGTTGTCCATTCGTCTGTCGCGGGAGCCGGCGTGGGCGGGCGAGCCCGGTCACGGTCTTCCCGAACGACTTGTCGTTCGGGCCGATAAGTCGCGTGTTCTCCTGACGCGTGATTTCGCGGCGGAGGAGACGGCGATTGCGCCGGTGCGTGATACGCTTGCGCCGTTCGAAGGTGCGAAGGTCGGTGAGACGACTTGGGTATTTGACGGCGTGGAGGACGCACTCGCCGCGCTCACCGTCCTGCACGAGGCTGCGCGTAATCCTGAGGCGAAGGATGCCGCACCCCGGTTTGAACTTGAGTGGCCGGAGGGCGAGTCGCTGAAACTTTCGTCGCTTGTTGCGCATTCGGCGCGGATTGAGGGCGGCGAGACGGCCGACTACTGGCTTGGCATCTCCGGCGAATTCACGCTTGACGACGGCAAGGTTCTTTCCTTCATTGACCTCCTGCGCTCGTTCGATTCGCGCGAAGGGGCGTTCGTGCGGCTTACCGAGGGCCGCTACCTGCGGCTTTCTGCCGCGCTCGCCCGCCGCGTCGAGGCACTGAAGGCCGCTGGCGTCGAGCGCGGCGGAAAGATTCTCATCTCCCCCGCCGCACTTCCCTCCCTTGAAAAGGCCGTGCGCGAAACCGAGGCGGACGACACTCTGCCGCTCCCGACGGTCGTGCGCCAGCGCATCGAGACCATTCGCGATGCCTTCGCTCGCGAGTTCCCCGAGCCGGACGGCTTCAAGTGCCAGATGCGTCCCTATCAGGCTGAAGGCTACCAGTGGCTCTCGCGTCTCGCCGCGTGCGGTATCGGCGCGTGCCTTGCGGACGATATGGGGCTCGGCAAGACAATCGAAGTCATCGCGCTTCTCGCCGCTCGCCGCGCCGACGGCCCGTCACTCGTCATCGCCCCGGCATCCGTCACCTTCAACTGGCGCAATGAGATTGCGCGTTTCGCGCCCGGGCTTCGCGTCGCCCTCGTCGGTCAGACCGCGAACGTCTCGGCGGACGACGAGGATGTCGCGGCACTCGCGAAGGAGTTCGACATCGTCGTCACGAGTTATGGTGTGCTCACGACACGCGAGGAGCGTTTCGCGGCGGTCGATTGGAACGTGGTTGCACTTGACGAGGCGCAGGCCATCAAGAACCACAACACGCACCGCGCCAAGAGCGTGAAGACGCTGAAGGCGAAGTTCCGTATCGTCGCGACGGGCACGCCAATCGAGAACAGGCTCTCCGAGCTCTGGAGCATCTTCGACTTCATCAATCCGGGAATGCTTGGCGGCGAGGCGCGATTCGCGCGCGAGCTCGCGCCGCATGGACTCGCCTCACCGCGCCTGAAACGCCTCGTCAAGCCCCTCATCCTGCGTCGACTGAAGCGCGACGTGCTGACCGACCTGCCCGACAAGGAGGAAATCACCGTGCCGGTCGTGCTCGGTGACGACGAGCGGCACGCCTACGAGGCGACGCGGCAGAACGCCGTGAAGCGGCTGGAGGACGGCGACCCGGAGAACAAGATTGCGATTCTCGCCGAACTCACGCGGCTGCGCCGCTTCTGCTGCCATCCGTCGCTTGTGATGCCGTCGATGCTGACCTCGGCGAAGTTGGATGCGCTTGAGGCGCTCCTCGGCGACCTGAAGGCGAGCGGTCACCGTGCGCTCGTGTTTTCGCAGTTCGTGGACTACCTGACAATCGTCCGAAAGATGATCAGTCGGAACGGCTGGACGCACCAGTATCTAGACGGCGCGACGGCGAAGTCGGCGCGCGAGAAGGCGGTCGCGGCGTTTCAGTCCGGCGAGGGCGACTTCTTCGTGATTTCGCTCAAGGCGGGCGGCATGGGGCTGAACCTGACGGCGGCAAACTACGTGATTCTGCTCGACCCGTGGTGGAATCCGGCGGTGGAGAGTCAGGCGACAGACCGCGCACACCGCATCGGTCAGCGTCTGCCCGTCACGGTCTATCGCCTGATTGCGCAGGACACGATTGAGGAAAAGGTCGTGCGTCTGCACGAGAAGAAGACGGCATTGGCGGAGGACGTGCTGGCCGACGGGGCCTCCTCGCTCAGTGCCAAGGCGATGCTCGCGCTCCTGGAAGGGTAAATGGCGGTGGTGAAAACACGGACTGGATTCGTTTTTTGTCAAGTTATGAACCTTTTTTTATCTTTTCCACTTTTCCCCATTGCGCGGCATTGGGCATTTGTGCTATACTATGCACCCGTTCGCCACGATGGGGTTTGAAGCCCCGAACGAGGGTCAAACTTCGGGAGGCGGGCGATGTTCTTTGACAACCGGCAGTTTGTGGAATTAAGGAGAATTACAACGTAACGAGATAGCGAGGAAGAAATCTTGCTAAGCGTATACGGGCGCACGACGGATGCCTTGGCATCGGCAGGCGACGAAGGACGCGGAAGACTGCGACAAGCCCCGGGGAGCCGTCAACAGGCTTTGATCCGGGGGTATCCGAATGGGGAAACCCGGCGGCCGTCACTGGCCGCCGCCGGCGGGACGAACACATAGTCCCGCCGGGGCCAGACGCGGGGAAGTGAAACATCTCAGTACCCGCAGGAAAGGAAATCAAGCGAGACGGCGCGAGTAGCGGCGAGCGAAAGCGCCAGAGCCCAAACCGAAGGACCTGTCCTTCGGGGTTGCGGGACCGGAACGTGGTATCGGAACGGCTAGGCGAACGGACTGGAAGGTCCGGCCGCAGCGGGTGACAGCCCCTTAGCCGAAAGCCCGACCGAGCCTACCGGTATCCCAATTAGGGCGGAGCACGTGAAACTCCGCCCGAATCCGGGGGGACCACCCTCCAAGGCTAAACACTACCCGATGACCGATAGCGAACGAGTACCGCGAGGGAAA
>CAVDWI010000111.1:0-6592 GCA_963612485.1 Barnesiella intestinihominis
CTGACGGACAGCCGCGCGCTCCGCCTCATGCGGCGAGGCCGCGGCGGGGTGCCCGGCCGGCCGCGCGCGCCTCCACAGCGCAAGCGCGGTATTAGGCCGGGTCGCCGCGATGCCAAGCGAGTGTCTACAATTTGCAGTAGAGCCGAAAATCGGGGGTGTGACGAGGGGGTGTGACCTCGTCACACCCCTCTACCTCGTCACACTTTGGAGAAGTCCCCATGCGAGGTCGAGAAGCGAAAACCCCATGTTTATTGGGCTTTTTTCGCGTGTCGGCGGGCGAGACGGAAAAAGGGAGAAGCGGACTTCTCCCTTTCGGCAATTGCTAATGGTGGACGATGAGGGACTCGGACCCCCGACCTTGACCGTGTAAAGGTCCTGCTCTAACCAACTGAGCTAATCGTCCAAAGCGTCTAACGGCGGTTATTATAGCAAATATCGGGCACGGCGGAAAGGAGGCGGCGCGTATATTCGCTCTTCGGGTGCAAAAAGACATCCGCCGCGTCGCCGACATCGACGAAAAGTCCCTTTTCCATCACGCAGATGCGGTCGCAGACGTTCTTGACGACGGCGAGGTCGTGGGCGATCAGCAGGATGGAGAGCCCGAGGTCGCGGCGGAGGTCGCGCAGAAGGTTCAACACGCGGGCCTGGACGGAAACGTCAAGCGCACTCACCGGTTCATCCGCAATCAGCACACGCGGTTCGCAGGCGAGGGCACGGGCGATTGAGACGCGCTGGCACTGTCCGCCCGACATCTCACGCGGATACTGGTCGAGCACGGCGGCGGAAAGTCCGACGAGGTCGAGAAGCTGTTTCGGTTCGGAGAACTTCGCGATGCGGCAGACCTTCAGCACTTCGGCGAGCGTCTGGCGGACGGTCATGCGCGGATTGAGCGAACCGACGGCATCCTGAAAGACCATCTGCACGGGAACGTCCGCACGGATGATTTCCCCCTGCGAGGGAGTTTCGAGTCCGATGACAGTCTTCGCAATCGTGGACTTGCCCGAACCCGATTCCCCGACAATGCCGAGTATCTCGCCTTCGCGCAAGGTGAAGCTCACGCCCCGGACGGCCTCATACGAGCCGTAGCGGACGTGCAGATCGCGGACATCAAAAACGTTCATGGTCGGATTACTTGAGGAGTGCCTTGCATTTCGCGCCCAAGGTCGTCTGGCGGTTCGCAACGGACTTGGCGAGCGCGGCAAAACGCTTGCGATAGACCGCGCCGTCGATGCCGCCCGTCGTGCCTTCGTGCGTCTTGGCGTTGACGGCCGTGTCGGGGTCTTCGTCGCCGAGGCGCTCCAGATGGTCGCGCACCTCGTGATAGGCGTCGCGCCAGGGCGTGCCCGCCGAAACCATGCGGAGCGCGACGTCCGTCGCGAACACTCCCGGCGTGAACGCGGCGCGGCACTTCTCGGCATCGACCGAAAGCCCGGCGACGACCTTGGTGAGAATGCGAAGCGTCGTGCGGGTGATGTCCAGCCCCTTCATGTAGAGTCCCTTGCAGTCCTGCAAGTCGCGGTTGTAGCCACCCGGCATCGCATGGAGAAGCGAGAGCGCGGCGGTTTGGAGACCGAGCACCTGCGCCGCCTTCGAGCGCATGAGTTCCAGCACGTCGGGGTTGAACTTCTGCGGCATGATTGACGAACCCGTGCAATACTCACGCGGCAGTTTGAAGTAGGCGAACTCGGGCATCGAGAAGAGGATCAGGTCTTCCGCCAGCCGGGAGAGAACCGCCATCAGCTGTGCGAGCGCCGAGAGGAGCGACGCCTCGCATTCGCCGCGCGCCATCGATGCGCCGAAGCAGTTGTGAATCGTGCGTGAGAAGCCGAGCAGTTCGGTCGTGCGCCGGCGGTCGAGCGGCAGGGGAACGCCATAGCCCGCCGCGCTTCCCAGCGGATTCAGGTCTGCAAGTCGATAGGCGGATTCGAGGTTCTCCAACTGGTCGGCAATCATTTCCGCATGACCCGTCGCCCACATTTCAACCGTAGACGGCATGGCGGGCTGGAGGTGCGTACGCCCGACGAGGGGGATGCGCCCCGCCTTGCCGCCGAAGCGGCAGAGCGTTTCGGCGAGGGCGAGGGCTTCGCTCTCGGCCTTCAGGATCTCGTCCTTTATGTGAAGACGCACGTCGACGGCGACCTGGTCGTTGCGGGAGCGTCCCGTGTGGATCTTCTTGCCGAGGTCGCCGAGGCGTTCCGTGAGCATCCGCTCGACGGCCATGTGAACGTCCTGGTCGTCTTCGCGGATGGTGAACCGCCCGGCCTTCGCGGACGCGGCGATCTTGCCGAGTTCCCTGCGAACCTTCGCCGCCTCGGCTTTCGTGACGACGGGACGCTTCAACTTCATCTCCGAGAGCATCGTGACGTGTGCGGCGGTTCCCATGCAGTCCCAGACCGCGAGGCGCAAGTCCAGCACGGGGTCGTCGCCGACGGTGTAGGCGAGCACGTCCGGGTCGATGCGGTTGTCGGTAATCGTTTTCTTCGTGATCATTGCTGGGTCAGTCCTTTCAGTTTTTTGTCCGCTTCCGCGAGCAGAGCCGCGAGTTCCATTTCCGTTTTCTCAAATCGAGCCAGTTCGAGAAGGAAGGCGGCGTAGGCATCCGCCGCCGCCGCGAGTTCGGGTCCGCGCCCGCCGCCGAAGACGGGGATTTGGCGGGACTTGACGAACGCCGCGAATCGGACGCTGGGGTCTTTCTTCGCCAGCAGAATCGCCTCGGCGAAGGTACAGGACTCATACTTCCCGCAGAAGGGCAGTCCGTAGTTCAGGGGGTAGAGCCGCAGACGCGAGGCGAAGGTGAGCACGTCGTCCGTTGCGGCAACTCCCGGCTTCAGGATCTTGCGCTGGAGCAGAAGGTAGTCCTCGTCATCCCGTCCGTCCGCGTAAATGCCGCGCTCCCGCCAGTCGGCGAGTTCGGCACGGTCTTCCGCGATGCGCAGGTCGGGGTTCGCGTCAATCAGGGCCGCACGCGCCGTCGCCTCGCTAATCTCTCGCTTTTCGACTGCGAGGAAGAAGGCGCGGACGATGCCGAGCCGCAGGGCGTTCGTATCCGAGAATCCGGGCGCGGGCAGGTAGATCCTCGTGTAGCGTTCGCCGTCCGCACGGCGGTAGGTGCGCGTCACGACGTTCGTCACGTTCGTACGGATGTCGCCGACATGGATGAAGATTCCGGGCTGGGGAAAGCGCGGCGGTTTTGCCTGACGGACGGAAGAGAGCGTTCGGCACACGTCCGCCGCAAAGCCCGCCACCGAGGTCTGGTATTCGCGGCGCATGTCGGCGGGACAGTCCCCGATGACCTGGACGAGTCCGTCGCAGACCGTAATCGGCGTGGCGCGGAAGCGGTCGATGATTTCCGCCCGCGTCAGTGCGAGAAGGAGGATGGAGGCGAGAACCGGCATCAGCGAACCTTCACGAGAATCAGCAGCAGAAACGGCATGATGACAAGTTGCAGCAGGGTGAAGCGCATCAGCACCTGCGCGTTCGACCAGCCGAGGTTCTTCTTGCAGTGGTCGTGCAGGGGGAAGCGGATGCGCCGGATCGCCGCGTCCTCCCCGATGTCAAAGCCGGTCTTCTTGGCGAGGCGCAGAAGGACGAGCTTGCCCAGTCCGCCGCCGCCGTTCACCAGCACGACGGGAGCGAAGGCGAGGATGAGGAAGGGGTTGCCCGTCACGAGCACGGCCGTCCCGACGAGGATGCCGAGGAAGCGGCTGCCCGCGTCGCCCATCAGGATCTTGGACGGCTCGGCGTTGAACCAGAGGTAGCCGCCGACGCCGCCCGCCACCGTCATCACGAGAATCGCCCACCGCGCCGCCTCGGGGTTGCACGGCAGGAGAAAGTAATGCGCGACCGGACGGTAGCCGATGACCACGTAGAGCATCACTGCGAGGAGTACGAGCGTGATCAGCGTCAGCGTCCCGGCGAGACCGTCCACGCCGTCCGAACAGTTCGTCGCGTTCATCGTGAACCACAGCATGAACCCGGCGCACGGCACGTAGAGCCACATCGGCACGACCCACATTCCCTTCACGAAGGGCAGCCAGACGAGCGTCGAGTGGCCGCGTGCAATGAAGTAGGCGATTGCGAGTGAAACGACCGCGTCCAGCAGACCCTTCCGCAATTCGCCCCACGGCACGGCGGCTCGGTCGTCGAGGTAGCCGAAGAGCATCGCCACGTAGAGCATGGCGACCGCCATCAGGTCCCAGAACGCGAGCGGGGTGAAGAGGATGATGACGGGAAGGGCGATCAGCGTCACGGGCATTCCCGCGCCCGTCGGCTTGCCCGCCGACTTCATGCCGTCCAAGTCCTTGCAGATCGTCTTGCCCCTGTCGCGGGGCAGCCGATTCCAGAGACGCGGCAGAAAGACGAACGTGAGCAGGGCCGCCGTGAACGCGCCGCCCGCCAGGAGGAGGGCGTGGGACTGCAACAGGCGGAACGGGCCCCAGTGGGGCGTGAGATAGAGAGAGAGATAGTAGAGCATCAGTAGAATACCTTCCAAAGAAAGAGACCGCGGCCGGGGGCCGTTTCGACGCGGGCCGTGCGGGGCGTCTTCGCCTCCAGCAATTCCTTCACGGCCTCCGGCTTTTCGTTCCCCTTGCCGACGGAAATGAGGAAGCCGACCATCGAGCGCACCTGCTTGTAAAGAAACCCGTCGCCCCGCACGATGAACGTGTAGCGATGCCCGGACTTCTTCACGACAAAGGAAAAGATCGTCCGCACCGTCGAGGCGAGTTCGCGGTTCGGATTCGCCGCGAACGAGACGAAGTCGTGCTGACCAACGAAATAGGACGCAGCCGCCTGCATCGTCGCGAGGTCGAGCGGACGGTGGCAGAACGCCCAATACGGAGCGAGGTGGGGTGGAAGAATGTCCGCCTGATAGAGTTGGTAGCGGTATTCCTTCCCCTTGGCGGAGAGTTGGGCGTTGAAGTCGGCCTTCGCGAGGCTCGCCCGCAAGATGCGGACGTCCTGCGGCAACTGCGAGTTTAGCGCCCGCACGAGGTTTCTCGGCGGAATCGGCTTCGTCAGACAGAAGTTGCCGACGAATCCCTTCGCGTGGACGCCCGCATCCGTCCGCGATGAACCGTGAATCCGCACGGGTGCGCCCTCGACATAGGCGAGCGCGTTCTCAACGACCTGCTGGATGCCGACGGCGTTCGTCTGGAACTGCCAGCCGGAATACGCCGTCCCGTCGTAGGCGATGACGACCTTGTATTTCCGCTTCTTCGGACTCTCTGTCTTCGTGCTCACGCGAACAGTTTCTTCAATTCGCCGATTCGCGCACGATTCGCGACAAGCACGGCGTCCCTTGTCGAGACAACCACGAGGTTCTTCACGTCGAGGAGCGCGATTTTCGCCCCCTTGGCAATGCAGACGTTATCCGAACAGTCGACGGCCTTCACATCTCCGCTCAGGACGTTGCCCTTGGCATCGTGCGGATAGTAGCGGTCGAACGCGCCGTAGCCGCCGACGTCGTCCCAGCCGAAGTCGCCCGGCACGACTGCGACCGCATTCCATTTCTCCATCACCGCATAGTCGAAGGAGATGCGCGGCAGTTCCGCGTAGACGCGGCGCAGGCGCGAAAGGGGCGGATTCGGCTCGGCGAGCGCGAGAAGTGCGGGTGCGTGAGCCGAGAAGGCGGCGCGGAAGGTCGAGGCGCGCGCGATGAACATCCCGGCGTTCCAGAGAAAGCCCTTTTTCAGGTAGCGTTTCGCCATCGCTTCGTCCGGCTTCTCGACGAACTCGCCCGTCGTCGGGTTCACGTAGCCGAAGTTTGTCGCGGGGAAGGTTGGCATGATGCCGATCGTCACGATGACCCGTTTTTTTGCCGCGAGTGCCGCCGCTTTCCTCACGGCGGCACGGAACGCGGCGGGTTTCGCCACCAGCTGGTCGCTCGAGAACACGCCGACGACGGGGTCGCCCTCGTCCGTCGCGACCCCTACGCCCAGCGCAACCGCCGCGCCCGTATCGCGGCGCATCGGCTCGCCGACGACGTTCGCGGACGGAATCTCTGGCAGTTCGCGCTTAGTCGCCCGCACGAGCGAACGGGAAGTCACGACGGAGACCTCCTCCGGCGCACACAATCCTTCAAGGCGCGTCAGGCACTGCCGAATCAGACTCCCCGTTCCGAACATGCTGAGGAATTGCTTCGGTTTTGCCGTCGTCGAAAGAGGCCAGAAGCGATCCCCGCTCCCGCCCGCAAGTATTACAGCCTTGAAATTCTTCACAGGCATATTATACCATAACTTCACTTCGGGCGGAGGAGTGTGCGACGAGCAAAAAATCCACGTAAGCGGGTGACAAGACACCCGACGGGACTCCACGAGACGACTGTAAAACCCCCATTGACGCGCGATCCGAAATTTTGATATAATACGCGCCACTGCTTCGGTGGGATACTCAAGCGGTCAACGAGGGCAGACTGTAAATCTGCTGGCTTGCGCCTTCCAAGGTTCGAATCCTTGCCCCACCACCATTCAGGCAGACGGCAGGGGTTTCCCCCTTGCGCGATGTGCGCAAGATATGGTATAATACCCGCCGTTTTACCGTTCGGGCGTGGCGCAGTGGTAGCGCAGTTGACTGTTAATCAATTGGTCGCTGG
>CAVDWI010000112.1:0-6481 GCA_963612485.1 Barnesiella intestinihominis
GGACATCTGGTTCTCATCCAGGTAAGAGGAGTTCGACTCTCCTAGGGGCTGCCAACAAAGGCGTGAAGAAGGTTATACGAGTTCTGACGCGGACGATGAAGTTTGTCTTCGTCGTCCTTTGTCTTTATTTGGCCTCTCTGTTTTTCCGTTCGGAGCGCATCTCCGGCGAATGGGTGGCGAGGCTTTGTTCGTCCCAATTTCCCACAAATCTCGTGTTTCACTGCGATTCCGCCGCATTTGGATTTCGTTCAGGGCTGGTCGTCGAAGGCGTGAAAATCTACGACCTCGAACGAAAGGTCAGCATCAAGCCTCTGGCGGCGGCGAGCCGGATTCGCGTTCAGCCCCTGACGCGGCGCGTGACGGTCGTTGGGGCGAGATATGCGCGTCTGCCCGATTCCTACTACGAACCCGCCTACTCGTCGCCGAAGGCGGTGCGGGAGAGTTTGGAGGGCTTCGCCTTTCCGCGTCTGCCGACATTCACCCTGCGGCTGGAACGCCCGGCGATTCTCGGCGTCGAGCCGGAAAGCGTAGAGGCGGAGGTCGTGTGCGTGCCGGGGCGGCTGGAGTGCCGGAAGATTCGGCTGGAATGGCCCGACCGAACGCACCAGATGTCGCTGACTGGGTTCTGCCGCGTCGATATGGATGGCCGCCGTGTACAGGGCGAAGTTCGGGGGCTGGCGACGCAGGCGCAGATTCGACCCCTGCTCGTCGCGCTCGACCTGCCCGTCTCGCTCCCCTATATGGATGCTTTCACGGGTGTTCCGAAGCCCGTCCCCGCGAGTTGCGAATGGGATGTCGATCTCAATACGCTCGCCTTTTCGCTCAACCTCGACCTGCACCCCGAAATGGGGAAATACAACGGGATCTCAATGGCGCGTGCGGACGGCAAACTCGGCATCCGCTCGCAGATTCACGAGGGGTGGCTCGAATATGCGGTATCGGTCGGTCCGCTGACTTCCATCGACCGCAAGGGGCGGCGGCTCGACGGGATGGTGGACATTCGGTGTACGAACGGGGTGGACATCGTCGTCGGCTTCGACGCCCGGAGCGAACTGCCGTTCGCCTCCGCCCTTGACGTGCTCGGCTACCTCAACGGGGGCGAACTCGATTGCCTCGTGTGCGAAACGCCGCCGCGCATCACCGTGCGCGGAACGCTCGCGGCGGACGAACACCACCCACAGGCGAACGACCTGCACGGAACCGCCGCGTTCGAGAAGGGGATGTTCTTCGGCATGCCCGTAAAGCACGTTGAACTTTCGTTCGGCTACGTCGGCGAGACGGTTTCGTTCTCCAACGTGACGGCGCGTGGGATGCAGAACGGCACCCTCATCGGCGCGGCGGAAATCAACATCCCTGAACGCGACCCCGACCGTGCGAACTTCCACGTTTCGCTCGACTACGCGAACGGCTCGATTGCGGAACTGGAGGAGTGGCTTCACGAGGATTTCGGCGACAGGCACGGCAAGGTGTCGGGTCATCTCGACCTTTCCGCCCCGCTCGCCACGAACTTCGTCTCGCGCCTGAACGGGAGCGGCCACGTCAACGTCTGGGACGGCAAACTCGCCCAAATGCGGCTCTTCGCGGGGCTGACCGACCTTCTCGCCGACAAGGTGCCGGGCGTCTCGTCCATCGTCGAGCAGTCGGAAGGCGCGGCGGACTTCACGCTGACGAACGGCGTGATTGAGTCGAAGAACATCCGCATTGAGGGTGCACTCTTTTCAATCCTTGCGGAGGGCACCTACGACATTGTGAACGACCGGCTCGACTTTTCCGTCCGCGTCAGGTTCATGAAGGACGATTCACTCCTCGGAAAGTTCCTCATTCGTCCGATTACCTGGACGTTCTCTAAACTCTTGCTGGAATTTAAGGTGATGGGGTCGTTGGAAGACCCCCAGTGGGAATACATTAGCATCATTGACAGGGTCTTATGATGAACTTGACGAGTCCGAGCCAGGTGAAGGCCTGGTGCATTGAGCACGACTTCCATCCGAACCGCACGATGGGGCAAAACTTTCTCATCGACCGCAACGCGCTTGTGGCGATTGTGGACGCAGGGCTTGAGAAGGTGGGGGACCCCCACGGGAAGCGCATTCTCGAAATCGGCCCCGGACTTGGTGTTTTGACGGAGGAACTGCTGAATCGCGATGCAGCGGTTGTGGCGGTGGAGAAAGACCCCGTCCTCGCGACGCGGCTTTCGGAGGCGCTGGGCGCACCCGCGAACCTGACGGTTGTCGAGGGCGACGCCCTCGACTGGATTGACCGCCCGGCGGCGGCGGATGCGTTCGATGCGCTCGTCTCGAACCTGCCCTATCAGGCGGGCACGCGCATTCTCCTCGAACTCGTCCAGAAGCGCGAGATTCCCGTGATGACCGTGCTCGTGCAAAGCGAGGTCGCCGACCGTCTCGCGGCGAAGGAGGGGTCGAAAACGCGGGGACTCGCGGGCGTATGGGCGCAACTCGACTACGATGTCACGATTGTGCGGAAAGTCGCGGCGAGCTGTTTCTGGCCGCGTCCCGAAATCGGCTCCAGTGTCGTCTGTCTTGTGCGCCATAACAGAAACTGCTCATTTTCAACGGAAGAGCGCAAACTTTTCCACAATCTGACGAAAATAGCATTCTCCCACCGCCGCAAGCAGCTTGGCAGTATCTTCAAGGATATGATACAATCTACGGCGAGGGCGGAAGAGCTCTCGAATGACGACTGGATTGAACTCGTAAAAGGACTGATGAAAACAAATGAAAACGCCTGAAGAATTCCTGAAGGAAAACAGCCTTCCGCTCGCTCATGAAATTGACCGTGCGGGACTGATTGCCGCATTCCTCTCCGAGATGGAGAAGGGCCTTGCCGGGGAGGAATCGTCCCTGCGCATGATTCCGACGTTTGTCGGCGTGAATGGGAAGATCCCGCAGGGGTCGAAGGCGGCCGTGCTGGATGCGGGCGGCACGAACTTCCGCTCGGCGGTCGTTTCGATTCCGCCGCAGATTGAGGACAAGCAAAATCAGCCGATGCCCGGTACGCAAGGCGAAGTCGACAACGAGACGTTCTATGGTGCGTTCGCGGCGGAAGTGAAGCGCGTGCTACCGAAGGCGACGGCGAAGAAGATTGGCTTCTGTTTTTCCTATCCGGCGGAAGCGACGCCCGACCTGGATGCGAAGCTCCTGAGTTGGACGAAGGGCATCCGTGCTCCGGGTATCGTCGGGCAGTTCGTCGGGCGCGAACTCCTGCAGCGTCTCGGCGGCGGCACAATCGCCATCGTGAACGATACGGTGGCGACGCTTCTTGCGGCGAAGGCGATGGAAGGCGACAAGACCCATTCCTCCTACATCGGCTTCATTCTCGGCACGGGCACGAACGCCGCGTATGTCGAGAAGAACGCAAACATCCGCAAGATGGAGGGGCTCGACCCGAACGGCGCGATGATTGTCAATGCCGAATCGGGAGCCTTCGACAAAATCGGGCGCAGTGCGTTCGACCTGGCGATGGATGCGAAGCAGATTGACCCCGGCAACCACGTGTTCGAGAAGATGATCTCGGGCGGCTACCTTGGACCGATTGGTCTCGAACTCTACAAGGCGGCGGCGAAAGCTGGCTTCTTCTCGAAGGCGGCGGCGGAGAAGATCGTCGGTCTCGCCACGCTTGAGACGATGGATTTCGACAACTTCGTCGCGAACTACAAGAAGGAGGGGCGCAAGAATCCGCTCGACGCGATTTTCGCGGATGAGGCAGACGCGAAGGTTGCGCGGCGGCTCGGTCTGCCCGTCTTTGAGCGCGCCGCCGTCTACACCGCCGTGCATCTCGCCGCGTTCGTTATCAAGACGGGTGAGGGCGTCGAGGCATCCGCCCCCGTGGCAATTAACGCGGACGGCTCGACCTACTACAAGACGCGGGCGGTCTCGTTCGCCGAGACGGTGAAGCGCGAACTCGACGAACTGCTCGTCAAGCGGCGCAACATCCACTATGTGATCACGCCGCAGGTCGATGACGCGCCGATGGTCGGTGCTGCGATTGCGGCCATGCTGTGAGGGTTGCATGAAAGTTGAAGTCGCGCTTGCGCTGGGGCTTTTCGCGTCCGCCGCCGCCGCCGTTGGCGTCGATGGCATTGCTGCGAAGGTCGATTCGTCCGTCATCCTGAGAAGTGACGTCGTGAACGAACTGCGGCGGATGGGGGCGGATGCCACCCGCTTCACCGAAGTCCGCAACGACATGATCGACCGCCGCCTCATTCTGAAGGCGGCGGCGGCCTCGAAACTCACGATGCAGGACTGGGTCGTCGAGAACCGCGTCCGCGAAATCATCGCCCGTGCGTTCGGCGGCGACCGCAACCAGTTGATGGAGACGCTGGCGCGGCAGAAAATCTCCTACACCGAATGGCGTGAGCGCATACGCGAAGACCTGATTGTCTCCGCCATGCGCTGGCAGGTCGTCGACAAGAACGTCACCGCGTCGCCCGCAGACCTGAAGGAGGAATACGCGAACCATCCCGAACGCTACGCCCTCGACCGTAAGGTCACGGTTTCGGTGATCCTGCTGAAGCCGGAGGATGCCGCGAAGAAGGCGGAGGTGGATGCCGCACTGAAGAACGAGTCGTTCGCCGACGTCGCCCGCCGCTATTCGGCGGACGTCAACGCCTCGAAGGGCGGCGTCTGGAAGGACGTCAATCCGGAGGACTCGTTCCGTTCGGAGGTCTGTGCGGAAATCGAGAAGATGCCGAAGGGCACGATCAGCAAGTGGGTTGACCTGGACGGCTGGTCGTTCCTTCTGCGCAAGGACGACGAAGCCGAGCCGCGACCGCGCACATTTGCCGAGGCCTACGACGACATTGAGGCGAACGTGAAGGAAGCGCGGGCGCGGAAGATTTACGAGGATTGGTTGGAACGCCTTCGCGCCGACGCCTACATCAGGGTGTTCTGAGCGGCGCGGCTTATGACTCACTAGCGAATGCGGATTCGGAAGGGCTTGGGCGGCTCTTGCGCCTCGTTGCCCGCCGCCCCTTGTCCAGACGAAATTGCCTCGTCACCTGTCTCTTGCGCCGCCGTCTCGTCGCTCGTCTCCTCCTGCGACGGTTCAGCCGATTCCGAAGCCAACAATGCCGTTGACGTGGCATTCGTCTGCGGTTCGGCGACGGGGAAGGGGCTCGGCTTCGCGGCGACTTCGACAACGGGGGCGACGGCGACTTCCGCTTCCGCCGCGCCGCCGAAGAGGTCGTGCGGAATCCACCCCGCCGTCCATGCGGCGTAGGTGACGGTCGAAAGGAGAAAGAGGGCCATCGCGGCAATTGTGCGCGGGCGGCGCATTTCCTTCGCAAGTTTCCCCTGCAAGACCTTCCGCGCATAGTGAAGCCTCGCCTTCACCGTGCCAACGGGGACGCGCAAGACCTTCGCCACCTGGGCGATCGGCTGATCCATCAGATAATGGAGCACGACCGCCTCGCGCAAGTCGTTCGGCAGCGCGTTCACCGCCCGCCGCAGGAACTCGTCGTCGCTCTTCGAGAGGATGTCATCCACCGTCGACGAGTCGGCTTGGCCGAGCGAGGCTTCCATATCCGTCGGGTCGAACGCCACGACGGCGTTCGCCGCCTTCAGGTCGAGGTCGTTCTTGCGCAGATTGCGCATGATCTGCCGCATCCAGTCGATGACGCGCCCCTTGCTCTCGTCGAAAAAGGCGATCTTGCGGATGGCGCGGTCGAGCGTGCGGATCGTCAGGTCTTCCGCGTCGGACTGGTTGCCGAGGCAGAGTTGCAGGGCTTCGGAATAAAGCGAAGACCGATACTCCGCGAAGAGCCGAAACGCTCCGCGGTTGAGATCTTCCTTGATGTCCTCTGCTACGCCCATTGCATATCCTAATACAGGCGATGGGCGGAAAAGGTTGGCGCGATTCCGCCGCGGCCGCCCGACTTAGAGACGGACGAGCGCAATGGCAACCGCCGCGAGTAGGCAGAGGAATGCCAGCGCCTTCCGCCAGGACGCGACCTTTTCGCCCGAATCCGCCGCGCTCGGCTTCGCGTTGAGAGTCCGCTTCAGCCCACGCAAGACGAGCGGAAGTCGCCCCTTCGGTGTGCAAACCGCCGCCGCGACGCACAGAAGCGCCACGACGGCGATGACCCGTATCAGTTCGGTCAAGGAAGTTCCCCCTTAGCCGTTGCGCTTCTCGAAGTCCTTCATGAACGCGACAAGCGCGTCCACGCCCGCCATCGGGAAGGCGTTGTAGATCGAGGCGCGGAGGCCTCCCACCGAACGGTGTCCCTTGAGTGAGGACATTCCGAGCGCCTTGGCCTCCTCGATGAACTTCTTCTCGAGTTCCTCGTCGTTGCCCCGGATGCGCCACGTCACGTTCATGTTCGAGCGGAACTCCTTGAGCGCCGTGCCCGTCCAGAAGTCACTCGAGTCGATGACGTCGTAGATCTTCTTCGCCTTCTCGGCGTTGAGCTTGAAGAGATTCTCCTTGCCCATCTTCTTCACCCACTTCATCGTCTCGCCGAAGA
>CAVDWI010000113.1:0-6478 GCA_963612485.1 Barnesiella intestinihominis
ACCGGCAAATCCTTGCGTTTACTTCCAGAACTTGCGTTTACTTTCGGACGCGACGCCTTGTCTTATCACCCGTCGATGACTTTCTGACTCTGCCCTGACACATGCGGGGTGGATTTGGTATAATCTCACCGTATGAAAACGGCGAATGAATTCAAGGAACGCAAATGACATCAATCGGACTGTGCCTCGCAACCGCCTTCATTGCCTTTCCACGGGAAGGCGCGGTCTTGCCGCCCGTCGAGAAATGCTATGTCATCGGTTCGGTCGAAAAAGGCGTGACGAACCTGACCGTGAACGGCATCCCCGTCCCCGTCTACAGGACAGGGGCGTGGGCGACGCGAATCGACGTCGCGGCGGGGACGAACACCCTGACCGTCGCCTACCCAGCCGCGCAGGGTGTCACGACAAACAAAGTAACGCGCCACTTCCGCGTCTCGCCGCGCCCGCAGCCCAAGCCAGCCTCCACAAACCAGGCGGCGAAGGTCTGGGAGAAACTCGCCTATGCGGGGGATGTCGCCCGACCACATCCGCAAGGAAAGTCCCCTTCCGAAATCACGGTCGTGCTCGATCCCGGTCACGGCGGGGCGAAAGACCGCGGGGCGATTTCACCCCATGGCGGGGACGAGAAGGACGCGAACCTGCTGCTTGCGCGGGATGTGAAGACCGCGCTTGAGTCGCTCGGCTACCGCGTCATCCTGACACGCTCGGACGACCGGGCGATTCCGCTCTACGAACGCGCCCGCCCGGCGCACGAGATGGGGGCGGACGCCTTCATCTCCATCCACCACAATGCGCCGTCCGTGGACGGGGATGTCGCGGCAATTCGGTATTCGGCGGTCTATGCGTGGAACGGAATCGGCGAACGGCTGGCGAAGTCAATCGCAAACCACATGGATGCCGTGCAAGGGCCTGACTGCCCGTCGAAGGGTGCTCTGCACGCGAACTTCGCCGTGACGCGCAGTCCGGAGATACCGAGTTGCCTGATTGAGGCGGACTTCATCACCCATCCCGCCGGCGAAGCCGCCGCGTGGGATCGCGCCGCCCGTGCGAACTTGGGCGCGGCGATTGCCGCCGGATTCGACGACTGGTGCAAATCCGGCGCGACGGATGACCTCACGCCCCGGTCTTCGCCCTGAGCCGGGCGACCGCCGCCGCGAAGAAGTCTTCCGGCGTGGAAGCCCCGCTCGTGACGCCCAGCGTGCGAACGCCCGCCAAATCGAGCCGCTCCACCTCCTCAAGCGTCCCCGCCCGGAACGTTCGGCACGGCGCAACCTCGCACAGCCGCCGCGTATTGGACGAATTCGCACTGCCCAGCACGAGCAGGGCATCGCCGCGAAAGTTCCGGACGGCATCTTGCCTGACTTTCGTCGCGTTGCACACCTCCGCCATCGTCTCCACCGTCTCGAACCGTGTCCGCAACTCCACGACAATTCGGGTGACTTCATCGGAATTCATCGTCGTCTGGCTCACGACACCAATCCGCCGCGCATCGGTCGGGAGGTCGGGATAGACGTAGACTTCCTCGACTTCGCCGCGAATGCCGACGACCTCCGCATGGTTCGGATTCCCGATGATGACGACGGGGAGTCCCTTCGCCGCAAGAGAACGGGCGGCGCGGTGGACGCGCTCGACGAAGGGACAGGTCGCATCCACGACCCGCAAGTGCCGCGCCGCCGCCTGTGCGCGAACGGCGGGCGCGACCCCGTGCGCGGAAAAGAGTACGGACTCCCCTTCCGGCACGTCCTCGATGCGCTCGACAAATGAAAAGCCGCGAGCCTTCAGACCCGCGACCACCAACTCGTTGTGCACGAGTTCGTGCAGACAATAGACATTCTTCAGCGACAGAGCCTTGCGCAGTGCCGCCGCGACTCCGGCGCAGAAACCGTGCGGTTCGAGAACCTCAACCGTCATGCGCCCGTCTTCTTCGCCGCGTCCCACAGCGCATCCATCTCGTCGAGCGTCATCTCCTTGAGATTCCGCTCCTGCGCCTTCGCACCGGCCTCAACGGCGCGGAAACGCCGCGAGAACTTCGCCGTCGTCAGTTCGACCGCCGACTCCGCGTCCACGCCGAGATGCCGCGCCAGGTTGCAGACGGAGAAGAGGAGATCGCCGAGTTCGGCCTTCACGCCGTCCAGTTCCGACGGCGGCAGTTTCGCCGCGCCCTCGTTCGCACCGACGGACGCGAGTTCCACCTCGAGTTCGCCGAGTTCCTCGCGGATCTTGGCGAGCGGACCCTTCGCGTCCTTCCAGTCGAAACCGACGCGGGCGGCCTTCTCCTGCGTCCGCTGCGCCTTGAGCAAACCGGGGAGCGTCGGGGGCACGCCGTCAAGCGCGGAATGACGAACCTCCTTCTTGTGCTCCATCTGCTTGATCTGCTCCCAGTTCTTCAGCACCGTCGCGGAGTCCTTCGCGTCCACGCTCCCGAAAACGTGCGGATGCCGCCGCACGAGTTTGTCGGCAATCGCGTTCGCAACGTCGTCGAAGGAGAAGCGTCCCTCCTGTTCGGCCATGACGGACTGGAACATCACCTGCAGGAGGACATCGCCGAGTTCTTCAATGTGGTTCGCCTTGTCCTCCGGTCTGTCCATTGCCGCGAGGAGTTCGTATGTCTCCTCAAGTACGCACGGCTTGAGCGATTCGAGCGTCTGTTCGCGATCCCAAGGACAACCCGTCTGCGGATCGCGCAGACGGGTCATGATTTCGTGGAGTCTTTCGATTCCCGTCATCTTCCGGTCACCTTACTTGATCGTGCGTTTCTTGCGCGGACGGGGCTGGCCGATTTCGGCGAGCATCTTGCGGAAACTTCCCTTGCGCACGTTGAACGGCTTGCCGCCCTTGATGCGCGGGAACTCACAGGCGCGAATCTCGGCGCTCGCATCCTCGTCGGGGCCGACCACGCCGCTCACGCCCGTCAATGCGCACTCGACCGCCTTGCGGGCGCACTTCTCGATGAGCTTGAGATCCTTCTTGCACGGTGCGGCGGCACGGGCGAAGTAGCCCGACTTGAAGACCTGCACCTTCTCGGCGTTCAGGAGTTCGCCGAAGCGCTTGCCGATATACTGGCCGACGTTTACCTTGTCAAGGCGCGGATGACCGAACGCATCGACCGGCACCTCCTCGCCACGACGCTTCATCTCGTCGATGATGTCCTTCACGCCCGCACCCTCGGAAACGAAGATGTTGACGCTGTCGACCTTGTCCATGATCTTGCGCAGACGCGCCGCTTCGTCGGCGAACTCAATCTTGCATTCCGGCACGTAGACCGCGTGGACGTCCTGACGCTCGCGCGTGAGGTTGAACTCCGGCAGGAACTTCGTGCGCTGCAGCATCTTGCGGTAGCACTGCGCCGTCTTGTAGGTCAGCCAGCCGCAGTTGCGCCCCATCACCTCGTGAATCGTGAGGGCGCGCGGGTTCGCGCTGTTCTCCTTCACGACATTCATGAAGAACTTCGCGCCCTCCTCGGCCGCCGTCCACGCGCCGAGCGACTGCTTGATCGGGTAGACGTCGTTGTCAATGGTCTTCGGCAGACCAACCACGATAAGCGGGTAGTTGTGCTTCGAGAGGAACTCCGCGAGGTCAGCCGCCGTCGTATTCGTGTCGTCGCCGCCGATGGTGTGGAGAACGTCCACGCCGTCCTTCACGAGCCGATCCGCCGCGACTTTCAGCGGGTCTTCGCCCGGCTTTACAAGCCCGCGCTTCACGCAATCCTTCACGTTCGTCAGCTTCACGCGGCTGTTGCCGATGGGCGAACCGCCGTGCTTCGTCAGGATGAGCGCATTCTTGCGCACCTCGTCCGTCACGGGAATCGAATCGCCCTTCAAGAGCCCCATGTAGCCGTTGATGTAGCCGATCATCTCGACCTTCGGGGCTTTCTTCGTGTATTCATCGATTAGAAACCCAATCGAACTCGAAAGGCATGGAGCCAGTCCTCCCGCCGTCAGAAACGCAACCTTCTTCACTTCTTTTGCCATTTTCTATCCTCTTTTTGGTCTGTCTTTACTTTGAAATGTCTGTTTGCGAAATGTCTGTTTGCGCCATCCGTTCAGATGGCCTTGAGGGCGTTCACCATTTCGATGGCCGCCTGCATCGCGCCGAAGCCCTTGTTGCCCTGCTTCGTGCCGCACCGCTCGACGGCCTGCTCGAGGTTCTCCGCCGAGACGACGCCGTCCAGCACGGGCACACCCGTCTCGAGCGAAATCTGGTTGAACGCGCGGGCGGTCGTTTCGTTGATGAGCGCCGCGTGGGCGGTCGCCCCCTGAACGACGGCGCCAAGCGCGACAACCGCGTCCACTCCCTTCGCCGCAAGTTTTGACGCGGCGAGCGGAATCTCGTAGGCGCCCGGCACGCGCACGAGCGTCAGGTTCGCCTCGTCACCGCCGAGCCGCACGAACGCATCGACGGCCCCCTTGACCAGCTGCTCCGTCAGGAAACTGTTGAAACGGCTCACGACGAGCGCAATCTTCATCCCTTCGGCGGAAAGCTTCCCGTTAATCTCCTTCATCCTTACTGTATCCTCCTTACCTTCTTGTCTTAAAACTCGAGTTTTTCGTAGACCATCGCGAGGAACTCCGGATAGGTCATGCGCGTCTGCTGCATCGAATCGCGCTCGCGCACCGTGAAGGTTCCGTCCTGCACAGTCTGCGCGTCCACGGTGATGCACCACGGCGTCCCCGCCTCGTCCTGGCGGCGGTAGCGGCGGCCGATTGCCCCCGACACGTCCCACTGCACGTTGAACTTCTTGCGCAACTTGTCGAAGATCTCGCGGGCAATCTTCATCTGCGCCTCGTCCTTCTTGATGAGCGGGAAGATCGCCGCCTTCACCGGCGCCACCTTCGGATGGAAGTGCAGAACCGTGCGGATATCCTCATTGCCCTTCTCGTCCGTCAGCTTCTGCTCCTCATACGCCTCGCAGAGAAGCGCGAGCATCAGGCGGTCAACGCCCGCCGACGGCTCGATGACGTGCGGCACGTACTTGCCGTCGAAGAGGTTCTCGCAGAATGTCTTCGCCTTCGCGGTGAGTTCGGTCTTTTCCGCGTCCGTCAGTTTGATTTCCTTGCCGGACTTCGCCGACAGGGCCTTTTCCTTGCGCTCGACCCATTCGCCCTGGGTCTTCGCGATGAACGCGGACTTTTCGTCGTCGGACAGTTTCTTGCAGGCCTGCTTCAGCGGGTCGTCGAACACGGTCTGCGCGACCTTCGAGTGAATCTGGTGCTGGGTGAGGTCGAAGTCGGAACGCGCAGCGATTCCCTCGAGTTCCTGACGGCCGAACGGGAAATCGTATTCAATGTCCACGCAGGCGCGGGCGTAGTGGGCGAGTTCGTCTGGCTTTTGCCAGTATTCGACGAACTTCTCGGTCGGCAGACCCACCGCATTGAGGAACTTCTTGCGCTGTTCGACCCAATACTTGTGCCAGACCTCCCAGCCCCAGTCGTCCTGCACGGGTCCGTTCAGGTCGGGCTTGTCCGCCAGCGTCACGACATGACCATACTGAAGTTCAATCGCCTCGTCGGGACGGATGAAGAACTCAAGTTCCATCTGCTCGAACTCACGGCTGCGGAAGGTGTAGTTGCGCGGCGTGACCTCGTTGCGGAAACTCTTGCCCATCTGCGCGATACCGTAGGGTACGGCCATGCGCGAGGTCGCCGTCACGTTCAGGAACTGCGCGAAAATCGCCTGCGCCGTCTCGGGACGAAGATACGCCACGTTCGACGGGTCGTCAATCGGCCCGACAACCGTCTTGAACATCAGGTTGAAGGGCTTCGGCTCGGTCAGTTCGCCGCCGCAGTAGGGGCAGAAGAACGCGCTGCCCGCCACCTTCGGCTGGGGCTTCTTCTTCTGGTCGGCGTAGATGTCCTTCACCTGGTCGGCGCGCATCAGTTTCTTGCAGTCCTTGCACATCGTCATCGGGTCGGCGAACGTGTCGAGGTGACCCGATGCCTTCCAGATCTTCGGATGCATGATGATTGTCGCGTCCAGCCCGACGACATCCTCACGCCCGCGCACGGTGAACTGCCACCACGCGCTCTTCACATTGCCCTTCAGTTCGCAGCCGAGTGGACCGTAGTCCCAGAATCCCGGCATGCCGCCGTAGATCTCGGACGAGTGGTAAATGAACCCGCGGCGCTTGCACAAAGCGCTCAATGCGTCAAGTGACGACTTGTTTTCTTCTTCTGCCATAACGCGGCATATTATACCATAAAGTGAGTAAACGCGGCAAATAGCGGCGACAAGGGACGCCTTACGCGACCTCTTCGACCTTCGTGGCGACGATGGTGCGCTTCGCCTTCGAAAACGCGAGCCCGATGAGCGTGAGGGTCTTGCCGTTGCCGGCGAACTTGTCCGCGTAGTGGTTCGCCTTGATCTGGCGGATCGCCGAGACGGCGGTCGTGCCGAGCTTGAACTCGATCACGTAGCAGTGCGCGTCCGTCTCGACCGTCATGTCGATGCGCCCCTCGTTCGTCTTCACCTCCGCCTCGAC
>CAVDWI010000114.1:0-6458 GCA_963612485.1 Barnesiella intestinihominis
CGACGCCTACGGCGCGGTCAAGGTCGCGCTCGCGCTCGCGGAGGCGTTCTCGTGCGGCGTCAACGAGCTGCCGCTCTCGCTCGTCCTCTCGTGGTACGAGCAGAAGGCGGTCTGCATCCTCCTGACGCTCCTTCACCTCGGCATCAGGGACATTCGCCTCGGACCGACGCTCCCGGCGTTCGTCTCACCGAACGTCCTCAAGGTTCTCGTCGATACCTTCGGACTCAAGCCCACGACAACGGCCGAAACTGACCTCAAGGCCATTCTCGGCTGACAGCTGCCGGCAGTCAAAATGCGCCCGGTCAAACCGTCATTGAGGACGGTCTTTGGGCGTGGCGCAGATTTGAAAGGCGTGGGTCATGTTCGCGCCGAGAAGGATGATTTCCCAACTCATATACATCCACGCGAGAACAATTGGCAGGAAGGCGAACGAGCCGTAGAGGGCGGAAGACTTGGCGATGCCGACCTGCGCCACCGCGCAGAGTTTCATCCAGCCGCCGAAGAGAAGCGCGGTGATGAAGCCGCCCCAGAACGCCGGACGGAAGCGAACGCGGCAGTTCGGCATCATCTGGAAAAAGAAAGCGAACGCGAGCGACGCAAACGCGAGCGAGAATGCCGTTCGGAAAAGCCAGGAGTCGAGAAACCAGACGAGTCCGTCCGACACCCACTTCGTGAGCCACACAGAACCCATCGTCGCCACAATCACATTCTTCACTACGCGCAGGACGGGCAGTGACGCGGCGATTGCCGTCAGAACGGGCAGGACAATGGAGATGAAGAGGTAGAGATAGGCGCGTTTCCAGATCGGTCGCGCCTTCTCCACGCCCCAAATCTGATTGAAACTCACCTCCACCATGCCGAGGGACGAAATGACCGTCCAGACGAGAAAGCCGAAGCCAATCCAGCCGAGCGTCTCGATGTCAAACTTCTCCACGCGGTCGAAGAGACTGTTCGAGATTTGCCGCGCCTGCTTGCCAAACTCCAGCGCGGCGATTCGCTTCTTCTCGCGCTCTTCCTCATTCGGTGCGGCGAGCAGGGCCACGCCATCGTCCTGTCCGTGCTCGACATTCACAATCATCGCGTCGATTCGTGCGTTAATTTCCTGCCGCGCATACTGATCGACGTCACACGTCTTCGCGACGAAAAGAAGCAGACAGAGAACCGGCATCAGCGCGAGCATCGCAAAATAGGTCAGCCCCGCCGCGTGCATGGAGCAGTTGTTCCGCAGGAAGCCGCCGCCGACCTCTCGACCCCAGGAAAGGATTCGTTTCATCATAGCAAGTGACCAGTCAGCCAGCCGAGCGTCACACCCACGAGATAGACGGTCAGCAGGATGGTCAGGTTTTCCTTCAAGTTGCGGTTGGTGCGAAAAAGGACGAGAAGGCCAAGCCCCGAGCCCGTGAACGAACTCGCCATCAGCGCCCCGGGACTCATCGCCCCCGCCAGGTAGAGTTTCGCCCCCGCGACAGAAACCGCGCAGTTCGGGATCAGCCCCAGCGCACCCGCCGCGAGTTCGCCGACGAACGGCGCATTGAGTTTCAGCTTGTTCAGGCAATCCGTCCCGAAAAAGTGCATGCAGAGTTCAACCGCACCCGAGACGATGACAATGAAGAGGAAGATTTCAGCCGTATGAATCAGGGCGGGGACGAGGATACCCCTGTGCGCGTGGCATCCGCAGCGGCTGTGTTCGCAGAGTTCGTCAATTGTCACCTTCCGCCGGAAGTGATGTGCCGCCAGCAGAATGCCGTTCGCCGTGAACCCGACGGCAATCGCGCAGACAATCTTCAGCCCGACGATCTTCAGCAGCAAGTCAACCGGCGCACGAGCCGAAAGCAGTACGGGAATCAATTCGTCCGACGTCGAGAGAAAGACGGCAATCAGCGTCCCGACCGTAATCACGCCGCCCGCGTAGAACGAAGATGCCGCCGCCGAAACGCCGCACTGGGGAACCGCCCCGGCGAGCGCCCCCATTAGCGGACCGACAGAACGAGTGCGCTCGAGGGATTTCTCGAGCGCACCACCCGCCTTCGCCTCTATCGCCTCAAGGACGAGATACGTCACGAAGAGGAACGGCAGAAGCAGCAGGGTCTCTTGGATGAACTCAATCACGCCGCAGAGATCGCTTCGCTCGGACACTGCGCCGCGCACGCACCGCAGTCGATGCAGACATCGGGATTGATCACGTAGGGCGTACCTTCCGTAATCGCATCCGCCGGGCAGGCATCCTTGCAGCAGCCGCAGCTGACGCACTTGTCGGCTTCAATCTTATGTGCCATGTTCTGTTTCTCCTTTTTGTTGTTGTTTGAAAGATGGGGGTATTATACCATTTATTGGATAGTTTAGTTGAGTGCTGCGAGGAGCTCGCTGATTTTCTTGTCGGGAGTTTTGCCGCGAAGGTCGGCGACCTTTGCGATTTCACGGGTGCCGTTGCGGTAGAAAATTGCGCGAGAGCCCTTCGCGTCCACGATGCCAACGCCCGCCGCCGCACACGCGACGCGCAGGTCGGCGAGGCGCACGAACCGCCGCACCGCCGGGGGCAGCGGTCCGAAGCGGTCGCGCAACTCATCCGCAAGCGCCTTGACGACGCGGCGGTCTGCCGCTTCGGCGAACCGCTTCAGGTAGCTCATGCGCTGCACGTCCTCCTCAACGTAGTCGTAGGGGAGCGCGGCGGCGGCTTCGGCATCGCCCGACGCGGGGGAGAGGTCGATGAAGTCGAGGTTCAGCCTTACGTCCACGATGTCGCCGACCTTCTCGCCCCTCATCGCGGCAATCGTTCGCCGAAGAAGTTGGCAATAGAGACCGAAGCCAATCGCCGCGATATGCCCCGACTGCTGTGAGCCGAGCAGGTTGCCCGCGCCGCGCAACTCGAGGTCGCGCACGGCGAGGTTGAAGCCGCTGCCGAGTCCGCCGTGCCGTTTGAGCGCGGCGAGCCGTTCACGCGCCTCGGAATCGACGAGACCGCCCGTCGGCAGGAGGAAGAAGGCCCGCCCCTGTCGAGAGGAACGACCGACGCGCCCGCGCAGCTGGTAGAGGTCGGCAAGTCCGAACGTCTCGGCGTGATCGACGAGAATCGTGTTGGCGCGTGGAATGTCGATGCCCGACTCCACAATGGTTGTCGAAAGAAGGATGTCGTAATCGCCGCGCTCGAACGCACGCATCTTGCGGGCGAGTTCCGCCGCGTCCATCTGACCGTGTGCGACGACGACCCGCGCCTTCGGGCAGAGCGCGTTCAGGCGGCGGGAGACTTTCTCGATAGTTGTCACGCGATTGTGGAGGAAAAAGACCTGACCGCCACGGGCGAGTTCAGCCTCGATTGCGGCGCGGACGACTTCATCGGAGTCCGTGACGACCTTCGTCTCAACGGCGACGCGCTCACGCGGCGGCGAGCGCAGGAGCGAGAGGTCGCGCGCACCCGTCATGGAAAGGTAGAGCGTGCGCGGGATGGGCGTCGCGGAGAGCGTGAGCACGTCCGCCGTGGCGCGGAGCGTCTTCAGGAACTCCTTGTGGCGGACGCCGAAACGCTGTTCCTCGTCGATGATGATGAGCCCGAGGTCGCGGAAGGTGATCTTGCCCGAGAGGATGGCGTGGGTGCCGATGACGATGTCGCACGCTCCCGTCGCGAGCCGGCGGAACGTCCCCTCGTGCGTCCCCGCGCTCTGGAAGCGCGAGACGGATTCGATCCGCACGGGAGTGCCGTCAAAGCGCGAGGTGAAGGTCTCGAAATGCTGTTCAGCGAGCACCGTCGTCGGGGCGAGTACGGCGACCTGCTTGCCGTTCATCGCGGCGATGAACGCGGCGCGCATGGCGACCTCGGTCTTGCCGTAGCCCGCGTCCCCGCAGATGAGCCTGTCCATCGGCTTGCGGGCGGCGAGGTCTTTCTTGATTGCGGCGATTGCGCTCGCCTGGTCGGGCGTTTCCTCGTAGGGGAAGGCGGCCTCGAATGCCTCAAGCCCCTCGCACGGCACGGCGTAGGCGAAGCCGGGCACGGTCTCGCGCCGCGCCTGCGTCTCAAGCAGGGCGGAGGCGAGGTCGGCGACCGCCTTCTGCGCGTCCTTCTTGTCCTTCGCCCAGCGCTTGCCGTCCAGTCGGTGCAGCCGAACCACCTCGCCCTTCACGCCAACGTAGCGCGAGAGGAGATGCGCGTGGCTCGCCGGAACGTGCAGTTTCGCGCCATCGGCGTATTCAATCGTAAAGACTTCGCTCCGCTTACCATCCACGACGATCTCGGACGAGCCGATGAACCGTCCCACGCCGTAATCGACGTGCACGACGTATTCGCCCGGCTCGAGGTCGTCAAAGTCGTTGAGCCGCGCCCCCTGCTGAACGGGCGCGGCGGTTTTGCGGAAGTGTGCCTTGCGTTTCGTGAAGACGCGGTCGGCCTTCGTGACGACGACCAGCCCTGGAATCTCGAACCCTCCCGAAAGGTCGTCCATCCGCACCACGGTTTCGCCGCGCCGTTCGGCGTTCGCGAGGTGGGCCTCGAGCCGCTGGCGGGCGGCGGCGAACAGCTCGGGGTGGTGCGCCTCTTCCGCGCCGAGTTCGGCGAATCCGGGCAGGGGTGCCGTCTGGAAGGCGTAGGTCGGGACTTCGCCCGGCGCGGGATCGCCCGTGTAGACCGTTGCAAAGTGCCGCTCGCCGAGAACCGTCCCGAGCGCGTAGTCGTTGTGCTCCAGCGCGAGGAGAGCGGCGGAGTCCGGCAAGAGGTCGGTCAGGTGGCGCGTCGAGTCCGCGTCGTCCGAACACACGGGGAGGAGCGTCGCGGAGTTGACCCGCGTAATCGAAAGTTGCGTCGCGGCGTCGAACGTGCGGACGGATTCGAGGTCTTCGCCGAAGAACTCCGCACGGAAGGGAAATTCCTCCCCCGGCGACCACGCATCGACGATTCCGCCGCGCACGGAGTAGTCGCCCTCGCGAGCCACCGTTGGCACACGCGTGTAGCCGAGTTTGGAGAGTGTCGCGCAGACGGTAGCGAAGCGAACCACCGCACCGTCAAGCACGAGCGCGGGCACAGCTTTCATTGGCACGGGTGTCGAGAGGGCGGGGAACGAGGCGACGACGATGCAAGGGTAGGGCGAAGTCGCCCACGCCCGAATGGCGGCGAGAGCCTTCAGCCGCAGCCCGAGGGCCGTCCGGTCGCCGTCCAGCAGGGGCGGGAACTCGAGGATGCGCACCGAATACGCCGCCGCATTCGGACCTTTCGAGTCGGACGCGAGAAGCCGCAGGTCATCCGCGAGCCTATCCGCGTCGGGCAGTCCAGGCACGACAGCCAGCACAAGACGCGGTTGCGCCGTCGGCGTGGCGGTGTTCGTCAGGGCGAGCGCAAGGAATGCATCCGCGCTCCCCGTCAGGGATGAAATCGCCACCGCCCCGCCGGACGCAAGGCCGTGGGGGGAGAAGGACGCGGCGAAAATCCGCTGCACATCCTGTCGTTCCTGATTCATCGGCGGTAATTGTATCACAAAATCCTCCTTTGGTGTTGGTGTAAGGACTGAAGTTTCGTTGCCGTCGCGTTTGACCGCGAGGGGGCAGTTCTGATATACTATACGGTGAAGAGTAAGGCGTATGGGCGCGGCACTCGACAAGAAAGGACAAAACGACATGACATCTCCCTGCACGAGCACTCGGAAGGACTACGACGCATTCCTCGCCAAGGTCGCGAAACTGACCGGGCTTGATTCTCTCACGCCCGACGCGGACGGTCTTGTCGCCTACAAGGTCGACGACGCCTATGTCCTCAACCTCCAGTATGTCGAGCACTCCTCGAAGATCCTCTGCTTCGTCGAGCTCGCGACGCTCCCGAAGTCCGCCGGCAAGGACGTCTACCGCGAGCTGCTCGTCGGCTCGCTGTTCGGGCGCGAGACGGCCGGCGGCTTCTTCGCGGTCGAGCCGGAGACGGAGACCGTCGTCTACCACTACCTCTTCGACTTCGACGCGGCGACGGCCGACCCCGGCGAGTTCGTCGAGACCCTCGAGAAGATCCTCTCGCTCGTCGACATCTGGGCCGCCAAGATCGCCGACGCGCTCGACGCGCCGTCCGCGCCCGAATCGGCGGAGGCGGCTCCGACGGGCGACGGCATCGCGGGTCGCGGGCCGAACGGTCTCATCCAGGTCTGATCGCGGAAGGGGGTGCCCCAATGCCCGTCTCTCTCCAGACGTTCACCGACTTCGCGTCCGTCCGCTCGGACACCAGCAACAAGAGCTTCCACGTCCACCAGCAAGGCGCGGACACGGTCGCCGGCGCGACCTCCATCAAGCAACGCCTCGGACTGAACCTTGAGGCGAACAAGCGGACGATGCAGGCGTTCCGATCCTGCCTCTCGGAACGCTACGGCGTCTTCGGCGAACACGCCTTCGACGCCGTCCTCGGCGTCCGCTCCGACACGGGGAAGGTGCTCCGGGCGAGGGACATCACCTCGGTGATGCGCGCGCTCGAGCCGGGGAAGGGCGGCGTCGTGCGC
>CAVDWI010000115.1:0-4744 GCA_963612485.1 Barnesiella intestinihominis
GTGTAAAGCCCATACGTTCTGCCAAAAAGCCCCAGTAATTCGTTTCGCATCCGACATGATTCTTATCCGTAATGGAATCCCCCAGGAAAACAATTTTCCGTCCTTTCCATGAAAACGGATTGAAAGATGCCTGCGTGGCATCGCTATCCGCCGCCAGAGCAGAAAGTGAGGACAGAATGCCACCCACCGCTACGGTTATCACTGCTTGAATTTTATTCATCGTCGATTATCCCTTATTTGTTGTTAAAGAAATCTGTTTCACTTGCCGACGGACGGTGTTAGCAGGGCAAGGAAGCCGCCGCAACGGGACATGGGAATCGCCAGCCGGTCGCCCCTGCGGATGCGCCGCGTTTCACGCACATAGCCCTGTGGATGGCTGTCGGAGGCGGCATCATCCCGCCACAGCGTGAGCGTGAACTCCCGTCCGTCGGGCAGAAAATCGAACGTTATCTCCGTCGTATGCGCTTTTTCACCAGTCATTCCCGCCAAATACCAATTTTCGTCCCTCCGCCGCGCCACAACCAAATGCCGCGCAATCGCCGCATCCAAGACGCGCGACTCGTCATAATTCCACGGCAACGCCTTCACGAACTCCACGATGGAGGCATCCGTCTCCAGCAGTCTGCGCACATCGCCCCGCATCACCGCCGTGGGACCGGGATAGCAAAGGAAAAACGCCACTTCATGAGCCTTCGTTCCCTTCTTGAGGGCATCGGGATTGAACAAACGCGGCGTAAAGTCAAACGGACCGCTCAGACAGCGCGTGAACGGAAGGGCCACATCCTGCCGCGCCGGATGATTCCCCTCCTCTCCGCCGCCACCCTCGCTGAGCATCACATTCGGATAGGTTCGCTCGAACCCGTCTGGAATCTGCGCGTCGTGAATGTCCAGCCACAGGTGATACTTAGCCGCCGTCGCGGCAAGTTTGCGCATGTATTCCGTTGCCTTTTGCGAACCGAACGAGACAAATCCGGGCTTGAGTGCCGCGATCCCCCACGATGCGTAAGTTGAGAACAGGCGGTCAAGGTCATTCGCCTCCAAGACAACCCCGTGAATGTAGAGTCCAAGTCCCATATCCAACTTCTTCAATTCGGCGACAATTTTCGGAAGATCAAGTTCAACGCCGCGCCGATGGCAGTCGTACGGCCAGTACGGATGATAGGGAACCGTGCCTTTTGCGGCGGAATAGGGGTTCGCGTATGTGTTCGTCTCCCAAGTCGTGTCGTTCGCGAATTCGGGATGCTCCGCACGAAATGTCGCACGGTCGTTGTCGCTCCACGCATATTCCGTACCATACCATCCCCAGTCCAACTGAAAGTACTTCGCTCCGCACGCCTTGGCCGCGCGAGCCGCCTCGATCACCTGCTCCGTGACGAGTTCGCAATTCCCAGCATCCGAGACGGAAAGCCCCGGCTGAATCCACGAGGTATCCGCAATCACACAAGAATCATTCAAGTTCTCGATAAAATAGGCGGTTTCAACCAATTTCCCCGCATTCGGGGCGAGTTGAACCGCCCGCCAGGGCGAGACAATTTCGCCGCGCCCCTCCTTAACTCCAATTGCAAAGACGGGGCGAATCATCCCCTGCGACACGTTCAGGAAACTCCGCGGATAGTCGCGCACGTTGGCCTCAATGATGCTCGCGGCACAACCGTTCGACACTTCAACGGTGAACGGCATCCGCCAAGCGTTCGTGCTGTCGAGTGCATCCAACTCGTAGGGATTCTCAGGAAATGTGCCTTCCGTCTCCGAAATGCACCATGCCTTCGCGCCGGACGCAAACCGCCAACTTGTTCGTTCATCGCGGATTTCGCCCAGTTCATAGACATTCAGGTCTGTCTTCGCGCGCACGGCGAACCCCTCGTCGTAGCACCGAAGAGTCAGGATCTCATCCGTGCGCGGCGAATCGGGAGCCGCAAGATTCACGATCAGTTCCGTATACCGATCCGGGTACTCAGACTTAAACCCCCAAACCGGCTTCCACGCATCTTTCACCGTGCGTTCGGATGTTTTTTGCACGACCAATTTGCCGCGCCTGAAGCCAAGTTCACTTTCAAAGGCATGGCGACCATCATACGACACCCGTGCAACGGGTACGCCGTCTCGCAGGAAGAATTCACACGCAACACGCCCATTTGGCGAAGTAATGCATTTCGATTTGCAGATCTTGTCAACATACCGCACGAGTGCAGTACGCAGTGCACGAGCCTCCGGCAAGTCCGCACAAGCCTCAAGGTCGATTGCGGAGACGACCAGATGCCCCTTTCCGCGTCGCTTTTCCCAAATCACGCCGAGGCGGTGATTTCGGGCGACATTGTCGATTCCCTGCACGATGAGTTCTGTATCCTTCGCCTCATCCAAAACGACATTCATGCCGTGCAGAATCAGGTTCCGCCACTGCTGGTCCGCGTGGAAAGAGGTCGGGAAGCCGTCCAACGCTGGATGTTCGGAATCAATCAGAAGACCCAGCGTCCCCGGTGCTGGGGGCTTCTTGTGGCCTTCACAAACAAACTTGAACATAGGCCAGTTCCAGAAGTCCGCCGCGAAAAAGCCGGGTATCGCATTCGTCGGTGCGTCCTCTCGCGTGAGAATGCAAAGCCCCGTTTCGCCCGCATCCAGCAGTCGTTCACCCTCTTCAAGCGAGTGCACGATTTTGACCTTGGGCAGGGAGGCGGGCTTCGGGTAGACCCACAACGGGTAGGCGTTTCGCTCCCCGCGTCCGACGAGCTCAAGTTCGAGCGAAAGTTTCTCAGCCTTACCCGACGAGGGCAGATTCGCCGCGACTGACCCAACCGTCGCAACCTCACCGACACGAACCGAGACGGGCAGTTTCCCCTTCTCCAGCACTTTCCCCGACGAATTGACGAGCCGCCAGGCAAGAACGGCCGTCAACACATCCTCCCGACCGTAGTGAGCGACCTGAATATCGGCCTTGAAAGCCTCCCCCTCCGTCAGCGTTGAGGACGGATAGCGCGCGAGAAGAACCGTCGGGGCGCAGAACTCGCGCCACTTTTCGGGTGTGATGAAGCCCTTCGATTCCATAAATGCGTTCAAGATGCCGACAAGCGCCGTACCCTGTCCGGGGAAGTCCTGCAGATCCAGCAGTTGAAAGCCTCCAAAGCCCGGCGTACGCAACGCCATCTCAATGTCCTCGCGATAGTTGAGAACCTGCAACGCACCCGAAGCCCGAAGAAAATCCGCCGCGCTCTCCTCCATTCCCGCTCTCTTGAGCCGTTCACGGAAGATTCGGAGGTTGAGCGGTTCAAGTACGCCCGTGTACTTCTCGATCTCGGAATAGTCGGGATAGGCCTGATACTGTCCGACCTCGTGTCCAATCAAGGGGATGGACGAGTGGGCAACCGCAGGAGAGAAGTCGCGCATCGTGCCACACCCTTCCTGTTGAACGCCCCCAAGCGGAAGATCGCAGTGGGAATACGAACCGCGTACATTTCCCTTCGCACCAGCCGTGCTCCTAAATGTACACCAGAAGTCGTCGCTTGCGTACTGGTGCGGGTTCGCATAATCGGCGTTCGTACCCTGCGCATACAGGGGGCGCGGATCGTAGGCTTTCAGTTTTCGGATGACTTCCATGCGCTCCGCACCGCCCGTCGTTGGTTCGTTGGCAAGGGAGAACATCACGAACGATGGGTGATTTCCGTAGGCATCCAGTATTCGTTGCGCCTCGGCAAGAGCGTAGTCGCGAACCTCCGGCTTCGTCCAGTCACCGCCAAAGAACGGCAGTTCGGGCTGAAGGTAAAAGCCGAACTCATCCGCCGCGACGAACGCCGCTTCGGGCGGACACCACGAGTGGAAACGCACGTGGTTGAGTCCGTAGTCCTTCAGCGTACGGAAGTACTCCCGCCACGACCCAACGTCCATCGGCGCGGCGCCCGTGAGCGGCCACACGCACGCATCGTGCCGTCCGCGCAGGAACGTCGGACGGCCATTGACCGTGAACTGCGTCCCTTTCGTGCGGAACTCGCGCAACCCGACTTTCATCTTGCGCGTCAGATTCCCAACCCGAACATCAATCTCATGCAAGACGGGGGTGAATTCGCTCATGAGCGCGGCATCCTTCGCGAGGGCAATCGTCTGGCGGTTGGTCGAAACGCCATCCGAGGTGATGACCTCCGCCTCCACATCGACCGTCCGATTCGACGGCTTGGGGAAAAGGCGGATGCGTCCGAAACGCGGCAAACTTTCGGAGTGGAGTTCGATGCGTCCCATCACGCCGTTCCAGTTCGTTTGCGTATCCTCCGAGATCTGGTGGCCCGAGACGGGCAGGACGTCCAGCCGGTTGTCCACCTCCAGACGGAGGACATGGCGACCCGGTTTTACCGTGCGCGGCAGTTCAAAGACGGCTGGCGTGGCAAGCGTATCGCACCGGCCGAGGCAATCACCGTCCAAGAACGCCCGCACAATCTTCGTGCGTTCAAGGAAGAGCGTGATACGCTTCCCCACCCACGATTCGGGAATCTCTATTGTCCTCTCATACTGGGCCACACCAACAAACGGATGACGGCGCGTCGGGTGCATCGTCAGCGACTGCGCCATCTCTGCACCAATCAACTGGGGGTGGATGCGCTCCACGCTCTGCCCGTCAATCTTTCCATCCCCCTTTCGGGCGATATCCGTTGTCGTCGGCAGGAGAATCGTACCCGTCAGCGCATTCGTCTCGCCGAGCGCAAACCGCCATTCCCCGGCGAGGGAGATGACGCATCCTTCGCCGTCATCAGTGCCGTTT
>CAVDWI010000115.1:4754-6315 GCA_963612485.1 Barnesiella intestinihominis
AATCAGGATCTAACGACGTTTGGATGTTGTACATCTGGACAGGGTGTCCACGCCCATCCCCTACGCCTTTCCTCATCAAATCCTTCAATTCGTCCAAATACCGTTCATAAATCTGCCGCGGCTGACAGTCGTGCTTCTTGCACAACGCCGCCGCCATACCCACGACCTCACCCATCATGCCGTGCGTTCGCATCACGCGCGTCGTACCAAGGGCGATGTGCGTCACGGAAATATCCCGCCCCGCCATGAAGAGGTTGGGGACATTGCGCGAGTAGTAGCAACGGTAGGGAATCGCCATCGGCCAGATGGTCTTGTTGCGCGAATCGCTGCAAAACGGCTCACCGTCGTAATTCGTTTCCTTCGCAGGCATCGGCCAGTGCAAGTCAAGCGTCCATGTCGTCGCACAAGTCCCGTCCGGGAAAACCGTCCGAGCATCGAAATCATTCTCGCTCAGCACATAATCGCCAAGCAACCGCCGCGACTCACGCCGTCCGGCATTGTAGGCGACCCACTTCAACTCATTTGTCGCAAGATATTCCCGCTTTTGGGAAGAATTCTTGGCAAACGCCCAGTTGGAAAACGCCACGAGCAGCCCGTAGTCGCGAATGAATTCCGCCTCCTCGACTTGGTCGCGACCGAATCCCGTCTCCCAGTACCAGTCGCCGCACAGACCAAGATAGGCATTCTCGTCCGAAAAACGAATCATCCACGGCTCGAATGGGAATCGGTCAACGATTCCATCCTTCGTTCCGGCGGCGTACCACTGCACGCTCGCGCCCATCGTCATCCCGTCCGCCATTTCGGGAGCCCACGCCTCGCCCGTCTCGGACTTCGCCTCGCGCCCCATACGGTAGTCTGCCCCGGCGAGAAAGCCAATCGTGCCATCTCCCGTCGCATCCACAAACCACCGACCGGAGAAAACCGTCCGCTTTCCCGTGCGCGTATCCACGCCCGAAACGGACGCAATACCCCCATCCTCCGACATTTCAACCGCATTGGCCCGTGTGTTCAGGTAGAGGGAAATGTTCTTTTCGGCCTGCACGACGGCCAATTTGCGGTCATCCTCGTAGACCTCGCCGGGCTGAGCATTTCCGCCCGCCTTCGGACCAATCTCCGCCACGATATCGCCGAGACGCGGATACGGGGCCTTATTCTGCCACCCTCCCAAATGGACGCGAACTTCACTTGAGTTGTTGCCGCCGAGGACGGGACGATCCTGCACAAGTGCCACATTCAGTCCAAGCCGTGCCGCCGAAATTGCCGCTGTGATGCCCGCAATACCGCCCCCGACAACCACAAGATCATTCGTCGAATAGGCAACTTCTGCCTTAGCGCAAGGGACAACTGCCGATGGGTTGCTCTTGATTTCAACCCAATCGCACCGACCGTCAAATCCGGTCAGATCCTGCAATTCAATCGTATGCACCCCCTTCGAGAGTGAGACCTTCCCCGCTGACTCGACCGTCCATTCGCCCTTTCCCGTCACGCCAAGTTCGTTCGGCAGCGGATTGCCGTCCACGAGAATGCGGAAGCGTCCCGCCGCGATTTTCGACCATGGGGC
>CAVDWI010000116.1:0-6309 GCA_963612485.1 Barnesiella intestinihominis
TACGCCCAGACCGACAGGCGAAATGGCTATAGCGGTGACAGCCGGAGAGACGGCGCACTGACTTGAAACCCCCGCGCCCGTCCGGGGGAACGGCAAGGCGGGCAACTTACTCAAACTACAAAACAGGAACAACCGAAGCGAAAGGAACGACCGAAGATGAAGGCAAGTGACATCATGACGGACGAGGACGTGGCGAAGGTGCTGCGGATCTCGAAGGACGCATTCCAGCGTCGATGCCGAAAGGGGTTTCGGGAGGGGGAGATAGACATGCTCGCGGCAGACCCGGTGGTGGTCGGGGGGATGCGTCGGTGGTTTCGCGCCGACGTGGAGCGGGTGCTTGCGGAGCGGCCGAGGGTGGGGGGCGCGAGCCGCCCGGCGGAACGGGCTGGGGCAAGGCTTGAGGGGGCGGCTGTGGAGAGCCGCCCTGCGGGGGTTATGGCGCGGGGCGTGCGCGGCTGGGGTCGGCGCGTTGCGGAAGAGGAAGGGGGTGCGGAATGAATGGCAACATCCGAATCACTGACGGAAGAATGACTATTGCGGACTTTCTCGGTATGATTGTGTTCTTGACCCTCGCGGCGGCGGCTCTTTACTTTTTCGCCGCCATTACCCCTCCGCAATTGAGCGGTGAAGGTGATTGGTCTGTCTCCGAATCTGCGTCGGCGGATGCGGGGGCTTCGGCAATGCGTGAAAGTGGCGCGGCGATTCTTTTTTATGGGAAGGGGAGGTAAGGCTATGAGATATGCAATTTCAGTTCCCTGCCACCCTGCCCTTTGCCCGTGCGCCGTCAGGGCGTCCGCCCGTCCGCCATGCGACCTCCCCCCGTTTAGGTTCTTCCCGGCTGAAAGTGAGGAAGACCGCAAACGACGAGATGAAGGGTGATAACTGACTAACGAAATAAGGAGATTGTATGAATAAACGTGAGATCGAGAAACTCCGTCCGCCGAGGGCATTGACCAAGAAGCGATTGATACTCGCTGACGAGGATAAGGGTCTGCTTGCGCAGTTCTTCGCGGCAAGGGTCGGCAGTCGCGACTATGACCGGGCGGTGAATGCCTCGCCCCGGAAGTTGGCGACGATTGCGTTCGGCGAGGCTGTCGATGCGCTCATCGTGTGGAAGCGCGAGGTCGGCAAACTGGATGCGCGAAGCCTTGAGGTCGCGGCGGAAGTCGAAGGGGGGGCGGAGAGATGAGGGTTATGCCTTTTTGCGAGAACTGGGCGCGGCTGATGAGCCGTCGAAGCGATGCCGACAGGTTGCGCTTCTTCGACACCTACCTGAAAGCGTGTTTCGGGAATTGGACGCCCGATGACGATTCCACCGACGGCGAGTTCGAGGACTACTGGACGATTCAGCCGGTAGTGGAAGAGCGCGTTCGGAAGGGGTGCGCGGGGCGTTCCGGCGGGAGGCCGAAAGGCACGAAGTCATGCGCACCAGTGAAAAACCCAAGTGAAAACCATAAAAATCATTGCCTAAAAAGTGATATTTCTGCTTTTCCGTCTGCTTTTCAGGGTGCTTTTCAAGATGATGAAAACGGAAGCGATAATTTAGCGAATATAAACGGAATCGGCGAAGAATTGGAAGATAACGGGTGCGGGGAAAATGCGGACGATGTGGAAACTGGTATGAAGTCTGCTTTTCCGTCTGCTTTCGCTTCCTTTATAAAAGAAAGGAATAGAATAGAAAAGAAAAAGAGTGTAGAAAAAGCACACACCCGGAAACCCGATGACGGCGGCAGTGACCCGTCCGCGCCGCCTGTTGGCGCGGCGGGTCCGGGGGAATCGTCTTCGGGCGCGGCGGAAGTGCCGCAGCCCGCACCAACCTTGCCGGGGCAGTCCGCACCGCCGCCGCCCTCGCCGACCTTGCCGGGGCAGTCCGTGCCATCTGCGGCCGCGCCGACCTCGGCGCGTCCGCCGTCGACGCATCCGAGCCTTGCCGATGTGCGCATCGCGGCGCACAACCTGAGCGTTCCGGCGGCGTTCGGCGAATACTTCCACGCCGAGATGACGAAACTCGGGTGGCAAGCCCGCTCGTCGGCGGGGCGGATGTTCGCGGTGAACCGGGCGAACCTTGCAAGCATCCTCCGGGGCTGGTGGGAAACCGAAAAAAAACATTGCGCGGCGCGTGATTCGTCAGGGGGGGCTGCCGTGCCGCCGCCGCCCGTGACGGGTGCGGGGCGGGCGGACATCCCTGCGTGGACTGGGGGGGCGGCGGAGTGAAGGATACGCTCAAAACGGAGCGGGCGGTCATCGGGGCTGTGCTGATGGATCCGGCGCGGTGCATTCCCGTGGCGGTTTCGTGCGGGGCGGTGGCGGACTGGTTCGCCGACGACACGGCGCACGTGGCGTGGATGGCGGTAGCGTCGCTGTGGCGGCGCGGTCTGTGCGGCGAGGCGGACATGGTGGCAATCCTGAACGAGTTCCGCCGAATCGCCGAGACGGCGGAAGTGAAAAAAAAGTTTGCGCCGCGTGTGGATGCCGCCGCGTGGGACGAACTCATCGACGGGGCGACCTCGTCCGCGTCGCTCGAATACCACCTCGGCGAACTCCGGGACGCGCACGTCGCCAGGTGCGTCCAGCGCGCCGTGCAAAAAACTTCCGCCGCGTTCGCAACTTCCGACGCGGTGACGGCGGCGATTGGGCTCCGTTCGGAAATCGACGCGATTCTCGCGGGCAACGCCTCGGCGGCGGGGCGGCGCGTATCGCTCGGAGAAGTGGCGAACGAACTGCTCGGCGAATACGAACTCGCGCACCAGCGGCGCATCGTCGAGAAAGACCTGCACTGGACGCCGGGGTATCGCTTCCCGTGGGCGCCGATGACGGCGATGATGAACGGGCTTGAGCCGGGGCTGGGGATTATCGCGGCGCGGCCGTCCGTCGGCAAGACGCTCTTCGCGCTGAACCTGATTCGCTACTGGTGCGACACCGGGGTGAAGGTCGTGTTCAATTCGCTGGACATGGAACAGCACTCGCTCATCCGCCGCTTCGTGGCGGAACGCGCCCGCGTCTCGATCAAGAAAGCCCGCTTCTCCCCGACGCAGGCAGACCTCGCCGCCATGCGCACGGCGGCGGACGAACTCGCCGCCTGGCCGCTCTCGATGGTCGAGATCCGCGACGTGGAAGAGTTCGAGTCGTTCTGCATGATCGAACACGCCGCCGGGCGTTGCCAAATCGCCGTCGTGGACTATCTCGGCCTCCTGCACTCGTCCCGCGTCGATAACGCGAACGAATACGCCCGCGTCTCGTATGTCTCGGACAAGCTGAAGACAATCGCGAACCGCCTCCGCATCCCCGTCATCGCGCTCTGCCAGCTGAACCGCGAAATCACGAAAGACGCGGGCTTGAACCGTCTGCCGGGACTTGCAGACCTTCGCGGGTCCGGCTCGATCGAACAGGACGCATTCTGGGTTCTGTTCCTGCACCGCGACGAGCGCACGGTGAACGGCGTGTGGCGCGACACGCCCCCGACCCAACTCGTCCCCCCGGCGACTTCCGCCGCGTCGCTCCGCGCCCTCGATTCCGTGCTTGCCGTCCTGTGCAAGGCGCAGAACGGCGAACTCGGCTCGCTCCCGTTCGTCTTCCGCAAGAACTACCTCTCCTGCTCGCTCGGCGACTGGCGAACGCCGCCGACGCGCACCGCCGTCGGCTACGGCGCGGCGGCGAAGGAAATCACGGACTATTCGGCGCAGTTCGCGAAGGTCTGCACCGACTGGCGGCACGATCCGCTCGAAGAGGTGTTGCGCCGTCAGGGCGCGCTCATCGACCTTGACGAAACGGTGGAGGGCTGACGCAATGGCACACGCAACGATGACGGGCGCAGACCGCGTGGCGAAGCACCTCGCCAACCGCAACGAAATCGGCGACATCCCGCCGCCCGTCCGCCCCGCGCTCCGCGAAAAGTGCCGCACCGACCTCGCGCTCTTCGGCTGGGTCTACTGCCGTTCCCTTCTCGACCACCGCCCCTCGCCGGAGTTCGCCGCCCGCATCATCGACAAACTCCAGAACGCAATCACGAACGGCGGCCAGTTCGCCATCGAGGCGATGCGCGGCGGCGGCAAGTCAACGTGGTTCGTCATCGCCACCGTCTGGGGCGTTCTCTACGGCCATTTCAGATTTCCCCTCATCATCGCCGCCGCACAGCCCCTCGCGAAGACCTTCCGCAAGGCCGCGCTCGACCTGTTGGAGTTCTCCCCCGAAATCGCGGACGACTTCCCCGCCGTCGCGCTCCCCCTGCGCAAGATCGGCGGCATCGCACAGCGCGGCAACTCCATCACCTATCGCGGCCGCCCCGTCGGTTTCATCTCGTCCGACGCCGTCGTCCGCCTCCCCATGCTCACGGAAGACGACGGCTCGCCCGTCGATTCCGGCTGCGGCGCGGTTATCTCCGTGCGCGGCGTCGGCTCGTCCGTGCGCGGCCTGAACGTCGGCGGCCTCCGCCCGGACTTCATCCTCCTCGACGACCCGCAGACGCAAAAGGACTCGCGCTCCGCAACCGCCGTCGAACGCCTCGACGAATACATCCACTCGGACGTCCTCGGCCTCGCCGCGAACACCTCGACGCTTTCCGCCTTCCTCGCAATCACCCCCCAGCGTCACGGCGACCTCGCTTCGCGCATCTTCGACCGCGCCCGCCACCCGAACTGGTCAACAGCCGTCTGCCCAGCCATCCTCCGCTCGTGCGAAAACTTCGAGAAACTCGCCGACGACTTCATCGACGCCTTCAACACCGACGCGGCGAACGGCGACTTCGCCCGCCCCGCGTCCACCGCGTGGTATCGCGCACACGCCGCAGACTTCGCCGGCGTGGAAATGCTCGACCCGCTCGCCTATGACCGCGCCTGCGAAATCGACGCGCTTCACCACGCCCTGAACAAGATGGCCGCAATCGGCAAAACCTCGTTCGCCGCCGAATACATGATGCAGGTCGAGGTCGCGAACGTCGAACTCTCCCTTTCCCCCGACAAGGTTTCCGCCTGCGTCAACGGCGCGGCGATGTGGCATCTGCCGCCGGGGTGCGATTGCGCCGTCGCCGCGTGTGACATCAACGTCCAGAAGGGCGAAGGCCTCTCGTGGGTCGTGCTCGCGTTCGGACCCCGCCGCGCCGCCGCCGTCGTCGCCTACGGCCGCTACCCCGAACGCGGCGCACTCGTCCCCACCGGCTCGTCAGACCTCGCGAGAAAACGCGCCGTCGCAAAGGCTATGCGCGTCGTCATCTCGACCATCGCCGCGCACCCGCTCCGCGACATCCGCGGCCGCGCCGTCTCCATCCGCGCTCTCGGCTTCGACCGCGGCTATCTCCCGGACGTCGTCGCCCGCACCCTCTTCGTCGTCCGAAAGACCTCCCCGCTCCCCTTCCAACTCTGCGCCATGCGCGGCTTCGGCTGGAAGCAGTTCGGTTCGGGACGCGGCGAACACTTGCGCGGCGGTGACCACATCTTCGCCACGCGCTCGGACTTCGGCGACTATCTCGCCGTCCACGCCCCCTATTGGCGCGAAGTCGCGCAATCGGGCTTTCTCGAAACACCCCTCATGCCAGGCTCGTGTTCCCTCTTCGGTGCAGACCCCTCGCGCCACTGGCAGTTCGCGCTCGAAGTCTCGAACGAACGCCTCGAGCGCAAGTATACCCACCCGTCCGGCAAAACCGCGTGGGACTGGGCAGTCGTCGGCGCGAACCACTACGGCGACGCGCTCACCAACGCCTTCGCCCTCGGCTCTTACTTCCGCTGCTTCGCCGCGCTCCCCCGCGTGCTCGATGACGCGGTTGCCGTCGCCCCGCCGAACGCCGACCTCTTCGACCCGCGCCTCAACCCCGAAATGGCAAAGGCGGAATCTTCCGCCGCCGCCGCGCCGCCCACGACCCCCAAGCCGCAACCGCCCCCAGCGCATCCGCGTCAGCCGCCGCGCTTCGCCAAACCAAAATGGAACCGCAAATAACCCACCACGAAACTATGAGTTTAGCCCGCCGCGCTCCGTCGCGGCAAACCCCGAAAAACTACAGTTTAGCCCGCCGCACTCCGTCGCGGCAAACCAACCCAAAACTATGATTCTTGCCCTTCGCGGCAAACCCGAAAGGAACAACCGAAATGAAGACACTTGAAGAACTGGGAATCAGCCCCGCCCCGTGGACTATGGAGCGGTATAGCCCCGAAAGCACCGAGGACGGACGCGACATCAAGGATGCGAACAAACAGCCTGTCGGCTGCACATACACAATCAGCGGACACGCCATAGCCGACGCCCGCCTCATCGCCGCCGCGCCCGAACTCTACGAGGCGTTGCGGCTCGTGCTTGATACGCTGGAACACTATGGTTTTC
>CAVDWI010000117.1:0-6177 GCA_963612485.1 Barnesiella intestinihominis
TGTCGCTCTTGATCTCCTTCGACGGGCGCGTCTCAAGCCAGCCGGACGGCGGAAGCCCCGAATCCATCTTCAGGAGTTTCTCCCGCGTCACGCACCGCTTTTCCGTCCAGGCGACGGGTCCCTTGTGGTCGTCCCACGCATCCCAACTCTTGATCTTGTCCGCGTCCTTGAACGAGACGATGGCGGCGCAGAGTGCGCCCGCCGACAGGCAAGCCAATGTGGCTATCGAGAGGGTTGTCTTCATCTCTTTCTCCTTTTTCATATCGTTGTCTTACGCATGGTAGTAGGCGCACGAGGTTGGCGGGCGGATGTTCGTCAGCGTCCCCTCGTAGTGGCGCAGCCAGTGGTCTTGCTTCGGGTGGGCGGCGGCGGCATCCTCGTCGAGCGCAATGCCCAGTCCCGGACGCTCCGATGGGAACATCATCCCGTCCGCGAACTTGACGTCCTCGTCGATGACGTCCTTGCGCCACGGCACGTCGTCGAAGAGCGTCTCGTGGATGCAGTAGCCGGGGGTGGAGACGCCGAGCGCGAGCGTGACGGCATTCGCGACGGGTCCCGACGGATTGTGGGCGCAGAACGGGACGTGGTGCGCGTCGCAGATCGCCGCGATGCCCTTCATCGCGGTGATGCCGCCGGCGTGGGACGAGTCCGGCTGCAGGTAGTCGCAGCAGCGCAGCTCGATCGCGTCCAGGATCTGCTGCGTCGTGTAGAGCCGCTCGCCGCAGGCGATCGGCACGCGGACGCGCGACCGGACGTCCGCGAGGGCGCGCATCGTGTCGGGAATGACGGGCTCTTCGACCCAGTAGGGATCGAACTCCTCGAGGGCGTGGCAAATCCGCAGGGCGGTCGGCACGTCGAAGCGTCCGTGGCACTCGATGAGGATTTCCGCCTTGCCTTCGGTCGCCGTCTTGACCGCCGCGACGCACTTCATCGCCTTCTTGAAGTCGGCGGGCGGCAACTGGCGATAGTTCTTGCCGAAGGGGTCCCACTTGAGTCCCTTGAAGCCGCGCTCGATCGCGGCAGTCGCCTTCGCGGCGAACTCCTCCGGCTCCTTCGCACCCGCGAACCAGCAGTTGGCGTAGCACGGCACCGATTCGCGGCACTTGCCGCCGATGAGCCGCCAGACGGGCTGACCGAGCGCCTTGCCCTTGATGTCCCAGAGCGCCATATCGACGGCGGAAAGCGCACTCGTCAGCACCGCCCCGCCGCGCCAGTAGGCGTCGCGGTAGTTCTGGTGGAAAATCCACTCCGTGTCGAAGGGGTCCTTGCCGACGAGCGCGTGGCGCAGGTCCTCGACCGCCCCCGTGAGCGCGTTCTCCTTGTATTCGAGCGTCCCCTCGCCGAGGCCGTCGATGCCCTCATCCGTCATCACCTTCACGAACACCCAGTTGGTGCGGAAGGCGTCCACGACAAATGTCCTAACGTCCGTGATTTTCATGATTCGATGACCCTGTTCCTTTTGAAGGTGAAGAAGAAGGAAATCGCCATCAGTCCCGCCGCGCAGGCGTAGGCCGCCGCCATGATGGCGAAGCCGATCTCGAAGCCGCGCACGCCCCAGCGGTGCGAGAGCGCACCCATGGCGATGCCCGAAAGCCCTCCGAAGAAGAAGGCGATCATATTGAGAAGGCCGACCGCCGTCGAGCGATACTGGGGCGGGACGACGTCGAAGAGCGAGGCGTGGGTGTTGACCTCGAAGAAGCCGCGGAACACGCCGTAGGCCGCCGCCGCGACGAGCATCCCCGCGAAGGACGGAGCGAGGCCGAGCGCGAGCAGGGCGGGCACGCCGCCGAGGAGCGCGAGGATCTGGAAGCCGAGACGGAAGCGCGGCATTCGCCGCACGAAGCGGTCGGTGACGACGCCGCCGAGCAGAATCGCGCCGAACGCGAAGAGGTGGTGGCCGAGCATCACGCCCTTCCCCGCCTCGCCGACGTCGAGCGAATACTTCACCGCCGCATACTTCGGCGCCCAGAAGAGGTAGGCGTTGTTCACGAAGACGATGGCGACGAACCCCGCCGTGGCGCAGAGCGCGGACGGATTGCGGAAGTAGGCCTTCAGCCCGTCCTTCAGCGACGAACGAGGCGAAGGCGCGGACGGAACGCGCGGCGCGGCGGGTTCGTCGCGGAGGGCGAAGACGAAGACGAGGCCGAGCGCCGCCCCGGCGAGACCGAACGCGATGAAGACGTGCCGCCAGCCGCCGAGCAGACCGAGCGCCCACGCCGTCAGCACCCCCGAGACCATCAGCCCGAAGTAGAGCGCGGCCTGGTGGATGGAGAGCGCGAGCGAGCGCGTCTCCCTGTGATGCGCGGCAATGAGCGCGTAGGCGCTCGGCGCGTAGAAACTCTCGCCCACGCCCGTGGCGACGGAACGGAAGAAGAGCGCACCGACGAAGCCGCCGATGAAACCCATGCACACCGTCATCAGTGACCACGCGATGAGCGAAACCGTAATCAGCCACTTGCGCGAGAGGCGGTCGCCCGCGAAGCCCGCCACGACCGTCATCAGCGCAAGAGTCCAGCTGAGGGTCGTGTTGATCCAGCCGATCTGGATGTCGGTCAGCCCCAAGTCCGCCTGGATGGGAACGGTGAGGAGACCGAAGAGGGCGCGGTCGGCCTGGTGGAAGAAGAACGCTCCCGAGAGGAGCGCGATCAGCACCCACTTGTAGCGGCTTGAGCGGGGCTCAGACATCGACGTCCTCCGGCATGTGCTGGCACGAGCAGCCCGCGTCGCAGGTGACGATCTCGCCGGCCATGTTGCCGGAGTCCTCGCTCGCGAGGAACGCGACGACGCCGGCGATGTCCGCGCCCGTCGCCTCCTTGCGCAGCGGACAGTTCAGCCGCCGCCGCGCCTTGAGCGTCTCGTCCAGCGCGTCCCAGCGTTCGGTGTAGATGTAGCCCGGCGCACAGCAGTTGACGCGGATGCCGAGCGGCGAGAGGTCGAGCGCAAGCGCACGCACCATGGAATTGATCGCCCCCTTCGACGCGCAGTAGGCCGTACGGTTGCGAATCGCCCGCATCGCCGTATTGGACGAGAGGAAGACGACCGTGCCGCGATACGGCGCACCGACCGAATAGGGACGCTTCATGAAGAAGCGGTTACAGGCGGCCTGGGTGACCTGAAAGCCGCCCTTCACGTTCGTGTTCATCACCTTCAGGATGGCCTCTGGGTTCATTTCGAGAGGTCCGCCGAGCCCGAGACCCTGATCCGCCGCGTTGTTGACGAGGATGTCGAGCGAGCCCGCCTCGCGTTCGATGAAGTCCATCATCGCCTCGACCTGCTCCCCGTTCCCGACGTCACACGCCTGTGCGCGGACGCCCTCGACGCCCATTTCCTTCAGCGCGGCGAGTCCCTTCTCGGTGGACGCGGCGGACGAGCCGCACATGAACACGCGCGCCCCTTCGTCCGCGAACTTCTTCACAAGCCAAAGCCCCGTATTGCGGTTGCCGCCCGTCACGAGGACGGTCTTGCCATCAAACCTCTTCACTGCAGAATCCTTTCTTTCAAACTTGCATTCAACGTCAAATTAAGGTTGCACATATTATACTACAGGCGGCGCGTCGGCATGTTCTCTTTTGCGCAAGTAATTCCAACCCTATTGCGCAAACAGACCCGATATGCTACAATTCCCTCCATGAAGACCGTCCTCTACGTCAAGACCAGCAACCGCCCTCCGGCAATCCTGAAGAACAAGGGATTCCTGCGCGGTGCGCATACCGCCAGCTGGCAGGTTCAGTCCGCCACCCTGGCGGAAATCACCGCCGCGAAACTCAAGGATCTCATCAGGTTCTGGAAGGCGGACGCGCTCGTCTGCGACTGCGGCGGGCTGATCGCGCCCCCGAACCTGCGGCAGTTCGCGCACCTGCCCGCCGTCTGGATCTCGTGCCGCCCGCCCAGGGATGATGCACAGGTCTTCACCGTCAACGATGATTCCAGCGCCGTCGCCGAATTCGCCGCGAAGGAACTTCTGCAACTCGACTATACGCATTTCGCCTTCGTACACTTTCCGCACAGCCGCATCTGGTCGCGAGACCGTGCGGAACAGTTCGGCAAGATCATCGGAATGCACGGCTACGACTGCCGCGAATTCAAGTCGGGCAGCGCCGCCGACGTGCAAGGCTGGCTCAACCGGCTCAAGGCGTGGATGGAGAACCTGCCCAAGCCCTGCGGACTCTTCGCCGCGAACGACGAAGTCTCCAACCACGTGCGCGGCATTTGTCGAACCAGGAAATGGAAGATTCCGGGCGACGTCGCCATCGTGGGCGTGGATAACGACGAGTCCATCTGCGAAACGGCGCAGACCAGTCTTTCGAGTGTGCTCGCGGACAACGAACAGATGGGCTTTCTCGCCTCGCAACTGCTCGCCGAACGGCTGCGCAATCCACGCATGAAACCCGTCCGAACCACCGTTCCGCCGCTGATGGTCGTGCGCCGCGAATCCACGCGCCCCTACCGCACCCCGAACGGATACATTGCAAAGGCCCTCGAACTCATCCGCGAAAAGGCCTGCGAGGGAATCCGGGCGCGGGACGTCATCGCCGTGATGAAGGGGTCGCGACGGACGGCTGAGATGCGCTTCAGGGAGGCGACAGGACACTCGATCCTGGACGAAATCATCCACGTGCGAATGACCCATGCGAAGGAACTGCTCACCAGCGACCGCACCCGCCCCGTCAAAGTCGTCGCCCAGATGTGCGGCTATGCGTCCGAAGCCACCTTCCGCCGCGTCTACTGCGCCCACCTCGGTGTCTTCCCCAAACGCCGCTTCGCCGCTTCACTCGGACACACCAGAAATATGGTATAATTCGCGGCAGAGAGGTCGAGCGATTCTGAACGATTCGTCACCGACCTTCATATCGTCCGACCGTAAATCGGACGAGATGGCCGACACAGGCGGGTGCCTGGAGAGCGGCGTGACCGAGGGGCTCGGATGAGTCCCGACAGTCAAGACAACTTAGCGTTCGCGCTATGTTGGCTCAATGGAAATGTAGGAAGTTTCTGAAAGTGAGTCTGACATGGATGGCGGATGCGCCGAGTCGGCGCATTCTCTTTGTGTTCTCACTTTAGGCATCCTACAGCCTCCATTGAAACACGCACGGGAGATGCGCCCTTTCTTTTCCCGTAAGTGAAACAGAAGAAAGGGTCTCGTAAGGAGTAAGACAAATGAACAGCGATGAAGCGAAGACCAAAGCCCTTTCCTTTTGGGGAAAGATCAAGGAGGCCTACAAGAGCAATCCACTGGCGAAAAAGCGAGAGGGGGAGATCACTTGCCCGAAGTGCGGCGCCAAAAACAAGGAAATAGCCGTCTCGTGCAAGGAGTGCGGCACGAAGTTCGAATACCAGTCCGCCAAAAAGGGCGTGATTCTCGGTGTCGGGCTAGCCGCCAGCATCTTGATGGTAATCGAAACGTGGATTCTGTGTGCGGCAACAGCGGCGGCAGGAGCTTTCGCCGAGGCGTTCGAGGACTACGGCGCGGCGGCGGAGGCAAATGAGGCGAATGGCCTGTGCAACCTTCTGTGGGCGGCGGCCGTCGCGGGTATCGTGGGAACCGTCGCAAGCTACAAGATGAAGAATTGGGGCTGGAAATTACAGTCAATCGTCGTTGCCATTTATCTCGTTGCCGGACTTTCGGAGGGAATCGGGTCGGCGGCAGGCATGGCGCTGCTCATGAGCCCGCTGGCGGTCTCAACCTGGCTTGGCTATAAGGTACTGCAGGAAGCCGGTCAATACCTGGATTCGCTGCACGGAATAACCTCCCCCGCCAAAGAATCCGTCTGATGAACGAATATCTCGATGCATGGCATCGGTACGCCCAATTTGACGGGCGTACCGATGTTCGCGGATAGTGGATGTTCTTCCTGATGAATGCAGTTTTTCTTGTGACCGCGCACTTTATGGCTCTTCAAAAGGAAGTGTATCTACGGGTAAAGTGCCATCTGTTTTGCCAAGATAAACTTCCGCCACTTTGTTTCTTTATATGCATATTTCTTTCTGATAGAGTGAACATCAGATATTATATCAAGTTTTCCGCCCGTACAGGCGTAATGGATTGCGCGGCTCGTTCGCGAACAGTATCCGCCGCGCTCACTTCGGTGAGGGAGGAACTCGAGTCGGTCTACGAAGCCCCCGAGAACCCGAACCCCAGCCGCCACGTCTACGGCGTGGGTGAGAAGGTCAGGTTCA
>CAVDWI010000118.1:0-717 GCA_963612485.1 Barnesiella intestinihominis
TGACGCCGCCTTCGTAGCCGATGGCCTTGAGCGCGTCGAAGTAGGGGCGCAGGCGGTCGACCGTCGCCGGGTCGCTGCCGGGGAACTGGCGCGTCTCGTAGGACGCGATGTGGCAGTGTTTCAGACGCGAGCCGGCAAGACGGATGAAGCTCGCCGGTTCGCGACCCATCATCATGTGGAAGATGTCCGCGAGCAGCGCGAGGCGCGGCGAATCGACTTCCTCGCAGATCTGGACGCCCTGCCAGACATAGTTGACGACGTTCGACTCGCACGGCCGCAACGGCTCGACGAGGATAGTCGTCGTCTTCAGGTCGGCGACACGGCGGCAGAGTGCGGCGCAGAAGTCGCGGTACTGGTCGCGTCCCTTCTCCGCATTGGGACGGTCTTTCGCGTCCTCCGCCATGATGTCGCCCGGCACATTGCGGGCGCCGCCGGAGCCGAACACGATCGTCTTCACGCCGACTTCCTCGGCGCGGCGCATCGCAGTCTCGGCATAGGCGAGAGCCGGCGCGTGATTCGCGTTTGGACCCGTCAGGCGGAACGTCCAGGGGATGAACCCGGTGCAGCTCCGGAGCGGCAGCGGCTGCGAGAGAATGAAGTCGCGCTGGCGTTTCCACCACTCGGCATCCTTCGTCGGGGCGAACGCCGCACCGACATCCCATTCCCAGAAATCGTAGCCGACGCGCTTCAGGAGCGCGGCATCGTCCGGTCCCCGGC
>CAVDWI010000118.1:727-6113 GCA_963612485.1 Barnesiella intestinihominis
GTCCCCGGCAGGCGCCGAAGAGGATCTTCGCCCCGCCCGCCTTCCTCTCATCTGCGGTCGTCGCGCAGCCGGCGAACCCCGCCGCCATCGCACCGACCAAAAAGTTCCGTCTCGTCATGTCCATATTGTCGCCTTTTTATGTGAAGTGGAAAAAAACTTTCAGATGACGCCCTTCGAACTCGGTACGCCCTTCTCCAGCGGGTCGATCGCCTTCGCCTGACGGAGTGCCCGCGCGAAACTCTTGAACAGCCCTTCGCAAACGTGATGGGCTTCGTCGCCGTAAATCTGACGCAGGTGGATGTTCGAACGGCTTTCGACGGAAACGGCGCGGAAGAACTCCTCGACGAGTTTCACCTCGAAGTCCTTTACAAACATATGCTTCATCGCGCACTGCATCACGAGGAACGGACGCCCCCCAAGATCCAGCGACGTCTCGCAAAGCGCCTCGTCCATCGGAATGGAGGCGAAGCCGTAGCGGACGATTCCCTTCCTGTCGCCCAACGCCTCGTTCAGGGCCTTGCCGAAGACAAGCCCGACATCCTCGACCGTGTGGTGGTAATCGACGTCAAGGTCGCCCTTCGCGGTCACCGTCAGGTCAATCAGCGCATGACGCTTCAGCAATTCGAGCATGTGGTTGAAGAAACCGATTCCCGTATCGACGACGCCCTCGCCGCTGCCGTCAAGGTTCAGCGAAAGGGCGATTTGCGTCTCCTTCGTGTCGCGCCGGATAGTTGAAGTTCTCATGCCTTTATTCAGGGCGTCGCCGCATTAGGACTGAAAGGCCTTCGCCTGGGTGCGGAGGCGTTCGGCGCGCGCGGCCTGACCGAGTTTGTCGAAGCAGTCCGCCGCCTTCACCATCGCCTCGGCGCACTCGCGGGCGCACTCCTGCTGGTTGTACATCAGGGCGACGCGGAGATAGGCTTCGCGAAGGGCCTCCTTCAGGGAGTCTGGCGAACTCTTGCCCTTCGCGAGAATGATGTCGCCGCGCATCACGAGAGCCGCCGCCGAAGCCGCACGGTCGCCGCTCGAAACGGCCTTCTTCAGGACGCTCTCGAGCTGCTCGTTCTTGCCCAGTTTCAGCAGCGTCTGCCAGTAGGCCGACGCAAGGTCGCCGCGATAGGCCGCCGCACGGTCTTCCGCGATAATCGGCGTACAAGTCTCGTAGGCCTTCTGGGCCTGTCCGGCGGAGAGGTAGGCGAGCACGAGGTAACGCCCCGCGCGCTTGTCCCAGTCGAGCATCCGGTAGTCGGTTACAATCTTCGAGAGAATCCCGATTGCGCTCGCGCCCTGCCCCTTCTCGACCAGTTCAACGGCCTTGTCGAAACCCGCCGGCTTCGGAATGTCGAGGCTGACGACATCCGCATGCGAACGCTCCGCGCTGACATCCGTCTTGCCGTTCTTCGACTTGAGGGTAATCGAGTAGTTCTTGGAGCGCGGCTGCCACTTGATGTCACCCGTGAGCGTTTCCGTTTCGGTCGTGAGCGTACCCTGAATGGCCATCAGGGGCGCGGCGGAAAGCGCCGCAAGTCCAAAAATGATTGCTGTTCTCATTGTTCTTCTCCTTTTGATTTGTTCTGGTTAGTTTTTCGAAGGCGCGGCCGTCGTCGTCCCGGTGGACATTTCGGCCTTCGCCTGATTGATGCAGTTGATGATTTCCGTACGGGACTTCCCGTTCGGGAAAAGGTCAAGATACTGCTGTCCGTAGGTCAGCACACGATCGAACTGGTCGCCCCCCATCTTCGTGAAGAGCGGCACGAGCGACGCATAGCTGCGCTCGAGGTTCGCGACCTCGCCCGGCGACATCTTCTCCAGCGGATGTTCGTCGGTTACCCCGTGCGCCTGGATGAACACCTGGAAGGTTGCCGCCGCGCGTCCGCACGTCTCGAGCGCCTCCTCCTTCAAGCCCATCTCCTCCTCGGCCCTCATGCGCCGAACGAGCACGTCGCCCGACAGAAGGTCAATCTGGTCGCGCTCCCACTGCTCCTTCTTCGCCCAGTAGTTGCGCACTTTCTTAATCGAGGAAATCGCCGCGCCGAAGTACTTGTTGCGCATAACGGAATCCTTCTCGCGCCGTCCCCGCTCGGAGGCGACTTCCACGAGCAGGAAGTGTGCATCCGCCGCGAGCGACAGGCGGGAAAGCTTCGGGTCGTTGAAGAAGAGGTCCAGCGCATCTTGCGCTTCGGCATACGACTTCTGCATGAACGCGCACTTCGCCTCGCCGAGCCGCGCCTTGCCAATCGTCGTCCACTGGTTCGTCCCAGCAAGGCCAATCGCCTTCTCAAACGCCTGATTCGCGAGATCCCAGCTCTTCGCCCCCAAGAGGGCTTCGCCGGCGTTCACGAACTGGTTGGCCGTATACTTGCCGTCCGTGCGGAGCATTTCCGCATAAATGTCGGTGCCCTCGCGCTTCATGCCCATCTCGATGAGGCTCTTGGCGAGACGCGGCTTCGCATCCTTCGCCTCGTCCGAATCGGGGAACTTCTTCGACAGGCGATCCAGCGCGTCCTTCGACTTCTCCAGTTCGTTCAGTGCCGTGTAGAGCGTACCGAGCCGCACGTAGGCGTTCGTGCTGTAGGCGCTGTCGGGGTAGGCCTTCAGATACGCCTCGAACCCGGCGGCCGCGTTCTCGCGGAACTTCGCCACCTTCTCCTCCGGACGGCGAAGGCGTCCCCAACCGTCGGCGACGCGGAAAAGCGCAAGTTCGCGCAGGGTTTCGAGATCCTTCACGTCTTCCTTCGCGGTTGACGGATCCTTGAGCAACTTGTCCGCATCCGCAACTGCGGTGGAGAACTGCTTGATGGCGCGGATGCATTGCGCCGAACCGCGAGCCTCCATCTGCGCGACTTCTTCGGGGACTTCGTTCGTCGATGCCGCCTCAAGGATGCGCTGTCCGTCCTTCAGGTACAGCTGCGCCAGCTGCATCTTGGCCTGCAGTTGAAGAAGTCCGTTCTTTTCGAGCGGCAGATACTGCTTCAGATAGGCGATTTCCGCCGCCGGGTCGCCCAACTTGCCGCTGCAGGTGGCAAGCCGTGCGAAGGATGCCGCGTAGTAGGGCGAGTTCGTGTAGTTGGCGTTGATCAGGCCCCAGAACTTCACCGCGTCGCCATACCGTTCCGCCTTCTCGAACTCGGCAGCCTTCGCGGCCGCCAGCGTCGCCGAGTTCGGGTGGCTCCGGTAGTTCGTGACGAAGTCGGTGTAGAGGCGGTCGGCGCGCGCATACTGCTTGCGCTCGAGTTCCTTCGCCGCGAGACGGATGACGGCGTTGCCCGCGTCAATCATCAGGGGCCGCTGCGCACCCGCGAACCGCTCGGCGAGATAGCCCTCCACCGCGTCGGCGTTCATGCGGTATTCATCCTTCTCCGCGTCGGCCTTCGCCTCGACCGTCATGTCGAGATAGCAGTTCGCGACATTCTCCACGGCGCGAATGGACTCCAGCAGTTCGGGGTATTTCGCCAGGACGGCGAAGTATTCGTCGAGCGCATCCTGATACTGCCCCGCGTTGAACTTGTCGTGGGCGTTCCTGAACTGCCGCTCGCGGGCCTTCGCGAGCTGCTCGGGCGTAATCTTCGTCTTGATCTTCGCCCCGTAGGTCTTCTCGGCAAACTTCCGAATCTCCTCCTGCAGTTCGCCGGCGGGCGGCGCCCACGGGCTGGAGTCGTAGTTCATGAAGACGTTGATTGCCATCTGGAACGCCCCCTTCGACCCGATTCGCTTCGACGTCCGCTTGTCCTTCGGCCCGAACATCAGCGACTTGATGCGCTCGTCGTCGCGCTTCGGCTTCTTCATTTCCGCCTGCACCTCGTCCCAGAGGATCTGCGCCTGAAGGTAGAGGCATTCGGGGAGCGGCGAGAGTTTCACGAGGTTCAGGCTGCCGTCCGGGTCGTTCGCCATGATCTGCTCGTGCAGATCGAGGAGTTGGGGCTTGTATTCCTCAATGATCTCCTCCGCACGATCGACGTTGCCTCGCATCTGCTCGATGTGGGCCTTCATCGAGAGCGCACGACCGAAATAAACCGGCTCGTCGTCACGCCAAAGGAGCTGGTCGGCCAGTTTCTCGGCGGAGGCAAGGGCGGTCGCCTTCTTCTTGGCGTCCTTCTCCCCGGCGGCGACCTTGAGGTAGAGTTCCGTCGTCTCGCACATGAGGTTGCACCAGTCGTTGCCGCGATCCTTCATGTTCTTGAGCAGATCCTCGTAAACCTCGGCGGCCTTGGCGTACTGCTTGTCGAGTTTCAGCAACTGACCGTACTTGTAACTCGCGTCGATGTAAAAACCGCGAATGTCCTTCGGAGGGGTCTTGAAGGCCGAGAAGAACTCCTTGTAGATCTTCATGCACTCCTCCTTCTGGTTTCGGGAGAAGTAGTTCAAGGCGACCTCAAGCCGTGCGGCCCAGTATTTCGACCCCTTGCGGTCGGGAAGCGCGGCGATTCGCTTCTCGGCGTCGGCGAACTTGCCGAGGCTCAGGAGACCGCGAATCTCCAGCGCGAAAAACCGCGCCTCGCTTTCGGGCCACTTCTTCTTCGTCGCCTCGATGACCGGGCCCGCGAAATCCGGATACCCCTCGTTGATGAGAGCCTCGGCATAGGCAATCTCGGCCTCAAGGGCCTCGTTGACAGATTCCGCCTCCTCGGCTTGACCCGTTGTCGCGGCGGATTCCTCCTCGGCGTGAACCGCCAGAAGCGGGGCCAGAAACACCGTCGCGCAACCGAACATAACTACTATCTTCGAACTCATGGTTTGAAGTATACTATATCATCCGTGAAAATGCAAGTGCCACATGGGGCACAACGGTAAACGGACGCTGGCACTCTATTTCTTCGCAAGAAGCGGCATGTCTAATTGCCAACCCTTTCTCTGGCTCCATCTGCGCTCCCCGCCCCGCCATGTTCCCCTGACGATGCTCCGTCTCGCGGCGTTGCCGGCGGAGGATGTGGCGCGAGTCTCAATTGCCTTTCGGCTGTTCAAGTGGTTGGTAGTGCCGAAACCGCTGTGCGTGAGCATTCACCCTGTGGCGGTCTCAATTGCCTTTCGGCTGTTCAAGTGGTTGGTAGCCTCGGACATCGCCCGCCGGGCGCACATCGCCGCCGCCAAGTCTCAATTGCCTTTCGGCTGTTCAAGTGGTTGGTAGCCGTCTGGGCGGCGTTGGAGAACTACAACAAATACCGCAAGTCTCAATTGCCTTTCGGCTGTTCAAGTGGTTGGTAGGGCTACGAGCGGCTGGTGATCGACACCGCCGACAAGTTCGTCTCAATTGCCTTTCGGCTGTTCAAGTGGTTGGTAGGTCGCCGAACGGGCGACGGCAACCAGTGACGACGTCGCCGTCTCAATTGCCTTTCGGCTGTTCAAGTGGTTGGTAGCCGGCGTCGCCGCCGCAATCGCGTCTTCGGAG
>CAVDWI010000119.1:0-6090 GCA_963612485.1 Barnesiella intestinihominis
GTCGCCTTGAAGTCCTTGAACCAACCCCGATAGAAGCCCGTGCCGTGCGTGATTTCCTTGTAGGGAACTTTGCCCGCCGTCGAGACGATCTCGTTCGTGAAATTGTCATATTCATCAACAATCACGTAAATGCCAAAGCCGAGACGCTTCGCCGCCTCGACGATGGCCGTATACTTCTCGGAGGGACCGAAGCGATGGCGCACGTTTCTGATGTCGGGCATCTCGCCGATGAACGACTCGTGCGCGGAGATGAATGCGTCCATCTGCTGGTTCATGTAGGACGCGAACTTCTCCTCCCACGTCGCGCCCTCGCAGACGTTGACGCGCGAGAAGTCGAGCGAGAGCACGAAGTAGCGGCTCGCGTTCTTCGTCGGATCCTTGCCGATGTCGAGGCCGCCGAAGAGGCGCTCGAAGTTCCCCTTCTCGGCGACGTCGTAGTAGCAGCGGAGCGTCTCGCAGAGGAGCGACTTCCCGAACCGACGCGGACGCACGAAAAAGAGGAAGTCCGCGCGGTCTTCCATCGTGCGGATGAACGCGGTCTTGTCAACGTAGTAGCGGTCTTCAAGGCGAATGCGCTTGAAGTCCTTCACGCCGTAGGGTATCTGCTCCGATCTCATGGCGACTATTATACCAAAAACGCGTGAAATCAGTCGTCGCCGGACGCCCGGCGTACGCTGATCGTGCAGTTGGCGCGACCCGACGCGATTCGACTCCAGTCTTTCAGCAACTGGAAATAGGATGCATCGAGCATCGACTGCGAACGCGGCAGAGTCGTCCGGCGGATGACGACTTCCAGTAGGTCATCACCGTTCACGGCGGTTGAGACCTCGCTCTCATACCAGACGGACGAATCGGACGGACTCTGGAAGCGGAACGGCTTCGGGAGGTGTTCCACCGCCGAGTAGCCCCTCGGGAAGACGACGCGAACCTCTGTCACGGACGCATCTTCCGACGAGATGCCGAGCGGCGTTTCCCGCGTCGATCCCGTGAGCGCGAACAGCCTATCCGAAAGACTGTCAAGCGTTAGGCTGATTGTGTCCCCCTCGACCGTCGCATAGTCCGGCACGAAGCACGAGAACGCAAGGCTGGCGGGATAGGCCTCTACATCTGCCGCGAGATCGCTCGTCGCAGTCGCCGCCTTCGCAATGCCGCCGAGCAAAGACTGGTGATAGCGGTCGCGGTCTTCGGGGAGTATCTCCTCGTGTCGACGGCGGAACGCCGCGATGCCCGGCCCCCAAATCAGCGTCTTGACATCCATATCAACGGCTCCGTTCTCCCGCACGGCAAGGCAAAGGCGCTCTTCCGTGCGCGGCAAGTAGTCGGAAGGACTCGTCACCGTGCCGAACGAACCATCGGACGGGTCGAAGTAGTCGCTCCCGGCGAACGAGGTCGCGCCGAGCGGACAGTATTCCCCCTCCGTGCCGACGAAGAACTCCCGCGTTTCGCCACCAAAGAAAAGGAATCCGCCCGTGCGCTCACGAACGCGGCAGATTGCGGACGTGAATGCGCGAACGTTCGGCTTCTCGAACTTGTCGCGGCGGCGGATCGCCTCGGGCGACTTGGCATTGTTCGCGGCGAAAACGACGTCCGCCCCGTAGCCCGCCCCCCGCAGAAGCGCACACAGCGTCCGCACGTAGTCGAGCCGCGTCGCATACCGCTCCTTCAGGACGACTTCGGGACGCGTCAGCTGGTCGGCAATCGGGACTTCGTAAAGCCCCGGCCCTGCGATGCGCACCGCCCTGTGCAACCACTTGCGGATTTCGGTGGCGGACATCTTCGAGAAGTCCGGCAATCCCTCGCCGCTGCGAACGGGCGAAACCTCAACCGCCGGGCGCAACTGCCGCGCCGCACGGGCGAAGTCATTGGACGAAATGACAACGACATCCCGCCACAGCGAACCGACGGGCTGCATCGGCTCGTCCGGCAGACGCGACGGATGCACGACCTCCCTGCGCCAGTCGTTCACGCGCACAACCTTGCGGTCGGTCGGCTGGTAGGAGTCGAAGCCGTAGGATGCGTAGAACGACACGGGGGCATTCGTCACCGTCGTCGCCGTCTTCACTGAGATGACGCTGCCAATCTCGACGGACGGAAGATTCACGACGAGCAGACGGCTCGCCGGATAGCGCGGCGCGGCACTCGCCCACCCGCAGTCCATCACGTTCATCTCGCTCGGCTTCACCGCGTAAACCCGCCCGTTCGCATTCGACACGGTCGCCGAAAGCACCTCGACATTCTTCCATGTCGGGTTGTAGCTGAAGTTGAGTTCAGCCGAACTCTTCTTGCCCTGATAGGTCAGCACCTGCTTCACCGTCTCGTTCGTCACCGTCCACGCCGTGTCGGACGTGACGTCAACTTCACTCGCATCGTAAAGGACGTGGACATTCGCCCCCTTCACGAAGTCCGAATGGAAGGTAGGCTGCTTTCGCGCCGCCGCCTCGGCGGCCTTCATCCGTTCGCGCAAGTCGAGGTATTCCTCCGGGGAAATCTCGACCGCATTCAAAGCCGTCACGCGCTCCACCTTCAAGACGCCATTCGTCAGCGTCATCGTGCGCCGACAGCCGAACGCCCCCGAAACGGTGAAATCGTCGGGCAGTTTCTTTACTTCGCCGAGCGCATCCCCCACGTTCAGCACGAGCGATTCGGTCGTCTGCGCCGTCGTGTCGAGCACGAGCGGATACGACCTCTTTTCCAGGAGGGCGTTATCCGACAAGAGCCGTCCGACGAGATCGATGGAGTCGGAAATCATCGGCAAATTCAGCGTGTCTTCGGTCTGTCCGCGAAGAATCATCTCCGGGAAGCGGGCGAGCAGACGCACTTTCAGCGGCTTTTCTGTGTCGCGCAGGTCTTCCGGCTCGATTTCGCACTTCAGGAGTTCCGCACCCGGCGCGGCGGACTGCACGATGCGCTCGAAGAACGCCTTGCGCAGTTCCGGGGTTCGCCTGACGAGTGAGCCACGGTAGGCCGTGTCGCTGATGCCAAGGAAGTCAATCGTGCTTTCCAGGACGATCGAGCCGTCCTTCGCGAGTCTGCCCGACGAGACGACGTTCGCCGCGTTCCCTTCCGGCGGCGGCACGGGAGACGTGCGCAGCCCTTCGCCGTCGGGACGCGCCACGAGATAACTCCGTGCGCAGAGATAGGCGGGGAAGAGATCCTTCGTGTTCTCGTTCGTCGGATCCATCAGGATGTATGACCGCTCGCCGTCCGCACCCGGACGCTCTTCCTCGACGGCGACGATGGCGTGGTTGAAGTAGGGCTGCGGCACGTCGGGGTCCATCTTCGCGCCGACGTTGATGAGCACGGGGAATGCCTTGAACCCGGCGATGCGGAGCATGGCGACGAGAAGCCCGGCCTTGTCGCGGCAGACCCCGTAGCGGTTGTCGAAGGTGACGTTCACGTCGTGCGGCGCATAGCCCGGCGAATCGTCCTCCATCGTCAGGCCCATGTAGCGGACTTCCTGCGAGACGAACTTGAAGAGTGCGCGGATGTCGCGGCCGATTTCGTTCACCTTGTTCGTCATTGCCGCCGTCGTGCAGGCGAGGCGCGGCGCACAGAGATTCCAATACCACTTCGAGATTTCGCGCCAGTCCGCCGCCGTCGAAAGCCGCACGTTCTGAACCTGCGTCCATTGCGGCGGCATGTCGGGTTCGGGGAACATGCGCGGCGAATTCGTCGCCGTGTAGACGTAGAGCGTCGAGCCGTCGTCCAGCGGGCGCACCTCCTCGACTACATTCCCCAGCGGATGCCGAATCGCCTTCGAGCGTATCGGACGCGCCGCAGGAGCCTTGACTTCATAGACGCTCCGCAGAATCGGGTATGTCCACTCCATCACCGATAGGTCGCTCCACTGGTCTTGGATGCGGCTCTTCACCGTGCGCCGCCGCATCTTGAGATGGACGGTCTCGCCAACCTTCAAGCCGGGAATCGTGCAGGTGATCTTGCGGTCGAGCGGATCGACGATGTTCGCGCTCATCGACGAGTTGTCCGTCGTCTCCTTCGTCGTCGCGGCGAAATCGACGGTGCGCTCCACGCCGTTCGTATCGACAACGCCGAGCGAAAGGATCTCCGCCTTCCCGTAGCGGGCGTTGTAGCCGAGGGAAATCACGCGCTCTTCGCGGCGACCGCGCTCGGTGAGCACCTTCGTCCACGATTCGGACTCGCTCTCATACGTTCCGTCCGGGTTGTAGGCGACCGACTCGCGTTCGTCCACCACGACGGCATCCGCGTCGGGGAATCGTTCGCACGTAATCTCCTCATCGGCGCGGACGCACCAGATCGCCACGAGGGAAAGGGTGAAAAACAGCAACTTCCGCATCGGCACTCCTTCTCTTTAGGTCAGCCTTGTTTCTCGCTCAGGTCGCGAATGCGGCGAGAGGTGCGCACGGCGCAGAACTCCTTGCCGCACATCGAGCAGTGGTCGTCGCCGTGGGCTTCGTCCGTCAGCGCACGGGTCTTGAGCCAGCGCGTCCGTGCGCGTTCGGGGTCGAGCGCGGCGGCGAACTGTTCGTCCCAGCAGAAGTTTCGCCGCGCTTCCGCCATGCGGTCGTCGCGTTCGCGGGCACGGGGGAGGCCGCGGGCGACGTCGCCCGCGTGCGCGGCGATCTTGTAGGCGATGCACCCTTCGTGCACCTCCGCGCCGTCGGGAAGCCCCAGGTGTTCGGCGGGCGTGACGTAGCAGAGAAGCGAAGCCCCGTATGTCGCGGCGGCCGTCGCCCCGATTGCCGAGACGATGTGGTCGTAGCCGGGTGCAATGTCCGTCACCACCGGACCCAGCACGTAGAACGGCGCACCCTTGCAGACTTCCTGCTCGCGCTCCATATTCATCTGCACCTGATTGAAGGGAATGTGCCCCGGACCCTCGACCATCACCTGAACGCCGCGTTCGCGGCAGCGGTCGACGAGTTCGCCAAGCACGGCGAGTTCGGCGAACTGCGCCGCGTCCGAGGCGTCGGCGAGACAGCCCGAACGAAGTCCGTCCCCAAGCGAGACAGTGACGTCATGTGCGGCAAGGATGTCCATCACCTTGTCCCAGTTCGCGTAGAGCGGATTTTCCGCCTTGTGCTCCATCATCCACTCGGCCATGATCGAACCGCCGCGACTCACGATGCCCATCTTGCGCTTCATCGCAAGCGGGATGTCTTTCAGGAGAAGCCCCGCGTGGAGGGTCATGAAATCGACACCCTGCTCGGCCTGTTCGCGGATGACGTCGAGGAGAAGATTCGGGTCCATGTGCGGGATGTCACCCGAAAGACGGGAAATCGTCTCGTAGACGGGGACAGTCCCCAGCGGCTTGCAGGAAGCGTCGAGCATTCCCTGGCGAATGGACTTGAGATCATCGCCGACGGAGAGATCCATCACGAAGTCCGCTCCCGCCTTGAGGGCGATTGCCAGTTTCTCCAATTCGTCCCCTTTGCCCGAATGGGTCACGCTCCGACCGAGATTGGCGTTGATTTTCGTCGTGAAAAGCCGTCCCACGCCGACGGGGTGGCAGTTCGTATGGTGGATGTTGAGGGGGATGACCGCCGTTCCCTCGGCAACGGCGGCGCGGACAGCCTCCGGCGACACGCCCTCATCCCGGGCGACAGTCTCCATCGCCGGCGTAATCAAGCCCTTGCGGGCGGCTTCAAGTTGCGTCATCTTCGTTCCTTCCTTCCGTTTTCCTCAGACAACGGACATTACTAAACGCGCATATTGTACCATATTTCGGTTCATCAGAGTTCTAGAACCGCAGGGGGTGCATCCATATCGGCGCAAGGGCAGGGGAAAGCCCCGTCACTGATGGGCAGAAATGCTATAATATGAACCGAAGTCGTCACTCGAACATATAGAACATATAGTACGCGAAATCATATTGAACCAACGAGGTGTGGTGGGGGATGGAGAAGGTGAACAGATTTGATGCGGCATTCGCCCGGCTCGGAAAGTCGACGTTTCGGTCGCGGTTTCACCTGTCGGAGGCGGACAGGAAGTACATCGCCGAGAAAGGCATGGAGACGATCCGCCGCCATTGCGAGGACTTTGTGCGCACACGGCTCGCGCCGGCGAATCCGCCGAACGACGGCAAGCAGACCCCGATGCGCGGACATCCCG
>CAVDWI010000120.1:0-6079 GCA_963612485.1 Barnesiella intestinihominis
ATCACAGGCCTTGAACTCGATGTAGGGGGCAACACCCGCGCAAATCGCATTGCTGTGGGCGTTTTCAACGGCCTCTGGCGATATGTCCGTCGCAATCAGTCGCGGAAGATTGTCGCTCTTCTCGTTTTTCTTCGCCTCAAGGAGCATTTCCTTCCAAATTTGGTCGGGAGATGCGCCAATGTGCTGACGCGGCGCGACAATCGGGGCTTTTTCTCCGGGAATTATCTGATTGTAGCCCTTGATGGAGTGAAACGCAAAATGCCCCTTCAATGAACCGGGCATTTTGTTCATCGCCATCATCGCCGCTTCAATCGCCGGCGTTCCGCTTCCGCACATTGGAAAGAGAAACGGACTCTTCCTATCCCATCCCATTGCCATCAGGCATGCCGCCGCGAGCGTTTCCTGCATCGGCGCGGAACCTGGAATCTTTCGGTAGCCGCGCTTGGAAAGTGGTTCGCCCGATGTGTCGAGGTAGATAATCACCTCATCACGCTCCCAGTAGACGAAAACCGCCGCGCCGATGTTCTCACCGCCCGAGTCGGGACGCCGCTGGCACTTCTCGCGCATCCGGTCGGCAATCGCATCCTTCGTGTAGAGCGAGGGAAGGCGCGTGTCGCGAATCGTGAAGTTGTGTACGATTGAGGAGACGGAAAAATAACCGTCCGCCTCAAGCAGGTTTTCCCAGTCAATCGAAAGCGCCGCCTGATAGAGATCGCGAATGTTGCGGCACTCCGTGCGAAGAAGCGGAACAAGGACGCGGTGCGCCGTGCGAAGCGTGAGGTTGAGTTTCATCACATCCCTCATTGCACCGCGCACGACGACGGTGTTCTCGGTCACCTCAATCGGACGATAACCAAGATCGACAACCTCCTTCTCCGTCCAGCGCGAAAGTTCCTTCGCACACGAAATGATGATTGGATAATTCTTATCCGTCCAGATTTTCATCAGTCTACCCTTTTACTTTGATGTTGCTTTGACGAATCCTTCACTCGCCCATCTGGCTGATGCGAAGCGGCATGAGGACGTAGAGGAACGGAATTGAGCAACGAATGACGGCAGGTGAATGTCCGTTGTTGAGACCAATCGTCACCTCGTCATCGTCAATCGCCTTCAGCGGATCCATCACATAGTTCGGATTGAACATAATCTCAATTCGTTCGCCCGCATACTTAATCGCAACTTCATCCTTCGCCTCACCGATTTCGCTCGCGGCGGACGTCACGGTCAGTCTATTCCCTTCGAAGATAAGTTTCGTCGAATGTGCCTCATCCATCGTCATCACGCTCGCACGGTCAAGTGCGTTCAGAAGAAGCTGGCGGTCAACTGTAATCTTTTCCGCACATTCGCCCGGAATCACCTGCCGGTAGTTCGGGTAGGCATCGTCAATCAGTTTCGAGTAGATTTCAAATCCCTCGAACTCAAAGCAGACCTTCGATTCCTGAACCTTGATTGATACGTTCCCCTCGCCCGAAAGCGAACGCATCAGTTCCTGAACGGTCTTCGACGGAAGAATGATGTCCTTCTCGTCGCTCTTCGGAAACTCCACTTCACTCTCGACGAGCGCAAGCCGCCGCCCGTCCGTCGCGACGACCGTCAGCTTCGCGTCCTTGAAACTCATGAGAATGCCCTTCAGCGTCCGCCGCGTATCGTCCTGCGAAGCCGCATACGCCGTCTTGCGCAACATCTCGTGAAGCGTCTGGCGCGGCAAAACGTATTCGCACGATTCCTCGCCAATCGCGAAACGGGGAAAGACCTTCGCGTCGATTCCGACGAGTTTGAAGAGCGAACTGCCAGCGGAAATCTTCGCGCACGCATTCTCGTCGATCTCAATATCCACAACCCCTTCCGGGGCTTTCAGGATGGATGTCGCGAGAAGTTTCACGGGGAGGGTCGTTTCGCCCTCTTCCTTCACTTCGCACGGAACCTTGCTCCTGATTGAAATGTCAAGGTCGGTCGTCGTCAGTTCCAACTCGCTCCCCTTCGCAACGAGAAGGACGTTCTGCAGGACGGGCGAACTCCCCTTCCCGCCGACAATGTTCTGCACGGCTTTCAATCCCTCGATGAAGGTCGACCTGACGATACTGAATTTCATTTTAATTTGCTCCTCTTTTGTCGAGATTCTCTTTTTTGACTTGTCGGTTGTAGATTGTACCAAATACTGGTTATAATATAAAGTATATGTTTCTATTAGTATTATGTTCGTTGATACTGTCGATAACTCATCCGACCCCTTGTTTCATTGGCGTAGAGACTCATTTTTCTGTTGATTGAATTGTTCATTCTCAAATGACGTATTTTTATAGAGTGCCTTTTATGAAGACGTCTGTCGATAAGTCTCGCGCTTGTTCACAGGTTATCGTCAACTTTTATATCGGCGAGGGTGTAGCCGAATTCGGCGATGATTTTCTCAAGATTCTCCTTGAGTTCAGGTTCGACGTCCAGTCGCTTTGAAATAGTCTTCACGCCGTGGAGAATCGTCGCGTGCTTCTTCTCGAACTTGTCGGCAATCTCACCGAGACTCTTCGCGGAAAGCTTTCGCGCGATGTACATGGCGAGTTGGCGTGGCGTGACGAGCGAGGCCGTGCGCTCCGGAGAGAGAATCTGCGCGAGCGAAACGTCGTAATGCAGCGCGACGGCCTTCTGTATTTCCTCAATTGTGATGTTTTTCTGCGCCTTTTCCTTCTCGATGAAGTCCCGTAGGAGGTGTGAAAGCACGTCTTCGGTCAGGTCGATTGAGGAGTCGAGTTTCATCATCACGCTTACTTTCGCGAGCGCACCTTCCATCGCCCGCACATGGCTCTTGATATTCTGCGCGATGAATTTCAGCGTGTCATCTGGAATTTGCGGGGTGATGGATTCCGCCTTCTTTCTGAGAATAGCAAGGCGCGTCTCATAGCTCGGCAACTCGATTTCCTGCACCATACCTCCCTCAAAGCGCGAAATCAGCCGTTCCTCAATGGATGGCAGATTTTTCGGCGCGACATCGGAGGTCATGACAATCTGCTTTTCCTTGCTCGTCAGCGCATTGAAGGTGTTGAAGAACTCCTCCTGACACTGCTTTCCCTTCTGGAAAAACTGAACGTCATCGACCAAGAGAACATCTATCTTACGATATTTTTCACGGAATTGATGAATTTCACCACTTTGAAGAGATGAAACATATTCGTTTAGGAACTCCTCTGCCGTCAGGTAGCAGATGGCCTTCGACGGCTCCCTCTTGAGAATGGCATTGCCGATGGACTGCATCAGGTGGGTTTTGCCAAGCCCCGTGCCTCCGTGGATGAAGAGCGGATTATATCCCTTCTTTCCCGGATGTTCCGCAACGCCCTTCGCGGCGGCATAGGCCCAACTGTTTGAGGGCCCCGTCACAAACTCCTCAAACGTGTATTCCTCGGTCAGCGGCATCGTTGAAACGAATGTGGATGCTGACGAAGTCGTTTGCGCGGCGGATTCGCGCCGAACCTTTTGGTTCTGGATGGTCGGAATGACGATGTGCTTTGTGCTTTCGTTTTCATCGACGAGAAACGAAAGTTCGATTTCCTTCGGAGCCCCCACCAGACCAAGCGCATTAAGGAGAGAGTCGTGGTAGCGGTTTGAGAGCATTTCCGCCGCGAACGAGTTGCCGACGTAGAGTTTGAGGGAGTTGGCGTCCTTATCCTGAATAACGGACGTAATTAAGTCGAAGTGATGCTCCGCCTGACGTTTTTCCTCGGGTGTGCGAAGAGTCAGAAGGTAAACGGTCTTCGCCCGTTCCCACAGCGTATTTGAAATCGGTTCTTCGTTCATCTCTTTATTTTTTTATCAAGACTCTTCTTTCTTCAATTGCCAGTAATATACCATATTCGACGCGGCAGATGTGAAAGAAGAAATGTTCATATGTATTCAGGTTATGAACATAAAATGTAGATAACTCAGACATGTCCGCGCTTGATGATGATGGAGAGGATGGAGATGTCGGCTGGGTTGACCCCCGGTATCCGTGCCGCCTGGGCAAGCGTTTCGGGACGGTACTTCTTCAGTTTTTCACGGCTCTCATAACGAACAGCCGTGCACTGGTCATAGTCCAACCACTGTGGAATTGCTATTTTTTCGTCATTTTTTGCCTTTTCTGCAGCCTTACGCTCCTGCTCGATGTAAGGTGCATAGTGAATAATAATTTCTCTCTCACGTGCAACAAGTTCATCTGGACACGTCTCGAAGTGTGGAATCTTCGTGTTTGCGGAGGGTGGTGTTGAGAGATAGTTTATAATTTGCCGCGTTTCGCGGCGGAACTCGTCCGTGCGGATTCCGACCCGATCCGCCGCGTCGGCAAGGCGGTAGCGAGCGTTGTCCTGCCGTAAGAGCAGACGACGCTCGGCGCGGCTCGTGAACATACGGTAGGGTTCGTCCGTCCCCTTGGTCACAAGATCATCAATCATCACGCCGATGTAGGCATCCTGGCGGCTCAGAATTAGCGGTGGTTCGCCACGGGCGAAAAATGCCGCGTTGATACCCGCGACGATTCCCTGCCCCGCCGCCTCCTCATAGCCCGTCGTTCCGTTCACCTGTCCCGCAAAGAATAGTCCACGGATACGCTTTGATTCAAGTGAGTGCTTAAGTTCCCGTGCGTCGATTCCGTCATACTCGATTGCGTAGGCATACGCGAGAAACTCCGCATTCTCCAGTCCCGGCACGGAGCGAACCATCTTCTCCTGGACGTCACGCGGCAGACAGCAGCTTAAACCGTTCGGATAAATGACTTTTTCCTCTGAATCCTCCGGTTCAAGCATCACGTGATGCTGGGTTGCCGTGGCGAAGCGCACGATCTTGTCCTCGATTGACGGACAGTATCGAACGCCCGTTCCCGTGATTGCGCCGCCGTAGAGGGCAGAATTATGGAGATTTTGACGGATGATTTCGTGCGTTTTAGGGGTCGTATGCGTCAACCAGCACGGGAATTCGGGGAGTTTGCAGGGGATTTTTTGTTCCACGTGGAACAATGGACGCGGCGATTCCCCGTTCTGCCGCGCACACGCGTCGAAATTGCAGGACGAAGCCCTTAGGCGCGGCGGTGTGCCGGTTTTCAGCCGAATGAGGTCAAATCCGAGGAGGGAGAGCGTCTGTGAGAGCTGGTTGACCGCCCGACGTCCGTCTCCACCGCTTTCCTCACACTCCTTGCCTATCCACGTGCGCCCGCGAAGGCTTGTTCCCGCCGTGATTACCACGGCGGAGCAGGGGATAGACTTGTTCGTTTCCGTTTCCACGCCCGAACAAACGGTTGCACCGCTCGCATCGGATTGCGTCACGAGTCCGACGACGGCATCCTCCAAAACCGTGAGGTTGGGTTGCGCGGCGATGACGGACTGCATACGCGCCGCGTATTCTCTCTTGGCGCACTGCGCCCGCGTCGCCCAGACCGCCGGTCCGCGGCTGAGGTTCAGCGTCTTCGCCTGAAGCGCGGTCGCGTCCGCATTCCGTCCCATCTCGCCGCCGAGAGCGTCAACCTCGTAGACGATGTGGCTCTTGGCGAGTCCACCGATTGCCGGATTGCACGGCATACGGGCGATGGCATCCTTCTGTGTGGTGATGAGAAGGGTAGCAAGCCCCATCCGGGCGGACGCGAGGGAGGCTTCTGATCCGGCGTGTCCGCCGCCGACCACGATTACATCATACTCATGAAAGGGTTTCATTGCCCGTAGATTATATCAAAATTATAGACCGCCTTGTGAACAAGTTTGTTTGTTGTGTTATTTGATTCTAATGTAAGAGATAATTTCATAAATAAAAGATAAATCGCAAATATGACACATTTATATTCTTTCTTTTTGGAAACTTCAAAAAAGATGTTTACAATTATCAAAGGGTTATCAACAGCTGATGATGATTCGACTTCACGCCGTTGCGGTCTGTCCGTTGACCAGGTTGATTAGGCAAATTCCAAGGCGTACGGGGACGGGAGTGAGGTGATTTAATCCGTAAAATCCGTGAAATCCGTGGTGAAAACAGGGTTGAAATCGCCCTTCCATGGGGTCTGACCCCATGGAACTCGCGGTTCCGCCCTCGAAAAAGCCAGTGATGTCTCCCTTTTATCCGCACTCTG
>CAVDWI010000121.1:0-111 GCA_963612485.1 Barnesiella intestinihominis
GTCGCCCGCCTTCGTCACGTGGCACTGCCTGTCGACGTCGCCCGACTGGTCCTGCCTCGGCGTGAACCCGAGGACCGGCCCGATGTCGCGGGCCCTGTCGAACCTCGACAC
>CAVDWI010000121.1:121-5970 GCA_963612485.1 Barnesiella intestinihominis
CTGATGTTTGACCCAAACATCAGTGATGTTTACCCCAAACATCAGTGATGTTTGAAATGGGGGTCAGTCAACGAGGCAAAAAGACCCTACCCGCCGAAGCGGCGGATTACCGTCCCGAAGAATGGGTTGCGCCAGCGGAGGCGACGATTACGCAGAGAATGGCGAAGCACTGCAGAAGCGTGAGCCGTTCGCCGAGGAAGAGGAATCCTGAGAGCGCGGCAACCGCCGGTTCGAGGCTCATGAGGATGCTGTAGGTCTTTTCCTTCAGACCCTTCATGGCGAAGAGGTCGAGCGTGAAGGGGAGTACACTTGAGAAAATGGCGACTCCAATGCCGATTCCGATGAGTTTCGCGTTGAGATGGAAGAGATCGCCGCTGAAAAGTCCGACGGGCAGAACGACGAGGCTCGCGATGCAGATGCCGGTCGTCACGGCGTCCGAGGGGCGCATCAGGCGGGTGATTTTCTCCGTGGCGACGATGTAGAGAGCCCAGAAAAGCCCGGCGATGGCGACGAGGGCGAGACCGAGGGGGTCGAGTCCGTCCGTGGCGGTTCCCGACCAGGGGACGATGAGGACGATGCCGAGTGCGGCGAGGAACGCCCAGAGGAAGTCCGTCGCCTTGCGCGAGGTGAGGAGTGCGAGGCCGAGGGGCCCGATGAATTCGATTGTCACGCCGACGCCGAGGGGGACGCGGCGGATTCCGTAGTAGTAGATGACGTTCATTGCGCCGATTGAAAAGCCGTAGAGGAGGGCGCATTTCCACTGGGCGCGGGTGAAGCGGCGGAAGGCGGGACGGTTGACGATCGCGAGGATGAGCCCCGCGAACCCGACGCGCAGGGTCACGGCGCCGCCTGGTCCGAGCAGGTGGAAAAGATATTTGGCAATGGAAGCGCCGCCCTGAACGCTGAAGATGGAGCCGAGAACGGCCCCAACGGCGAGTTTTTTGCTGATTTTCTGTCTGTTTTTCGTCAAAGTGGGCGGTATTATACTCTTTGCGCCCACGGGTCGCAAGTGGGTGGGCATTTGCAGGTCGCATGAGGATGTGGTATAATTCAGCCGTTTCACACCAATAGTAGAAAGGTTTGCATAAAAATGGATACGAATCGCAGGGATTTCCTCAAGGGAACGGCGTGGATGGGCGCGACCGCCGCGCTGGCAGGGTGCGTTTCGTCGGCGGCCAAGTTGTGTCGTGGGGCGATGAGCGGATTTGCCGCGCCGGCGGTGAAGAAGGTGCGCATCGGCCACGTCGGGCTTGGCATGCGCGGGCCGGGGGCGGTGCAGCGCATGGCGGCGATTCCGGGCGTGGAAATCGCGGCGCTTTGCGACCTCTATCCCGAGCGCGTCGGCCGGATGCAGAAGTGGCTGAAGGAGAACGGCAAGCCTGCCGCTCGGGAATATTCGGGTGAGGAGGGCTACAAGGCCCTGTGCGAAAGCGACCTCGATCTCGTTTACGTGACCACGCCATGGAAACTGCACACGCCGATGGCACTCTACGCGATGGAACACGGCAAGCACGTGGCGATCGAAGTCCCGAGCGCGATGACGATTGACGACTGCTGGGCTCTCGTCGAGACGTCGGAGCGGACGCGGCAGCACTGCATGCAGCTCGAGAACTGCTGCTACGGCGAAATCGAGATGCTTACGCTCAACCTCGTGCGGCAGGGGATGCTGGGAGAACTCGTACACGCCGAGGGGGCGTACATCCACGATTTGCGCGAACTCAACTTCCTCGATCCGGCGAAGGGCGGCTACCAGGGCTACTGGCGGCTCAAGTGGAATACGGAGCACACGGGCAATCCGTATGCGACGCACGGGCTTCTGCCGCTCATGCAGGCGATGAACGTCAATCGCGGCGACCGATTCGACTACCTGACGAGCGTCTCGACGCGACAGATCGGCATGGATGCATATGCGAAGGCGAAGTTCGGTGCGGACAGCTGGCAGGCGCGGCTTCACCCCCGGCTCGGCGACATGAACACGACCGTCATCCGCACGGTGAACGGCAAGACGATCATGATTCAGCACGACGTCACGAGTGCGCGACCCTACTCGCGCATCAACCTCGTGTCGGGTACGCAGGGCATCCTGAACGACTACCCGTTCCGCATCGCACTCGCGGAAAAGCCCGGCGCGGCGGCGCACGCCTGGTTCGACGAGAAACGCGCTTCGGAAATCCGCGAGACTTACAGGCATCCGCTCTGGAAGAAAGCGGGCGAACTCGCGAAGAAGGTCGGCGGGCATGGCGGCATGGACTTCCTGATGGACTTGCGCCTCTGCTACTGCCTGCAGAATGGTCTGCCGCTCGACATGGACGTCTATGACCTCGCGACGAGCTGTTCGCTCGCGGAACTCACCGAGCGTTCGGCGACGAATCGCGGCGCTTCGCAGGACGTCCCCGACTTCACGTGCGGCGGGTGGAAGACCGCGAAGCCGCTCGGCATTGAGGATGTCGATCTCGAGAGACTTGGGGCGATTGACGACCGTCGGAGTGAGGCACAATTGAATGTCTAATACATTGACGAGAATCCTGTCGCACGACGCTAGTCCGTTCTGGCAAGTCGTCAAGTACGGTGCAATCGGGGTCGCGGCGACGGTCGTGCAGACGGCCGGTCTCTACCTGCTGGGGACGACGTGTCTTGCGTGCCTCGCACCTGACGACTGGGCGGTGAAGTATCTTGGTTTTCCCTCTGCGACCGTGCCGGATGACGTGCGGGCCGTTCGCTTTGCAATCTGCACGGCGGGCGGGTTTTTGCTTGCGAACGTCTTCTGCTGGCTGATGAACCGCTGGTTCGTCTTTCGCGCCGGGAAGTTCCCGTGGTTCGTGGAGTTTATGATGTTCTTCGGCACGGCGGCGGTCGCGACGCTTATTGCGCTCGGTCTCTCGGTGCTGATGATTCGCTACGCCGGGCTGATGACGACGCTCGCCGTCGGCATTGAGATCGTTGTCTCGTTCCTCCTGAACTTCTTTGTCCGCAAGTTCTTTATCTTCAAGGGCTGATTTGCCATGAACCGATTCCTATCCGCTTTCCGTTTCCCGTCCGCCATCTTCGCCGCCGCTGTTTTCGTGTTCCCGGTTCGTGCTGCGATGGAGAGCGGCGAGACGCTCCGCGCGGCGCAGATTGTGGCGGAGCGTACGGCGACGGAGGTCGCGGAGCGCACGGTGACGGAAAGCGTGAAGGCGGCGGCGGAGAAGGCGGCGAAGGAGACGGTCGAGGCGGCGGTGAAGGCGGCCGTCGAGAAGGCGGCGAAGGATGCGGCGGCGGTGACGGCGGCGAAAACCGATGCGAAGGCCGACGCGGAGCAGGCGAAGGCCGAGCGCAAGGAGACGATGCGGCGGATTGAAACGCGGGTCTTCCGTATGAACCACGCCTCTGCGACGGAAGTCGCGGAGAACCTGAACGCGACGTGGAGCGGCGATTTCGGCGAGGACTGGAAGGTCTCGAAGATGGCCGTCGCCTTCCCCGAACCGAACTCCGTGATGGTCACCGCGCCGCGCCTTATTCTTGACGCCTGCGAGAAGGCCATCCAGGAACTCGACGTTGAATCGCAGCAGGTCTACATCGAGGCGCGTTTCGTCGAGCTCGGCAACACGGCCTCGCACAAGGTCGGTATCGACTGGTCGATGCTCGACGGCATGACTGGCTCTGCCAACATCGGCGGCGGGCTTCAGCAGTACAACGTCGGCTCCGGCGTCAAGGACTACACGCGCAAGACGACCGGACAGTCGGTTTCGGAGAGCTACAGCATCGACGGATCGGCCGGCGAGAATGGCTCGATTTCCTATTTCAACGGAACGTTGAACTTCTCGCAGATGGCACTCACGCTCCGTGCACTCGACGCGACGGAGGATACGAAGACGTTCTCGAATCCGAAGATCATCGTCTCCTCCGGCAAGAAGGCGACGGTCGATATGACGAAGAAGTACCCGAACGTCAAGGTTTCCGCGAAGCGGACAGATGCGAGCGGCTCGACGTCGCTCGACATCGCGTCGAACATGGAGGCGATTCCCGGCGAGGACAAGTTCATGTTCGCGAAGGAGGCGTTCTTCTCGTGGGGCATTTCCCTCGAGGTCACGCCGCGCATTTCGACGAACGGCCTCATCAATGTCGCAATCGTGCCGACGATTTCTTCGCTCGACAGCTGGGTCGAGACCGGTACGAGCGGGGATTCCGACACGAGCGGGACGATCTCGGCGAAGTATCCGATCATCAGCGTTCAGCGTCTGATCAGCGAATTCAACCTCGAGAGCGGCACGACGGCGGTCATCGGCGGGCTTTCGGTGACGGAGGAGGAGCAGATCGACAACGGCATCCCGCTTCTGCGCGACATCCCGTGGATCGGACCACGTCTCTTCGGTTCGATGGTGCGCGTCAAGAAGCAGAAAGAGATCATCGTCTTCGTCACGGTCGGGCTCGTCGATCCGAGGAAGGTTGAGAAGGATGTGGGGTTGCCGAAGAACGCCGTGCTCGGTCGGCAGTACACGAAGGGACAGAAACTCGAACCTGGGGACCGCCCCGAGAAGAACATGGAGGGCATTGAGTCCCTCGACATGCGTCCGCTCGAGAAACAGGCGAAAGACCCGTTGCAGACTCAATCGACCAGCGGCGGCTTCAGCTTTAGCGATCTCAATCCGTTCAGGAAGGACCCCGAATGGAACAAACAGCCAAAAGTAAACAGATAGGAAGATTGTGAAAAAACTACTACACATCGTTTCGTTGGTCGCCCTCGCGGGCGCGGCATTCGCGGACAAGGTCGAGCTCAAGTCCGGCTCGTTTCTCACCGGCACGGCGGGCGCGGCGAAAAACGGCGCACTCACGTTCGTGTCGGACGACCTCGGTGAAATCGAAATCAAGCTCGAGAACATCGTCAGTCTTGAGAACGCGGGTTCGCACGTCATCAAGTTCCAGGACGGGCATTCGGAGACGCGCATGCTTTCCGTCCAGAAGGGTTCGTATGTCGCGGACAATGCGCCGCTCGACATGTCGCTCGTGAAGGAAATCGACCCGGCGGTCGAGACGTGGCACGGGTCGGTCAACGCGGCGTTCCAGGCCGACCGCGGCAACACCTACGGCAATTCCGCGAGCGTGATTGCGAACGTGAACCGCCGCTGGGAGCAGGATCGTGTGAACGCCGACTTCGGCTACTACTACTCGAAGACGGGCACGTCGAAGGACGACTGGGAGAAGTCCAAGGACCGCATCGAGGCGGAGGGTCAGTACGACCACTTCTGGCGGACGAAACTCTATTCCTACCTCAACGCGCGGTACGAGCGTGATGCGATTGCGGGGCTTAATCGCCGCATTCGGCTTGGCGCGGGTCTCGGCTACCAGTGGCTGGAGAAATACGACTTCGAGACGACCGGCAAGTGGAACTTCAGCCAGGAAGTCGGCGCGGCGTGGGTGAACGACAAGTACGAGAACCCCGATCCCGACCGCGCCGACGACTACGCGACGCTTCGCTACGCGCACCACCTGACCTATGCGCCGAAGTGGACGGCCGGACTTGAGTTCTTCCATAACTTCGAGTACCTGCCCGAAGTGGACGACTGGACGATCTACCTCTTCAAGTCCGACGTCGGCTTCACGACGATGCTCTTCTGGAACATCGACCTGCTGGCGAAGATCGAGTGGGACTACAACTCGAAACCGAGCGCAGAACGCAAGAAGAGCGACTTCCGCTATATCATCGGTCTCGGCTACAAGTGGTAAGAGAATGCGCGTCGCCATTTGCTATCCGCCGCTGAAGAGCGAAAAGGGCGTGGCGCTTCTCACGCAGAATCGCCAGTTCCAGTGGTTCTCGCGCCCGACCTACATCTTCCCCGTCGTGCCCGCGACGGCGGCGACGATGCTGA
>CAVDWI010000122.1:0-5952 GCA_963612485.1 Barnesiella intestinihominis
GGGTTGGCACAGTGGCGACTGCGCCTCATTTGTAATGAGGAATTACCAGGGGTTCGAGTCCCTTACCCGGCTCCATAAAAAGCAAAACAAAAACAAGGCAAAACAAGGGGGATTATCTGTCATGAGGTTCGAAAAGTGCATTTTCGGTGCGGTGCTTGCCGTTCTGCTGGGCGGCTGCCACGAGACGGCGGTTGAGATTGGCGGCATCCGCCCGTCGCTCGCCTACTACAACAACGAGGGCGAATGCGGTACGGGTGCGCTCGTGCCGTGGGGCGGCAGCCTCTGGCTCGTCACCTACGGTCCGCACTGCCCGATCGGCAGTTCCGATAAACTCTATCAGGTCACGGAAGACCTCAAGTTGATTGCGCGTCCCGAGTCCGTGGGCGGAACGCCCGCCGACCGCCTGATTCACCGCGAGTCGGGCCAGGCCCTCATCGGCACCTACCTCATCGGGGAGGACGGGAGCGTGCGGACGGTGCCGATTGCCGCGATGCCGGGTCGCCTGACGGGCGCGGCACGGCACTTGACAGACCCCGCGAACAAGATTTACGTGACGGACATGGAGGAAGCCCTCTACGAACTCGACGTCCACACGCTCGCCACGCGGACGCTGATTCGCGACGGACACAACATGGGGGCGTTCACGAACTACTTCAAGAAGGTCGGGGCGCAGCCGCCCGCCGGGTGGGACGAGGCGGAGGATTCCGACCTCTTCGGCTACCACGGCAAGGGCACGTGCAGCGGTTTCGGGAAGGTGTTTTACGCCAACAACGGCATCTTCAACAAGGAGGCGATGGTCGAGCCGCGCACCCCGTCCGGCGCACTCGCGAGCTGGGAGTCGGGCGAGAAGCAGTGGCATCTCATCCGCACGAACCAGTTCACCGAAGTGACGACCCGCGATGGCGTCTACGGCAACGAGCACCCCGACTCAAACGTCATCTGGGCGATGGGCTGGGACGCGAAGAGCGTGATCCTGACGATGACGGCGGACGGCACGACGTGGACGGACTACCGTCTGCCGAAGGCCTCACACTCCTACGACGGGGCGCACGGCTGGAACACCGAATGGCCGCGCATCCGCGAAATCGGCGAGGGCGACGACTTCCTCGCGACGATGCACGGCACGTTCTGGCGCTTCCCCGCGACGTTCGCGCCGGGGAACGCGAAGGGGATTCGTCCGCGCTCGACCTACCTGAAGATCATCGGCGACTTCTGCCGCTGGGGCGACCGCGTCGTCTTCGGTTGCGACGATTCCGCCGCGAACGAGTTCCTGAACAAGCGACGGGCGAAGGGTGCGCTGCAGGGTCCCGAGCGCAGCCAGTCCAACCTCTGGTTCGTGAAGCCGGGCGACCTGGACGGATTCGGTCCCGCGACGGGCACGGCGTTCGTCTTCAACCGCGAGGCGGTGAAGAAGGGTGACGTTTCCGCACCTTACCTCTGCGCGGGCTACGACATGAAGTGGCTCTGGCTGACGGGCGGGGCGTATGACGTCGAGATCGACGCGGACGGTTCGGGCAAGTGGACGAAGGTGCGCGAGGTGTCGGCGGCGGGGACGGATCTCTCGGATCTCGCGGGCGAATGGCTGCGACTCGTCGCCAAGGAGGACGCGGCGGAGGCTTCCGCCGTGCTCGTCTACCGCAATGCGGACGAACGGGTGAAGGCGGCGGCGGATGCGTTCGCGGCACTTCGCACGATTCCGCTGACTAATAAGGACGAGGAGGCTCTTCTGCATGTCAACGCGGCCGTCCCCGGAAAACTCGCCGTCGCGTCAGAAGACACCGCGTATGCGCTGGACGAGACGCTCGCGCTCACGCCCGTTTCGGCCGAGGTCGGCGATGCAGTCCGGGCGGCGGCCCCGCTCGCGGCGGATGTGCTGGCGTTCGACGAAGGCTCGGTTCTCTACGTGGACGACGGCGGCAATCGGTGGCGGCTGCCCTACGGCAGGGAGGGCTTCAAGGGAATCGGCGGGCGTGTCTGCCGCGAAGTCTGCACGGAACGCGACCACTTCAATGCGGGCGGCATCTACTACGAACTCCCGGCGGAGAACGCGCACGGCTTCGCGGGCGTGCGCCCGGTGACGACGCACAACGCGCCGATCTACGACTACGCGAGCTGGCGCGGGCTGTTCGTCGTGTCCGTTCCAGGGTCGCTCAAGGTGATGGCGATTGACGACATGTGGAAGGTCGGCAAGGCGGTCGGGCGCGGTGGACCCTGGTGCGAAACGGCGGTGAAGGCGGGCGAACCCTCCGACCCCTACCTCATGAACGGATTCGACAGGAAGTCCCTCACGCTCTGCGCCGACGCACCCTGCACGGTGACGCTCGAAATCGATATCGACGGCTGGGGAACGTGGGTGAAGGCGGACTCGTTCAAGCTTGCCGCCGGAACCTGCTTCCGCAAGGACTTCCCCCGCGCCTTCGGCGGCTACTGGGCGCGGCTCACGAGCGACGCGGACGCGACCGTCTCGGCGCTCTTTGACTACGAATGAGGAATGACGGATTGAAACAACCGAATGAAAAGAGGATTGCCGCGCTCGTGCGCGAACTCCTCGTCGAACTGGGCGAAGACCCGGCGCGGGACGGACTGAAGAAGACGCCCGCGCGCGTGGCGAAGTCCCTCGCGTTCCTGACGCGGGGCTACCGCCAGAACCTGAAGGAGGTCGTGAACAACGCCCGCTTCGCGAGCGGCACGAACCACATGGTGATCCTGAAGGACATCGAGATGTATTCGCTGTGCGAGCACCACATGCTGCCGTTCTACGGCTCGTGCTCCATCGGCTACATCTCACAGGGCAAGGTGCTCGGCGTCTCGAAACTCGCCCGCATCGTGGACATGTTTGCGCGGCGGCTTCAGATCCAGGAACGCATGACCGAGGAAATCGCCGAGGCGGTGATGCGCGAATCGGGTGCGGAGGGCGTGGGTGTCGTCATTCGGGCGAAGCACCTCTGCATGATGATGCGCGGCGTCGAGAAGCGCAACAGCGAGATGACGACCTCCGCCGTGCTCGGCTCGTTCAGGACGGATGAAAAGGTTCGGCAGGAGTTCCTGTCGCTGATTTGACGAGAGAATAGATGATGAAAAGATTGCTGACAATCCAAGACATTTCGTGCGTCGGGCAATGCTCGACGACGGTTGCGCTGCCGCTCGTTTCCGCCTGCGGGGTCGAGTGTGCGATTCTGCCGAGCGCGGTGCTCTCGAACCACACGGGCGGCTTCAAGAGCTGGACTTTCGCCGACCTCACGCCCGAACTGACGAATGTCGAACACAAGTGGAACGAACTCGGCATCAGGTTCGACGCCTTCTACACGGGCTACGTGTGCGAGAGCCAGATCGACCCGATTCTCTCCATCATGGCGAGCTGCGCGAATCCCGGCGCCCTTCGCATCGTCGATCCCGCGATGGCCGACAACGGCAAGCTCTACGCGGGTTTCGCGGCGGATTTCCCCTCGAAGATGGCACGGCTCTGCAAGGGGGCGGACTACATTCTTCCCAACCTGACCGAAGCGGCGTTCCTCGTGGGCGAAACCCCGAAGTTGAGCGGCTACACAAAGGCGGAAATCGAGGCGTTGATTGCGAAACTCCACGCGCTCGGCGCGAAGAACGTCGTTCTCACGGGCGTTTCGTTCGACCCCGCCACGCTCGGCACGGCGGTGAGCGACGGCGCAACGGTCGCCTACGACTTCAACCCGCGCCTCGACCGCATGAGCCACGGCACGGGCGACGTCTTCGCGTCCGTCTTCGCGGGTGCGCTCCTGCGCGGCAAGACCGCGCTTGAATTCGCGTCCGTTTTCGCGGGTGCGCTGATGCGCGGCAAAACCGCGCTCGAATCGGCCGCCCTCGCAGCGGACGTCGTCTGCGCGTCCATTGAGGCCACCGAACCGGACCACTGGTACGGCGTGAGTTTCGAACGCGCCATACCGATGCTCGCCGCCGCCTTTTGAATGTCCACCTTGGCCATGTCCACCTTGGCCATACGGAGAATCCACAAAAGACGGAATGACTGTGGCGGGCGGGCGGCGGATATGGTAGAATACCGCGCATGGAAGTCTGCAAGAAGAAGATTGGCACTGCTGCCCCTTTCCTCATCCTCGCATTCTCCCCGCTTCTCGCGTCTGCGGCGACGGCGGGGACGAACGACGTCGCCACCCTGCCGACGGTCATCGTCACGGCAAGCCCGATCCTGCAGACGGAAAGCGTGACACGTGACGGGGCGGAGCGCGTGATCGTCGGACGCGAACAGCTCGCGCTTCTGAACGCGCAGGACATCCCGACCGCGCTCCGCCAGGTTCCGGGCGTGACGATTTCGCGCTACTCGCCCATCGGCAGCTACGGAGGTGCGCAGGGCGGCAGCGTCTACATTCGCGGACTCGGCACGGCGCGTCCCGGCGGCGAGGTGCGGCTCTACACGGACGGTGCGCCCCGCGAGTCGGGCATGTGGGGGCATCCCCTCATGGACTCGATGCCGATTGACTTCGCCGAGTCGGTCGCCGTGCAGAAGAGTCCGCATCCCGCCCGCTATTCGGGTACGTTCGGGGCCGTCGACGTCGAGACACGCCGCCGCCACACCCCCGGTCACGAGGGCGAAGTCGATCTCGTCTACGGACGCTACAACACCTTCCTTTCCGCCGCGTCCGCCGGACTCAAGGAAGGACCGGTCGATGCCTACGGCGGCGCAAGCTACAAGCAGTCGGACGGAACCCGCGACCACGGCGCGTCCACGCTCGTGAGCGCGTTCGGGCGGCTCGGCGTCGATCTCTCCGACAGCGACCACCTCGGCTTCGTCTACCAGCGCACACAGAGCAAGGTCGAAGATCCCGGCGAAGTCGGCAAGCCCGCGCCGCGCACGGACTGCTTCGACCTCGCGACCGACCTCTACACAATGCGCTTCGACACCGTGCGCGACTTCCTGACGGGCTACTCACTTCTCGCGTTCGAGCGCGGCGTCATCGACTGGTATCAGGACGACCTCTGCCAAACGCCGACGGGCGCGATGGACGGCAATGCCCACACAGAATGGCTCACCTTCAGTTTCCGCAACTTCTACGAGGGGAACGTCTGGCGCGACCTCTGGATTCGCGGCGGACTCGACCTCACGCACGAACGCGGCGAAACCGAGACACGCAACCTCGTCAACGGCAGAGTCCCCTTCTCGGCGGACGGTGCGCTCACGACCGTCGCGCCGTATCTCGGGCTCCGCTACGACTTCCGCCTCACGGACGACTGGACGCTCACGCCGTCCGCCGGGACGCGCTACTACTTCCACAGCCAATACGACGGCGAATGGGGGCCTGACGCCGCGCTCACGCTGGACTGGCGCGAGAAGGTGCAGTTCTTCGCAACCGGCTCACGCGGCGTTCACTATCCCGGCGTCTACACGCGGGCGCTCGCCACCGACTACGCGCGCGGCACGCTCGGCGCGGAGACGATGAACTACCTCTCCGGCGGCGCGAAAGTCGCCGTGGACGATTCGTTCGACATCCTCGCGACCCTCTTCCACACCGACGTGCAGAACCGCATCGACCGAACGTCACGCGGCTACGTCAACGCGGGCGGCATGCGGGCGACGGGCGTCGAACTCTCGGCGCATTGGCGTCCGACGGACGACCTCTCGTTCTTCGGCGGACTGACCTACACGAACCCGGAGACAAGCCCCGTCTCGCGTCTGCCGCGCTGGACGGCGACCCTCGGCGGCACGTGGCGAATCTGCGACTACCTCAAGTGGACGATTGACGGACAGTTCATCGACCGAATGAACGCCTATTCCGTCCGCTCCTCGTCGGAGGCCGCGAACCTGACCGAACTCAAGGAGGGCTTGCTCATCAACACGCGCCTCGCCGTGCCGCTTGAGTCGTTTACGCCCCTCGGAGGCGAACTTTTCGTTTCACTCGAAAATCTCACGGACGGCGACTACGAATACTATCCGGGCTACCCGATGGGCGGCATTATGTGGTA
>CAVDWI010000123.1:0-5818 GCA_963612485.1 Barnesiella intestinihominis
GGTGCGCGGCACAGGCGTGGAGCGCCAGCGAACTCCTCCGCGTCTGGCTCAAACTTGGCGGCAGGTGAAAAGCACGCCCGGATCTGCTGGGTGTGCGTGGAAAACGAAAAGGAGACGGCGAGCGATGGACGAACTTGTCAAGATCATTGTCGTTGAGGACGACGCGACCATCCGGACGGTGCTGGAAATGGCGTTGCTTGGCGCGGGCTTCGTCCACGTGTCGAGTTGCGGGCGCGGCGACGAGGGGCTTGAGACCATCAAGCGAGAGAAGCCCGATCTCGTGCTGCTTGACCTGATGTTGCCGGGACTTGACGGTTTCACGGTCTGCCGCCGCATTCGCGAGACGCCCGCGCTGGCGATGGTGCGCGTGATTATGCTGACGGCGCGAACGCAGAACGAGGACATCGTGCGCGGGCTTGAGTGCGGGGCGGACGACTACGTGACGAAGCCCTTCGACCGCGCCGTCCTGCTCGCGAGAATCCACGCCGTCCTGCGACGTGGCGATTCCGTGAAAGCGGGCGTGGCGTTTGACGGACTCACGCTCGACGGCGACGAGCGAACCGCGACCCTCAACGGTGCGGAACTGAAACTCACGCCCGGTGAACTGCGCATTCTCGCGCTTCTCGTTTCCCATCGCGGACGCATCCTCGCGCGTTCGCGCATCCTTGATGCGGTGCAGATGGAGGAGCGTTCCGTCACCGAGCGGACGATTGACGTGCAGATTGCGAACCTGCGGCGCAAGCTTGGCGACTGGGCGAAGCACATCGAGACGATTCGCGGCATCGGCTATCGGGTGAAGGCATGAGCGAAGGCCGGTTCAACTTCCTTCCGCCGACGCTGGCGGCCGTCGGTCTCGTCGTCTTCGCGGCGGTTTTCGCCTTTGAGATGGATTCGTTTCGCCGCGCCGTCATTGGCTGGGCGATGCGGGATCTCGCGTCGCGCACGGAACTCGCGGCGGCGAATCTCCGCGAGTCGCTGGGCGCGGGGGATTTCCGGCGGATTCACGCCTTTGGCGAGTCTTGCCGCGAGCAGAACCTGCGGCTGACAATCTTCAGCCATTCGGGTCGCGGACTCGTCTACGACTCCGTGCGCCCGGATGAGAATCCGCCCGACTGCCTGTATGAAACGCGCACGGTCGGGGTGTATGACGTGCGGCTCGGACAACCGCTTGACCGTGTGCTTGACCCGTTTCGCCGCGCACGGTTCGGCTTTCTGCTGGCTGGACTTCTCGGCGGCGCGTGCGTTCTGCTCGTCCTCCTTTCAACCTATCGCCAGCACGTCCGAATGCGGGCGTTGGCGCGGTTGGAGGCCTTTCGCCGCGAGTTCATTGCGGATGTTTCGCACGACATCAAGACCCCGTTGACCGGCATCCTCGGTGCGGCAGATCTTTTGGCGAGCGACCCGCCCGCTCCCGTCCGCCAGAAGTTGATTGCCCTGGTGAAGAAGGAATCCGTCCGCCTCAACGACCTCGCGCAGAACGTGCTCTCGCTCGCACGGCTTGAGCGCGACGGTTTTACGCCCGTTCGCATGGATGTCAACCTCGTGGACATCGTGAACGAGACGGTTGACCTCCTTCGCAAGAGGGCGGACGAGGCGGGCGTTGCGCTTGTCGCCTCGGTTTCATCGGGGGTGACGGCTTTTTGCGATGCACAGCTCATCACACGGGCGTTGACCAATCTGATCGAGAACGCCATCCGCTATTCGGGGTCGAAGGATGTCGTGGTGTCGGCGCGGAATGTGGACGGTGCGGCGGAGCTCACGGTTGAAGACCATGGCGTCGGCATCGCCCCCGAACACGCTGCACGGGTCTTCGAGCGGTTCTACCGCATCGATTCGGCGCGGACGGCGGAGACGGGCGGGGCGGGACTTGGACTGGCCATCGTCCGTCGAATCGCCCGCCTCCACGGCGGCGACGTTTCGTTGAAGCCCGCCCGTCCTTCTGGTTGTTGCTTCACGATTCGGATTCCCCGCCGCTGAGGAACGGGATAGATGTGGTATAATACGCGCATATGGAACGGATAAGTGAGAAGGTCGTCGAGGAAATCAGGTCGCGCACGGATTTGGCGGAACTGGTCTCCTCGTATGGCATTCCGCTGAAGCAGTCGGGGTCGAGCATCAAGGCGTGCTGTCCGTTCCACCACGAGAAGACGCCGAGCTTCAACATCAACGTGGCGAAGGGGTTCTACCACTGCTTCGGGTGCGGCGAATCGGGCGACGTGTTCAAGTTCGTCCAGAAGCAGGAGGGGCTGACCTTCATGGAGGCGGTGAAGAAGCTGGCCGCACAGTGCGGCGTGAAGGTCGAGGCGGAGGACGACCCCACGGCGGGCAAGCGGGCGCGGCTCTTCGCGCTGATGGCCGAACTCGCCCAGTTCTACCACCGCTGTCTCAAGAAGATGAAGGAGGCGGCACCGGCGCGGGCGTATCTCGAGAAGCGCGAACTGGACGAGAAGGTTCAGGACGACTTCCTCATCGGCTATGCGCCGACGGGCATCGCCCCCATCCTCACGTGGGCGGAGAAATACGGCTTTACGGCGGAGGAACTCGCCGACGCGGGCGTAATCAAGCCGTCGGACGGGCGGCCCGGCGACAGGGGCTACCACCGCTTCGGCGGACGGCTGATGTTCACGGTGAAAGACCGTCAGGGACGAGTCGTGGCGTTTTCCGGACGGCAACTCGTGGAGAAGAAGAACTCGGGCAAATACGTCAACTCGCCCGAGACGCCCATTTTCAAGAAGTCGAACGTCCTCTTCGGCTTTGACCGCGCCGCCGCGAACATTGCCAAGGCCCCGCATCGCGAGGTCATCGTCTGCGAGGGGCAGATTGACACGATCCGTCTGCACGTCTGCGGCTTTCCCGTGGCGGTGGCGAGTCAGGGCACGGCGTTCACCGAACAGCATGCGCGGATGATCAAGCGCGTCGCCGACGCCGCCCTGCTTGTCTTCGACGACGATGCGGCGGGGCATAAGGCGACAATCCGAACCGCCGCGCTTCTGCTCGCCGAGGAAATGCCCGTGCGCGTCGTCTCGCTGCCAGGCGGGAACGACCCCGATTCGTTCCTCCGCACGGAGGGGGCGGCGGCGTTCCAACGGCTTCTCGACGGGGCGGAATCCATCGTCAGTTTCCAGTGTCGCATCGAACAGGCGAAGGAGAAGGATGCGAAGACCATCGACGCGGTGGCGCGGGTCTCGAAGGCGGTGCTGATGACGCTGGCGGCGTGTCCGAGCGCGATTCTGCGGGCGAGCATGGTGGACGAGGCGGCGCGGTTGCTGAACCTCCCGGCCGCCGCGCTCGCGGAGGAACTCGGGAAGGTGAAGGTATCCCCGCCCGTCGCGCCGTCCTCTCGCACGGAGGAAGTCTTCGACTCCGTCGATGAGGAAGATCGGGACGACGTGGAATTCATTGACGCGGACGAAAGCGCCGCGCTGACGGGCGAAGATGCCCATGCCGTCGAGCCGCCGCCCGAACGCGAGATGGCTCTGATGGAGTTTCTGCTGGCGAACGAACGCAATTCGGCGCTGGACGGAATGGTCGGGGAGTTTCTGCCGAAGGAGGTTTTCGTCCATGACTTCACCCGGGCGTTCGTGGAGGCGTGGCGCGTCGAACTCGTGAGCGATGAGGACGCGGTTTCGGCTTTCGCCGCGAAACTGGATGCGCGGGAGCAGGCGTGGTTCGACCGCGTCATGTCCAAGACCGGCACGACCGACGCGAGCGGGCAGAGTGCGACGGACATTCTGCAGGAGTTCGTGCGCAACCTGTGGGGCGACCACCTGCGGAGGCTGCGCGGGGCGTTGCCCGCGAACGGCGACGCGGCGGCGGACATGAAGAGATTTCAGATTTCAACGACAATCAAGCGTCTGAATATGGTAAAATGGCACGATGTCAAGGACATCGTGCGTCAACTGATGAAAGGAGACAACTGAAAATGGACCTGAAGGAAGCAACAAACCGAATCGCCGCGCAGGGCGAACTCGTCACGAAGATTCGCGAGGAAGTCGCGAAGGTCATCGTCGGTCAGGAGAAACTGATCGACCGCCTGATTCTCGCGCTCGCCACGGGCGGGCACATTCTGCTCGAGGGCGTGCCGGGCCTTGCGAAGACGCTCTCGGTGAACACGCTCGCGAAGACGCTCGGGCTCAACTTCCGTCGAATCTCGTTCACGCCCGATCTCCTGCCGGCGGATGTCGTCGGCACGCTCGTCTATTCGCCGAAGACGGGCGAGTTCACCCCCAAGAAAGGTCCGGTCTTCACGAACCTTCTGCTGGCGGACGAAATCAACCGCGCCCCGGCGAAGGTGCAGTCCGCGCTTCTCGAGTCGATGCAGGAGCGTCAGGTGACGATTGGCGACGAGACCTATCCGCTGCCGCGTCCGTTCCTCGTCCTCGCCACGCAGAACCCGATCGAGCAGGAGGGCACGTATCCGCTTCCCGAGGCGCAGGTCGACCGCTTCATGTTCAAGTGTCTCGTCGAGACGCCCTCCAAGGCGGACGAACGGCGCATCATGCAGCGGTTCGCCGGGAATGCGTCCGCGCCGGAGGCGAAGACGGTGTGCACGCCCGAAGACGTCGCGCTTCTGCGCGAGACGCTGAAGGAGGTCTACTGCGACGAGAAGGTCGGGGACTACATCCTCGACATCGTATTCAAGACGCGGGAGAAGAATGCCTACGTCCAGAACGGCGCGAGCCCCCGCGCCACGCTGTCGCTCAATCTCGCCGCGCGCGGCAACGCGCTCCTGCACGGCCGCGCCTACGCCACGCCGCAGGACGTGAAGGAGGTCGCGCACGACGTGCTGCGCCACCGCATCCTCCTTACCTACGAGGCCGAGGCGGAGAACGTCACGAGCGACAAGATCATCGACAACATCCTCAACGAGATCGTAGTCCCGTGAGGACGACGGCCTTCGCGCCTTTGTCATCGATGGCGTATGATTCCGTGCAGATGGATTTCATTGACATCATGGAAACCGAAAAGAAAAAGGACATTCCGTTCCCGCCGCCGAAGCACCCGAAGTTCACCTTCATCGACCTCTTCGCCGGGATTGGAGGATTCCGTTTGGCGATGCAGTCCAATGGCGGGAAATGCGTGTTCTCAAGCGAATGGAATGAGTTCGCGCAGAAGACATATTATGCGAATTACGGTGACAGACCTTACGGGGATATCACATTGCAATCGACGAAGAACTTGATTCCTCGTGATTTTGATGTTCTTTGCGCCGGCTTCCCCTGCCAGCCGTTCAGCATTGCGGGTGTCTCAAAGAAGAAAAGCCTTGGTCGTGCGACGGGCTTTGAAGACAAGACGCAAGGAACTCTCTTCTTTGACGTTTGTACAATCCTGAAGCAACGGCGACCAAAGGCATTTCTCCTTGAGAATGTCAAAAATCTCTGCAGTCACGACCAGGGAAATACGTTCCGCGTCATTTGCGAGGCTTTGGATGAACTTGATTATTCAGTTTCCTACAAGGTAATTGACGGCCAGAATTTCGTGCCGCAGCATCGTGAGCGACTCCTTATCGTAGGATTTGACAGAAAGCGCTATGGGTTAGGTGTCGATTTCGAATTCGCCATTAAGCCGGTTGCACCAAAACCGCTGATGCGGGACATCCTTGAAAAGTCGCCTGATTCGCGATACACGCTGTCCGACAAGCTTTGGGGATATCTGCAACGCTACGCCGAAAAGCACAAGGCCGCCGGCAATGGCTTTGGCTTTGGTCTCGCGCCGAAAGATGGCGTCTCGCGAACTTTGAGCGCACGGTATTACAAGGACGGATCTGAAATCCTGATAGAGCAGAAGGGGAAGAATCCGCGTCGATTGACTCCGCTGG